>NZ_CAMKRR010000176.1 GCF_946415235.1 uncultured Ruminococcus sp. | reverse complement strand
ATCTACTACAACGACTACAACTACCACAAAGCCGCCTATGGTGGCAGGCAAGCTCGAAGTAATTCCAATGACCGATGAAGATATAGTAAGCTCGGGCATTGACATCAGCGGTGAAGAAAACTACAACGGCTTCAGGTATTCTATCGAAGCTGAATACGATACTGCGGGAGTTGTAATCCAGAGGGATGTTGTTTACAGCTCTACGGGAGCTAAGTTAGGCAGCAAGATACTTTTCGCGCTTGCGGACGGAAATATCATAGAGCTCAAGAACGATGATACAGGTCTTGACTCAGGCTTCAGCGGCGGTACGTTCATTGATGCCCTTGGTGCATATGTTTACCATGCGGAGACTGTCGATGAAGAAATGTATCTCTTCGTAGACGGAAACTGCAGATGGCTTAAGGAGTTCTATGATGTACAGCTTCTTGTTATCAACACAGGCGGAGGAATACTTACCCAATGCAAGGCAAAGCTCAATTATCCTGACGGACTGACTCTTGTTAACAGTGAACGTGAGCAGAGCATAGATGACCTGAGTGCAAACGCCTCAAAAGTTGCTCACTGGTATCTCCGCGGAGACGTTGCTGGAGAATATGGTCTGACGGCTGATTTTTCGGCACTCAAGAACGACGATCCAAATGATCCGTTATACAGACAGTTCTCCACAAAAGAGAAGTTCAGGGTTTATGCAAATGACGCTGTTCATATGGATGTGATCCTTCCGAAGTATTCTTATTACAAAAAGGATTATGCTATCAAGATAAAGCTTACCAATATTTCCGACAAGCCGATCTATGATCTTGAGTGTGCTGTGGACAGAAAAATGCAGGTCTCAAGGGCAATATTGAGGAATTCCTATGATCTTTTCGGAATGGATTTTGAATTTGATAAATCGAAGGGAGAAGTCCTTCAGCTGACAGGAAACGGTGAAAGGCTGCGTGTTCATGAGCTTCTGCCCGGTGCGGATAATTCAGTTACTCTCGAAATAACAGTTAAGGATCTTTGGAAATCTATCTATGAGCAGTACATTTCGGCAGAAATATTTGATGCCAACGAAAGACTGCTTTTCGATCTGCTCAAGAATGATCCCGAGCTGTTCCGGAACGATCTGGTAAGAAGCGAGTATGCAACATACTTCAGCGTGCTTCCGACCGAGCATATTTTAAAGAATATCAATGTCGGCTTCTATGGTTCGCAGACACCTATCAGTCATTTTATCAAAATAGAGGCACCGTCGTCTTTACCTTCGGGCAACAGAGTTGATATTGTTACAGATACTGCAAGAAACAGACTGAGAGATATATTCAACGGACCGGCAGATCCCGAAACAGACCTCGAAAAATTCAGAAATGACTTTATTTTCAATGTCGATATACGCGATGAAAATGACGTAGAATCTGCCTATAACGAGTACGTAAACAAAAAGTTGGGTAATGGACTGCTCAGAGCATGGAGTGATATACATGAAGATCATTACATATATTGTGATAATCACGGACGCAAGATATCAAATATCTATGTTGAGATCGACACACGCCGCGGAGCTCCATCCGAAACAAGCGTATCAGCAACAGGCGGTGCATTTGAGATCACAGACATCTACGGCAATACTGTGGACGCTGACGGACGTTTTGCTGTTCCCGACGATGAGGACATCATCAGGATAAAAGCGCTTAAAGAAGGCGTAAGCGGAAATCTTGTATTCGAGTATGCTGACGGTACTAAAGAAGTTCAGAAGATACGCAGTGCAGAAACACATCAGTGTGTATCGACAGGCAGATTTGAAGTAATACGTACTCCGATAAGCGGGAAATCAGGATTTGCAGTACGTGTATGCGATGTATGCGGAGAACTCACAGACTGCTGTCCTATCTATCACGAGGCATCAGCAATGCTCAGCAATGCAGAAGCATATTCTGATATAAGAGTTGCTGTTGATGAGGCTGTAAAGGCAGGGGAGAGCACAGAGCTCACACTGTTCGGCAAGGTTGCTGTAACAGCCGATGTAACTATACCCGAATATGTAGACGTACTTATAACTCCCGATACGGTAATAAACGTAAAGGAAGGCTGCAAGCTCGTTGCAAAGGGCAAGGTCACCGATCTGAGCGGACAGAATTACGATCTCAGCGGAAATGGTCCTGTTGTAACAACAACTGATGTCACATCAGTTTCAACGACTTCAAGCAAAGCAACAACAACGACAACAACCACCACCACAACAACGACAACAACAACCACCACAACAACGACAACTACTACCACAACAACCGCGACAACAACTTCTGCTGCATCCACAACGACTTCATCTGCAAATATCGCTTCCGATGAAGAGATAATCAAAATGGCTGTCATGGATTATCAGGGCAGAACATCAATTCGCGTTGAAGATGCAGAAGTAAAAACCACATCTGACGGTCAGCTTGAGATCACTCTCAAGGACAAAGCAGGAAATGTACTTGATACCTATACGATCGATCCCAAGACGGGCGAGGGAACAAATTCAGCAAATGAAGCAGTTTCGCTCCCGCAGACAGGAAATAATTCGATGACGAATATGTTTATCGCATTCGCTGCATTCTTATTGATAGTTCTTGGTTCGGCAGCTGCACTGCTGTCAAAGGTCCTTGAGCGCCGTAAGGAAAGCGAAGAATAA
>NZ_CAMKRR010000175.1 GCF_946415235.1 uncultured Ruminococcus sp. | reverse complement strand
GAGCCCGCAAACGAGATCGCAATGATAGAAAGACTTCCCCTTACAGACAACGAAAAAGAGCTTATTTTCCATAAAAATGCGGAAGAGCTTATGTACCCCTACATAAGCTCTCCCTGAGATCCCCCTGTAATGTTGTAAGAGATGCCCAATACATCCCTCAGGGACCCGAATCAAAATGTCCCTGCTTTTTCAAGAAAACCACCGCATATATTGCTTCGCCTTGCGGCAGGAATGATCGTTTACCCCCGATCACCCCTATATCATGGCATTATGTCGCTCTTGTTATGAATTATCGATTGTGTGAACCCCTGTGCAGCTCGTCTCCCCAGACTGACTGCACTTTTTTATTTATGCGAAGCCTTCTTGATGAAGCTTCGGATCCCTATCCTTGGTCAGATGAGTTATCCCGATCTCCGTTCCCCAACGGAGACCGAGTACTTTACCACGCTCCGAGAGCGTACTGACTTTCCCCCGAAAGTTTCTTTTCATTTAATCCGCAGCAGCAGGTGCTGCGTCATCTATGTTAACATCTATAAGCAGTCCGCCGTTGCTGCTGCCTGTAACCTTAGGCATTACACCATTCCACTTCTGGATCTGCTCATATGCGATGACCTTGTTTGAAAGCGACTCCTCAAGGAGCTTGTTGGCGTCAGCCTGTGCCTGAGCCTGTGCGAGTATAGCCTCTGCCTCCGCATTGGCGGCGATGACCTTCTTCTCAGCCTCGGTCTTGGCAATGACCTTTGCCTGTTCCTGTTCTGTCTTTGTTTTGAGCAGGTTCTGCTCGGCTACCTGCTTTGCTTCGATAGCTGTGTTGAACTCTGCCGAGAAATCAAAGTTTACAATGTTGAACTTCTCTATATAGATACCGTAAGTGTTGAGCTTGCTGTCAAGAGCTGTCTTTACCTCGTTGCTGACGGATTCGCGCTCGGTAATGAGCTGCTCTGCGTTGTACTTTGCTGTTGCAGACTTCATACACTCCTGAACCACAGGGGTTATGAGAATCGTCTGATAGTCAACGCCAACATTCTTATACATATCAGGGGTTTTGTCCGTCACAAGACGGTAGTTTACAGCGATCTTGCTGCTTACGGTCTGAAGGTCCTTTGATACTGCGGAAGCAGGTGTCTCATAGACCTGTATCTTGTTCGACATCTTCTCTACTGTCTGAATAAAGGGAGCTTTTACATGAAAGCCCTCAGACAGAGGATTGCTCGATACCTCACCAAGCGTGAGAACTACTCCCGTATGACCTGCGGGAACTATTGTAAAGGAGCTTACTGCAACAATTCCTGCGGCAGCTCCTATAACCAACCATTTTAACGCCTTGAAGCTCGGCTTCTTCGGAACATTTCCATTTAATTCTCTTACATTAACACCCATGATTATTCTCCTTTGTACCCGGCTTTAGTATATTTTAGCTGCATATATAGCATTTGCCGTCTCCCGTAACAGATATGACATTTCTTTTTATCAGATCTACCGTAAGGAAGCGGAACGAATACGGATTAACAAGTCCGATCTCGTCAAGTCTCTTTGCAGTGTCGGCTGAATAAGCATCTGCATTCATAAGCAGGTTGATTATTCTTATTTTTCTCATAAAGAAAACTGATGGCATGATAGTCATATTATTCACCCCTTTATAGTGTCCGATGCTTTAATCCCTGTTAAGATAATACTTTCCGTTTCCTGCTGCCGAGATAACATTGTCGTACAGCAGCTCAAAGGCTGCGTCGGGATTATAGATACCCAGTTCATCAAGTGTTTTGGCACTGTCTGCGGAAAATGCTTTTGATAATTCAAAAAGCTTGATTATCTTTTTCTTGTTCATTAGTAATGCAGTTACAACGTTCATATCCAATACCTCCCATATACCGTTTATCCGTAATGTTTACCCCAATTACATCTCGTCAAGTATGATCTCAAGTCCTTTTTCCATTTCAGTCCTGAGACAGCCGCTCCGATAGCCCATTACCATGACGAACATTGCCTTTTTGAGCTTTTCGTCATCGGCGATAGACTTCGTATTGTCAGCGACCTCCTGTGCTACGAGAGCCTTGATGTGATCCGCATCGAACGCGCCCTCATCCTCAGCTGTGAAGATTATCCTGCAAAGGATATCATAAAGAAGTATATCATCTATGATATCGTCCGAAGTATCCTCAACGTCGCCGTTGATGTAGCGCATAAGATTTGCGATGTCCTCAAGCTTCATAGCCTTGCGGAGCATATTTATAAGGAGTATGCGAAGTATCTGTTTTTCAGAATACTTCTTACCCTTCGTAGCAGATACCCACCCTCGTTTGATCCAGTTCTGGATCGTTGTGCCCTCAAGGCCCGTGAGCTTTGAAAGCTGTGAAAGTGTAAGTCCGCCTGTTGCTTCAAGCACGGGAGAAATAAGCGAAAACGCCGATTCTCTTGCCTGATCTGTGAATTTCATTGTTGTACCCGGTATCAGTCTACTCATTGTCTTTAACTCCTCTCTGACGATGATATGATTATATCATAAGTTCATATGAACCGCAAATGTTGTTTTAGGTCTCTTTCGGGCTTTTTTGAATATTTTTTTGCATTTATCACACTATTTCACAGCTTTTCAGCTTTTTTCTCGTTTTTTCACATTGGTCTGACCAATCAAAATATACTATATTATAAGGGGACTGCCCTTGCCTGTTGCATTTTTTAACCGTATATGTTATAATAGTGTAAATCAAAATTTATATTTGTAGGGGCGGATATTATCCGCCCGAAATTACACTT
>NZ_CAMKRR010000174.1 GCF_946415235.1 uncultured Ruminococcus sp. | reverse complement strand
TCGAGGGCAATTACATAAAAAGTGAACAAAAGCGCATGGTGCATCAGGCTTTGCATCGCTTGAAACTTGAATACCGACAAGTACTGTTTCTCAGTTATTTTGAAGGATTTAGTATTTCAGAAATAGCATTGATCATGAAAAAAACAGAAAAACAGGTCAAGAATTTTCTGTATAACGCTAAAAAAGCGTTAAAATCTGAACTGGAAAGGAGCGGCTTTGATTATGAAGAGTCATAATGAAATGTACCGGAGCTTACTTTCCAGATATAACGAATATCAGGAGAAAAAGGTCAAACGAATACGTGCTGTCAGAAGGATTATACCTGTTTTAGCCTGTTTATGTGTTGTTGCTGTTCTCGGACTCGGCTATTGGAATCACATGGATATGATTCCTACAATTCCTGACACAGTTAACGAGGATTTCACATCTTCTACTGAAACGACCACGGCAACAGTGACAGAGAGTACTTCTGTAAGCAAGCCTGTTTCGACCACAACCGAAGCTCGGACGCAAAGGGATACAAGCATCACTTCTGCCGTAACCGAGCATAATACCCAGAATAATACTACTGCAGCTGCAAACACTGTGTCTAAAGTAACTACTGATGCTTGGCTTATTACCGCAACACCGCAGACAACCATGATTTATACAGCTGTAAATACAACAACGACCAAATTGGATGGTTTTAATATGGGCGGTGGCAATGATCTCGGTATTACACATACGACAACAACCGGCGGCGACAACGGTTTTGTACATACAACGATACAGACAACTACGACCGAAGCTGTTGCAACTACGACTATAACTACAACTACCGCACCGCCTCTGCCTATTAATGAGGATTATAGTATTGGAATTATGGACGGATATGACGGCTGGTACATTAATGCTTTCAAAATACCTTCTGATTATGTTGACGAATATATTGGTATAATAGTAATGCGCGGCAAGAGCGGACCTTTTCTTGATGCAAAAGCCTATAGTATTAAAAATTCAAGTAATGACATAGCAATTGCTATAAAATTTGAAGGGTATGACGAGTACTATCTTTACAGGAACAATAAAACGGCGATCAGTACAATAAAGGAACTATTTCCCGAAGAAGGAGCAAATTTAATAGAGAGGACGTTTTTTTATGAGTAAAACTAAAAAAGCTTTTATTGCCTTGACAGCAGCCATTATGACATTTAGTTCATCTGCTGTGGTGCCTGCAAGTGCAGAAAATGTAACTGCAACCGTTTCTTCTGAGTCTGCTTCCGAAAAGGCCGCTAAGGAATACTCCTTCGACGAAGTCAATTCCATGACAACGGAAGATGTTGTAAACTTATTTGCTGAAAAAGGACTTACCCAGGAAAACGGCTACTATGTTTACGGTCAGGGTGATGACGCAGAGTATGTATACTGCTTCAGTTGGTGCGTTCACCTGTTCTCTGAGTATTACCTCACAGATAAGACAGCAGAAGAGATATTAAATGATTATCCTCCGTATCCGAAGGGTTCATGCATGTACGATAAGGGCGAAAGCTTATGGGATTCAGACAGGATAGTAAGCTCTCTTGCTTTGCCTGAGAAGTATTTTGAAGTAACCGTATTTAAAAACCGCGTCATCGTTAAAGATACAAACAGCACGGATAAATACAAGATATCCTGCGAATGCGAAATAAGATGCAAGCTTCCTGAGGGGCAGGAACGGGCAGCTATGCGTAATGCAGCACTTAACTATCTACAGTTGAGAGAGGATCTCGATGAACTGGCCGTTGACTATGCTGTTCCATATTACGGCAAGGAGAAAACTGCCGCACAGAAATACGGTGAAGATATTGCCGAATACATGGCTAAAAACTCAATTCAGGGCGTTGTTTCACGTTCTGTGCCTGATGAGAAACTGTCAATCGGTTTCCACGGTGACTATGAAGATCAGGTGAGAGCTTATATTGCTGAAATAGGGCTTGATGAAAGCGGTATTCCGTATGAACTTGAGAAACTTCCCGATTTTATAGGATTTGACTTCGATAATACGACAGGAACTACCGTTAATGAACCAACAGAGGTTACAACCACGACAACCAGTATTACTACACTTCCTGCTGTATTAAAGGGAGATGCGAACTGTGATGAACAGGTAGATTTGGCAGATGCTGTAATGATAATGCAGTCACTTGCCAATCCTAATAAGTATGGTATAGATGGTACAGCTGAGCATCATCTTACAGAACAGGGCAAGCTTAACGGTGATATGAACGGTGACGGACTTACAGTTGGTGATGCACAGACTATACAGAAGAAGCTTCTCGGACTTGATGATACAGATAATAATCCGAGTTCTGAGAATAAGGAAAAAAATAATGAAGCTGTTGTAAGCCAGGATGTAGGATTTGGTCAGACATGGAACGGAAAGCCTGTTTCTTCTGAGTTATATACATTGCTGAGCAAAAATACAGATGAAAACACTGTTATAGCTATATCTCCTAAGTTCAAAAGCGATGAAAACTACAAGTATAACGGTAAAACAATAACTGAGTACAATGAAGCAGTAAGCGATAATAACTTACTTGACGAAAAGCTTCATCAGATACTTAAAGACGGTGACGAACTGAAATACGGTGAGATATTGTTCACAACAGGTACTCCTGATGGAATAAAATGGTCACAAGAGCTTTATGAGCAAAGAGTAGAATTTTACGGTGAGGAATTCCTTGCAAAGTATATCATAAATGGCGAATTCCTGAAAGATCAGGTAGAAGCTGATATCGCAGATTTTAGCACTCAGCCTCATAGTGACCTTAATGAAGC
>NZ_CAMKRR010000173.1 GCF_946415235.1 uncultured Ruminococcus sp. | reverse complement strand
AAATTTATTTTGAACTTTGTATAGCTGCACAAATGACAGCTCCGAAAAATATGCACAGTGTACAAAACGCCCGGGATAATTCCCGGGCGTTTGCTTTTGAGTTATAACATCGTATCATACATATAATAATTTGCAGTTACTGTCTTTCTATTGACAAAAAAGCTTTCATGAGATATAATCAAAGCAGGAAAATCGAAGTAATTTCTGCTCATTTATTTAGTTGCAGGTGATGGAAATGGAAAATGAAAAACAGATCATAATGCTGGATAGGGGTAAACAGATCGGTTATTCGCATATGGATGGAGATATATTAACAGAATGCGGAATACAAAAGAAAGATGCACTTTATTATGTATATTTCTTAGAAGGCGATCTGAAAAAAGATCCGTTTGGAGACAACGGCACATTCAAAGAAGAATATTATTCGTTTACAGATATAGATAAGGCGATCCATTACATAAATTCAAGAGATTTTAATTTTAGTGTATTTACTCCACGAAAAGGTATTAAATATTTTTATATTGAAAATAATGCCTTTATCCCTATGTAAAAAACCGAAGCATTTGAATATGCTTCGGTTTTTTAATGTGTTCCAAAATCCGCAAATATCAAGATCAGGCATTTATAAGTGCCTGAAACTCTTCCTCGGTGATTATGGGAATTCCCAGTTCCTTGGCGGTCTTGTTCTTCGTGGAATTTGAAGTGTTGTCATTGTTTATGAGATAGTCCGTCTTTGAAGAAACGGAGCCTGCCGCCTTGCCGCCGTTCTGCTCGATAAAGGCTTTCAGCTCGTTTCGGTTCTTCCAGATATGAACAGAGCCCGTGATAACAAAGGTCTTGCCTGCTATTGCCGACTCGCTGTTTACAGCAGCGGCTTCCTCTATTGTCAGCTCCGCAAGCAGGTCACGGAACTCTGCAAGGTTTTTCTCGTCAGCAAAGAACTTCACATAATCATTTGCCAGTACCTCGCCTATGCCGTCTATTGCCGTGAGCTCCGATGCGGTAAGGTGCTCCAGCTCGTCGGCTGTGGGGTATTCCGCACATATGAGCCGTGAAGCCTGCCTGCCTATATTTGGTATACCCATAGCGTACAAAACACGACTGAGCTCTGTCTTTCGGGAAGCTTCAACTGCATCGGCAAGCTTCTGATAGGACTTCTCTCCGAAGCCCTCCAGCACAACTATCTTGAACTTGTAGTCGTCAAGGTGGTAGAAATCGCGGAACTCACGGACAAAGCCCTCTGAAACGAGAGTTTCTATAGTCGCTGTGGACATTCCCACTATGTTCATGGCGTCACGCTGCACGAAATGCTCGAATTTGCCTATATGCTTGGCTGCACAGCCCTTGTTGGGACATACGAGAGTTTCCACGTCCTCGTCCGAGGTGCGTACCTCTGTGGGTCCTCCGCAGACAGGACAGACCATGGGTATCTCAAGGCTTCCCGAAGCTGTCTTGTTCTCAAGCACCTGCGGTATTATCATATTTGCCTTGAATATTGCAAGAGTGTCCCCTATTCCGAGGCGGAGCTGCTTAACTATACTCAGGTTATGGACGGAAGCTCGTGAGACCGTTGTGCCTTCAAGCTCCACAGGGTCGAATATGGCAACAGGATTGAGCAGTCCCGTGCGGCTGGCTGACCACTCCACCTCGCGGAGCGTAGTATCGGCCGTCTCGTCACGCCATTTGAATGCAATGCCGTTTCTGGGCGCGTGAGAGGTCTCACCGAGGCTGAGACCGTAGGCTACATCGTCATACATGAGAACAAGTCCGTCGGACGGGAACTCGTTGTCGGAAACTGCCTTTTCAAAGTCGGAAACAGCTCCCTCAACACTTCCTGCGGTCACGGGTATTCCGTAAACACGCTGAAATCCCTGAGCTTCAAGCCAGTCGAGACGGCACGAGAAGGAGTTTTCCTCATAGCCCTCGGCTGAAACAAGATTGAATGCAAAGAAGTTGATGTTTCGCTCGGCTGTTACCCTCGAATCAAGGTTGCGGACAGTTCCAACGCATAGATTACGGGGGTTTTTGTACTTTGTGCCGTCATCTATCTCCGCATTGACACGCTCGAAGTCCTTGTACTTCATCAGGGACTCGCCGCGGACTACAAGACGTCCCTTGAATGGGATACGGGCAGGGATACCCTTGATATGGCGGGCATTCTGAGTGATGTCCTCACCTATCTCACCGTTTCCGCGTGTAACAGCCTGTTCGAGCTCGCCGTTATTATAAGTCAGAACAAGGGTTAGTCCGTCAAGCTTCCAGCTGAGGAAGCCCTTGTGCTCACCCAGCCAGCTTTTCAGCTCCTCAACGCTCTTTGTCTTGTCAAGGGAAAGCATTTTTGTGGTATGCTTTATCTTTTTCAGTCCCGACGATACTTCAAAACCTACCTGCTGTGTACGGCTGCCGCTTAGTATGACTCCCGTCTTTTTCTCAAGGGCTTCAAGCTCGTCGTAAAGCTCGTCATACTGCTTGTCGGACATTATCTCCACGCCTGTATTGTAGTATGCGTCAGAAGCCTTTGCAAGCAGCTCGTTGAGCTCCTTCATTCTGTTTATATCATTATTAGCCATAGCAACTTACTCCTTGATAGTATATATTTTATTATACCACATCTGATAAGAAAAAGCCATACCAAAAGATAAAAAGAGTTATGACTGCGGATATTGACGAAATGCGGGGAAACTGGTATAATTGTTTTAAGCCTTTAGCTTTTAGCCATTAGCCATTAGCTTTTGTGCTGTTGGCTTAATAAGATAAATCGGAATTGTGCGCCCAGCCAAGGGCGAATGATCGAGCAGGTGGGAAGCCTGCACGGCAAG
>NZ_CAMKRR010000172.1 GCF_946415235.1 uncultured Ruminococcus sp. | reverse complement strand
ACTATCCCTACAAAGAAGTCACAGGTATTCTCAACATACGCAGACAATCAGCCTGCCGTTGATATCAATGTACTTCAGGGTGAGCGTGAATTTGCACGCGACAACAAGCAGCTCGGTACCTTCCGCCTCGACGGCATCGCTCCCGCACCGAGAGGAATCCCTCAGATCGAGGTAACCTTCGATATCGACCAGAACGGTATCGTTCACGTATCCGCTAAGGACCTCGGCACAGGCAAGGAGCAGAACATCACTATCACTTCTTCCACAAATATGTCCAAGGACGATATCGACAGGGCTGTAAAGGAAGCAGAGCAGTACGCTGCCGAGGACAAGAAGCGCCGTGAAGCCGTTGACAACAAGAACGAGGCAGAGAACCTTGTATTCCAGTGCGAGAAGGCTCTCACAGACTTCGGTGATAAGGTATCTGCTGACGAGAAGTCCAATATCGAGTCTAAGTGCGCAGCACTTAAGTCTGCTATCGAAGCAAACAATGACTCTGAGATCAAGACTCTCAAGGAGGACCTCCAGAAGGCATTCTACGACCTCTCTGCAAAGATCTACCAGCAGGCAGCTCCAAACGGAGCACAGGGCATTGATCCTTCGCAGTTCGCTAATATGGGCGGTGCAGCTGATGCAGGCGCTCAGGGCGGAACCGACGACGGAGTAGTTGACGCCGACTTCACAGAAGTATGATGAAAAAGCTGAGAACGATATTGCTTATTGCTGCTTTTGCCGCATTGATATACTTTGGATTCAAGTGGTTCATGAGTGTAGCCAATGACGAGTTTTCGGACTACGACGGCGGCAGAGGCAAATATGAGGATTCGGTAGAAAACAGTTTATAAGGCTTTTAGGGCGGAGAATCACTTCGCCCTAAAGGTGTATTTACAGGCGCGGCAAAAAAACAGTTCCCGTGACATTATGACGCGAACATGGGAGGGTCGGCTCTCCGCCGCCCTAAAGGTGTATATAATGCTTAATTCGTAATGCGTAATGCGTATTTATGGATCAAGAACCGACTTTGTAGGGGCGGCTATCAGCCGCCCGCAAACTGCCCCCCAAACGGCATGGGCGGATAGTATCCGCCCCTACAAGATCTTTCCGTGTATAACGGAAGAATGGAGTTATCTATGGCTGAAAAAAGAGATTATTATGAAATCCTCGGCATACAGAAGGGTGCTTCCGAGGATGAGATAAAAAAAGCCTTCCGTAAAAAGGCAAGAGAAAATCACCCCGACCTTCACCCAGATGATCCTTCCTACGTTGAGAAGTTTCAGGAGATAAACGAGGCTAACGAGGTGCTTTCCGACCCCGAAAAACGTGCCCGCTACGATCAGTTCGGTCACGCAGGCGTTGACCCGAGCTACGGCGGCGGTGCTGACGGTATGAGCGGCTTTGGCGGCTTCGCGGATATGGATGATATCCTCGGCAGTATCTTCGGCGGCTTCGGCTTCGGCGGCGGCACAAAGCGCTCAAACGCCAATGCTCCGCGCAGAGGTGCGGATATACAGGAGACTGTCTCCATAAGCTTTATGGACGCCTGCAACGGCAAAAAACAGGATATAAACATAAACCGTATGTGCGTCTGTGATTCATGCAGGGGCTCGGGCGCAGAAGCAGGCACAACTCCCGACATATGCCCAGACTGTCAGGGCAGAGGCTCTATCAAAGCCACACAGCGTACTCCCTTCGGAGCTATTTCTTCCACAAAGCCATGTCCTCACTGCGGCGGAAAGGGCAAGATCATCAAGAGCCCCTGCAGCAAGTGCCGCGGAGTTGGACGTATCAGAGTACAGAAAACCGTATCCGTTGATATCCCCGCAGGTATCGACGACGGACAGACACTTCGTATCGGCGGTCAGGGCGACTGCGGCGTAAACGGCGGTCCGAACGGTGATCTTCTCGTTGGCATCAACGTAAAGTCTCACCCTATATTCAGACGCGAGGGCTACGACATACACTGCGATATCCCTGTTACTTATATGGAAGCCGTTCTCGGCGCGGAGATAACCGTTCCCACGATCGACGGCGACGTAAAATACACTATCGCTGAGGGTACTCAGACAGGTACTATCTTCCGTCTCAAGGGCAAGGGCGTTACACGTATCCACCGCACGGACCGCGGCAATCAGTACGTAAAGATATACGTGGAGGTCCCGAAAAATCTTTCAAAGAAGCAGAAGGATCTGCTCAAGCAGTTTGAAGCTTCACTGACAGAGAAGAACTACGCAAAGCGTCAGAGCTTTTTTGAAAAGCTCCGCTCAAAGCTTGATTTTTAAATGATATTTCACAGACCTCTCAGCAGGTCTGTATGTTTAATGATAGGGGGATTAATAATGTTTGAACAGGATTTTATCATGCGGCAGATAAAGGAAATGACTGCCGTTATCGCAAAGGTAGTATTCGGTGCAAAAACAGAGTCAATGTCTCTTATGCTCCAGCTGAGAGAGAGGCAGAAGGTCGAATTTCTCGTGGATAAAATGAAAAACGGGGAGATACAGGACGCTGTCAATGAAGTTGACAGGCTCACAGACAACAACACCAAGGAGAACCTGATGATAGGTCTTGCCTTCTACAATGAGTTCAGCGACATCAGTGACGATGCCCTTATCGCCGCAGGCTACAGCTGGGCAAAGGCGAGGGAGGACTTTGAAAGATTTGCCGATAAGTTCGGTATGCAGCAAATGACTAACCTCTACTTCGGCGACGGCAGCGATGATTAATGAACAAGCCCCGAGGCTATAAGTGCTGCGCTGATAAAGAAGTTTTTCGCCATAGTATTTCTGATACAAAGTCAGAAGTACTATGGCGTTTATATTGACAATGCAACGATGTTATGCTATAATTGTTACGAACATAAATCGGAGTTGTGCGCCCAGCCAAGGGCGAATGATCGAGCAGGTGGGAAGCC
>NZ_CAMKRR010000171.1 GCF_946415235.1 uncultured Ruminococcus sp. | reverse complement strand
GGCTCTGCGAAAAAATTTCTGTAAATTCAAAAACTGTGATAAAAACGTTATTATCTGAGCGACTTTATTCAGCCGCTCAGATTTTTTTACAGTATACAATGGATACTGTAATTTGTCAAGGTTCTTTGGATATCAGCCTGCTGGAATGGAGCGCAGCGGAATGGAATCAGGCTGATATCCGGCGCCTCAGCCGATCCTGTCGGGATACATGATCTCCAGTTCGCCCAGGACTTTGCCCCAGTTTCGCAGCGGCATAGTCCATTTCTTAGCTATCTCATGCGTTGCAAGATACAGAGCCTTCAGGAGCGCTGTATCGCTCGGAAATACACTCCTCTGCTTGTTCAGACGGCGATAGCCGCTGTTAAGGCTCTCTATAGCGTTGGTGGTATAAATGACCTTTCTTACATCGGAAGAGAACTTAAAAATCGGCGATATTACATCCCAGTTCTTGTACCAGCTCTTCATAGCGTTGGGATAGTCATCCTCCCATTTTTCAGTAACACGGTCGAGGGCTTCAAAAGCAGCGTCCTCGGAAGGTGCATGATATATCGTTTTAAGGTCGTTTGCGAATTCCTTCTTGTTCTTCTCTCCGACGTATTTCAGTGTATTCCTTACCTGATGAACGATGCATCGCTGAAGCTCAGTTTGCGGAAAAGCTGCTGATACGGCTCCCTTCATACCTGTGAGACCGTCTGCGCAGATGACAAGAATATCTTTGACTCCGCGATTTTTCAGCTCGTTCAGGACGCCAAGCCAGTATTTGGCGCTCTCGTTTTCACCGATATGTATTGAAAGTACTTCCTTGTGGCCTGTCATGCTGACAGCCAGGATCACATACGCGGCAAGCTTCCTGATTTGTCCGTTATCGCGTACTGAGAAGTGTACTGCATCGATGAATACTATCGGATATACTTCATCAAGCGGCCTCTTCTGCCAGTCCTCTATCTGTGGAAGAAGGCGGTCTGTGATATCTGATACCATACCGTCGCTGACTTCAAAGCCGTAAATATCTTCGATAGTTTCGCTTATTTGGCGTGTGGTCATGCCTTTAGCATACAGAGCTATTATCTTCTGCTCAATGCCTGAGATATCCTTCTGACGCTTCTTTACAACCTTGGGCTCAAAACTGCCATTACGATCCTGCGGTACTTCTATTTCAGTTTCTCCGAAGTTTCCGCGAATCTTCTTGGTTTTCTTACCATTACGAGAGTCGGGATTGTCGGAACGCTCATATTCCTGATATCCAAGATGCTCATTCATTTCGGACTCAAGCATTTCTTGGATCGTGCCGCCGAGAAGGTCTTTTAGGGCATCCTCAATATCCTTAGCCGACTTGATGTCGTATTCCTCAAGCAGCATTCCTATGATGTTCTTCTTTCCCTCACTCATCGGTTCTCTTTTTCTTCTTGCCATAAAAAATCAGCCTCCTGTGATATTAATTCTATTTTATCACAGTTAGCTGATTTTTTACAGACTTTTTTTCAGAGGCTCAGTTTATAGTTCTTATACATATTATAAAGGCAAAGGGTTTGGGAATCTCCCAGAAAGGCAAGCTGCAAGTGTTTCGATTTTTCAAAAAAATCGAAAGTGTACGTACACTTGATATGCTTGCTCCCCTCTGAAAAAGCAACTACAGCTTTTGAAGAAAATGCCGAAGTGTACTGACACTGGCGATGCTTGCTATTCTCCCAAGCACTCTAAATGAGCCGAAAACTTTTTCAGTTTTTCTCTGTATCGCATGAGAAGCTTTCATTGAAAATCATCATATTCCTAACTCCGTTGGAAATGAAAAATGTATTCTGTTAGCACTTTCGTAGTAATCTTTTTTTGAAATAAAAAGCTCTCTCAACTCAGCATTTGAAATGGATTTCAAAATCGGTGTATTTGATATATTCGATGTCTAATCGCTTGTATTCCGAAACTTCAAAAATAAATCTGATACAGCGTCGGTGTATTCCAATGTATTCAGTAGGCATTCAAAAACGGCTTAACATCGTATGTGAATACAGCGAATACACCAAATACATCATTTTTCAAGTTCAGATGAAAAATACTTTTTTCAAAGAGAGCGTTTTCATAAAATCGAGATCATATACCGTGTACCAGACGTATCAAATGTAACAGCTCATAAATGTGGTACATCTGGTACGTGATACGTCGCTGTTATTCTTAAGAGCTTGAAAAACTAAAATGAATTTCAAAAACGGTGTGTATGCTGCACATGGTGTGTAATCTCCTATATATCGCGGAGCTTTTTACACGGCGGGTGTTCCTTTGCTGTGCAGTGCTGTGTATAGGTGTGTAAAACAACCAACGCAGAATCGGCAAATACACACCTTACACAGCAAACACAGCATTTTTCAATTCATCTGAGATTTTTTCTGTAGAGCAAATCAATAGAAATTATATTTTCTCAGTGCTGCTCCTATAATTAAAATGAGCATTTCTTTCTTCATAAACTCTGTCCACTTTTAAGAAGTCTTGTAGCAATTATCACTGTGAATTTTTCTTTTTCCTCTGCAACTTTTTTCATTCATTGATCTATGGGCGCACTTATATACCTTTTTTTATGGTATGTGTGCTCTGCGAAGCTCATAATGGAAACTGTGCATTGAACGAGTTGCAGAGCAATGCCTTTTATCGGCGTACGCTTTAAACTTAAAAGGTTTGTATAGATATTGTTTTTACATCAATATTTAGCTATTATTTCAGTTTGAAAGCTAAACAGACTGTTTTTATTGCCCCAAAAAAGATTTGTCAATAGTACCATTTTGACAACACCTCAATTCGCATTTAATTGTTTCTACTACAAAAATAATTTCCTTGTCAAGAAGCTAACAGTTTGCATATTGATGACGGGATACTTTCTTATGCAAATATTTCCTTCAGCAAAAATAAGCTCGGGTTATTTGTT
>NZ_CAMKRR010000170.1 GCF_946415235.1 uncultured Ruminococcus sp. | reverse complement strand
CCATACCTTGCTTGATCTGTGACATTACAGTCTGCTCAAAGTAAGCGTCTTTCTTCAAAATATCGTTCCGGTCAAAGACTTTCTGGTCTATATCGAACTTAATGGCTTTCAGAGCCTCCAAGATTTCTTCCTCATAGCCGGAGATTATGGGCGAAGCTCCTCTTGCTTTCCTCTGAGCGTTTTCTTCTCTTATCCTCTTATGCACTCTTGCAAATTTGGCATCACCGTTATATTTTCGCATAAGAGCCTTATTTCTTTTCTGAAGCTCAGCCAGTTTTTTGAGGACTTCATCTAATACCTTTGAACGCTCAGTAAACTCATGGACGGTATCGGCAGCGAAGCCGAACTCCTTGAATCTCTGCATAAATGCTTCTCTTATGGAGATAAACTCAGGATCGTCCTGGTCTATATTCTCCGTAAAGGACTGTATCGTCCTGCGCCATTTTTCGTGGAACTCCTCTTTACTCATGAAGCCCATCTGCAATTCTTCATCAGCTATCTTTGAGAAATTAAAGGTTATGTCCTGCATAGCTTCATTGATAAGCTGTTTTGTAGAATCATCGCTGTCAAAGGCTTCTTTTTGATTTATCGTGTCGATCTGTCGCTGAACTTCTCGTATCATTTCGGGAAGTCTTGTGATTTCGAGCTTTGAAAAGGCTTGTTTCAGCTCATCATCACCAAAGGTTCGAACTACATTACAGCAGTCACGGGCAGCGATAAGCACTTTTTTCAGCTTGATAAGCTCCTGCTTGTCCTCTATGGTAGATATTTCGGAGCTGAACTCCTCCACATTATCCGTAGTGAAATCGAAAAGAACCTGTCGTACCTCACGCATCTGCTGAACAAGAGCATCTCTATCTTCTATGACCTGAGTGAATGTATCAGTGACATTATCCTTGCCGACTTCATTGGGGTCGTTAAATCTGTTAAGTTCTTTAAGGTATGCTTCATTGGTCTGTTCAAAATTGCTCTTAATGTCGGCAAAATCAATGATAAAGCCATATTTGTTATCCTTATAGGGTCTGTTTACACGGGTAATAGCCTGCAACAGATTATGATCTTTCAGCTTTCTGCCGAAGTACAGCCTTTTCAGGCGAGGAGCATCAAATCCTGTCAGGAGCATATTGAATACGATCAGTATATCTATGGTCATATTCTTCTTGAAATCCTTGACTATCTGCTTTCTTGTATCCTTATCATCGCTGTCGTGCAGTATCAATCCTGCCTTGAAATGCGACTTCTGAGAGGAATCGGCATTCAGCTCACGCTGCACCTCGTCAAAGAAAGCGTATATCTTTCGTGCCTGTTCACTTGTTTCACAGATAACCATACCGCCGAGGGTATCATCGCCCTGAATAGTACGGAATCTCTTTAAGTCGCTAATAATATATCTTGTAAGCTCCTTGACATAGGAGTCATGTTCAACTATCTGGTCTCTCTTTATATCCTTTTTCTGTACAAGAGTTTCGAGCTTCTCATAAATAGCCGAGAGCTTTTCCTTATACTTTGTTTCAATATCTTCACGGATGATTTTTAGTGTATAGCCGTCCTGAATGGATTTATCATAATAGTAGGTATGAAAATAACTACCAAAGACTTTCCATGATTCTCGCTCGTCAGCCAATAGCGGAGTGCCTGTTAATGCGATTTTTATAGAGTTTTCATCGGCATCAAAAAGGTTAGCAAGAAAGCTGCCTTTAGGATTATATCCTCTATGTGCTTCATCAATAATAAAGATACGTTGTAAATTTGTAGCATAAGACGGCAGCGTAACTCGTTCCTTATCCTCAGCAAAACGCTGTATATTGACTACTGTAATCTCTTGCTGTCCGGTGTTACCTTCCTGTGCCTGATTGTTGCGGAATTGTTCCATTAGCTCTGCACGGCTGTTAGCGGTCTTTACCACAAGTCCACGAGCTTCAAATTCCTGAGAAGCCTGTTCAAGCAGATCAAGGCGGTCGACAATAAAATAGAACTTAGCAACTTTATTGTTGTGTGCAAAATAATCAGATAGATAGTAGCTTAAATAATATGACAGCGCCGTTTTGCCGCTTCCTTGAGTATGCCATACTACGCCTGATTTAACACCATCCGAAAGTTTATCACGGATAGCAAAAGTCGCAAACATCTGCTGATACCTCATGATATGTTTCTGATTGATAGTCTCAATCTTACCGTCAACCTCACGCTCTATATTCACATAAGCTATGCCGTATTTAAGTATAAACAGCAGACGCTCCGGCGAACACATAGAAGTAATGATACGATTTGTAGGAGTGTTGACATTAAGATTGGTCTGATATTCGGGAGAAGTATGGATAACCTGATTGTTAAAGTCTTTCAGTATAGTCTTCTCTGTTTCGGTATCAATAGCTTTATAAGGGTAATCCTTGATAAATGGAGCAATATCATCATTCAAAGGATTTTCTTCACGAAAGCAATTAAATGGCGCACTGATTTTAGCTGCTGTACAATAGAACGCTCCCTGAATGGGTACAATGCCACCTTCAGCATCATACTCCATATTATTGGAGAATATCATCAGTTGAGTTATGTTTATAAATCTACGAAACTTCTTATTCGGAAAACGCTTTCTGTTCATACGATCACTTTCAGCAACCATACCACCATGATTATTTGGCTTTTTGACCTCAATAAACACTAAAGGCAGACCATTTATGAACAACGTAATGTCTGGGCGGAACTCGTCTTGACCATTTTTGCAAGTAAACTCAGCAGTACAGTGATATACATTATTTTGAGGATTTTCATAGTCTATTAGCTTAACAGGAGAAACAGCAGTAAGTCGAGTATAAAAGCTTTTGCCGAGATCATCGTTATCAAGTTCCTGCCTGATAGCTTTCAATGTTTGTTCAGCCTCACCCTCATGATCGGGATTGAGCTTTTTGAACTGAGATATAAAAACTTCTTTTAATATATTTGTAT
>NZ_CAMKRR010000169.1 GCF_946415235.1 uncultured Ruminococcus sp. | reverse complement strand
GCCACCTTGCCAAGGTGGAGGTAGCGAGTTCGAGCCTCGTAATCCGCTCCATAGTGGCGGGGGAATACTCTCGTCATTACATGAATCCCGAAGCAATAGTTTCGGGATTTTTTATTTAGAAGATCGGTAATACAGTTATGTTTCAGCTATGATCGGAGATAAATTATGGGCAGAAAATATAAAGAAAGTTCAGCAAAGGTAAAAAGAGAATTCAGGAATATGAAGATCCTGAAGTTTTTGGGCGTAATAAAGTGGCTGCTGGTAGTGCTTGCAGTGATATGCTGCGTTATCATACGCCTTTTCTACTGGTATGACAAGCCGGGCAAGTTCTATTCCTTCGGGGATATAACTCAGGTAATAATAGCGAATGTCGCGCTTCTTGCGCTGGTACCCATAGTGTGCCTGTGTGCGTTGCTGTTCCTAATAATCAAGCTCTCAAAGGGCGGACAGGGCAAGGTCATAGTTATATGCACGGCGCTGCTCGTTTTCCTTTGCGGCGGAGCAGTGGGCTACGTGGCTTACACCAACAGGAGCGCCATAGAGTTCATGCGCTTGCAGGAGTTCAGGACTCCCGACAACAAGCACACCCTGTACTACGTGACCTCAAAGGGCGAGCGCAAGCGTGTTATCTACCGCAGAACGGGAAAATACGAGTACGAAAAGACTACCTCCTTTGATACGGTCGGTCAGAAGAAGGATTATTTCCCCGAGTATCAGTGGGGCGAGGAAAGCTTTTCCGACGGCGTGAACGAATACCTGTATTCATCATACGAGGAATAAAACTGATAAAATGTGTTTTAAATTCCGCACAAAGAGGATAAATCTTCTTTGTGCGGAATTACTATATACAAAATTAAATATAAATGTTATAATGAAAGTACTATCTGCCGCCGCGGCGGCAAGGACGCTACAGGAGTGAGGAAATGGAAAAGGAAATGAGGTACGCAGTTCTTATTGACGCCGATAACGTGGCGGCAAAGTATACCAAGTACATTCTCGATGAGGTCTCAAACTACGGAGTCGTTACATACAAGAGAGTATACGGCGACTGGACGAGGCCCAATCTTGCAGGCTGGAAAAGCATGGCTCTCGACAATGCTATTACGCCTGTCCAGCAGTACAGCTATACCACGGGAAAGAACGCTACGGACTCTGCAATGATAATTGACGCTATGGATATCCTCTATTCCCATAATGTTGACGGCTTCTGTATAGTTTCGAGCGACAGCGATTTTACGAGACTTGCCATTCGTCTGCGTGAGTCGGGTATGCACGTTATAGGCATGGGCGAGCAGAAAACGCCGAAGCCTTTCAGTACTGCCTGCAACGCCTTCAAGTATCTTGAGATACTTGCCGATGAGGAGCTTCAGGGCACGGGCGAGACGGAAAAGCTGGAGATGAAGACCCTCGAAACGGCTATAGTACGTATAATAACCGAAAATGCAAATCTCAGGGACGAGATCAATATAGGCGAGCTTGGAAGCAGGCTTATCAACCGTTATCCCGACTTCGACGTGAGAAACTACGGATATTCAAAATTCTCGCAGTTCCTCAAGGAATTCGACGGACTCAGCTTCCGTCAGGAGGGCAGCAGTATACTGGTCTCGCAGAAGACCAGTATGACCGACCTCGAATGCATAGAAAGTGCGCTTGAGGCGATAGTTCGCTCAAACGGGAACAAGGGCTATAATCTGGGCGAGCTGAAAAAACAGCTCTGCTTAAAGGTTCCCGGATTTGACGTAAAGACCTACGGATATTCCAAGTTCAGCAAGTTCGTGGAAAATCTGCCTGATTTTAAGATAAAGAACAACACTGTTATGATATCGGAGAACTGACTTGAAGAAAAAAGTTATATTGACACTGCTTGTCTTTGCCTGCTGTCTGTTTGCAGCTGTTGCGCTCAACTACGGCTTTGCAACGGGCTTTATGCGTAATTACCCCGATGCGGAGTATCTGACCTACGAGGAGGCTGCTGTCAGACCTGTGTACTATGAGCTCGGCATAAAGGAACAGGCTCTTTATACGGCTTTGTACCGCGGTATAAATGAAGAAAAGGAAGCCATACCGCTTCCGTTTGAGGTTAAGGGCGAGGAGTACTCAAAGGTGTTCCGCATACTTGAAAAGCAGGAAGGAGAGTTCTTTTTCCTAGATTCAGTGTACTATACCGCCAAAAGGGTCCACGAGGCGAAGATGGCATACAAACCCGAGCTCGATCTGGAGCTCAGGAGAGGCGAACTCAGAAATGCTGTAAAAAAAGCAGTAAAGGGCGGCAGCAGCATACGCGGGAATTACTATATAGCTACATATATAAGCAACTATATAATAAATAACTGCAAATATGTCCTCGGAGACGACGACAGCTATGCTTCGACGGCTTACGGCTGCCTTGTTGAGGGGAAAGCTAATTGCGAGGGCTACTCCAAGGCGTTCAATCTTCTTGCTGCCGAAATGGGACTGGAAAGCCAGCTCATTACGGGAACTACCGATACAGGTGAAAATCATGCGTGGAATCAGGTCAAAATAGGTACGGAATGGTTCAATCTCGACGTAACATGGGAGGATACCGATGTTGCGGGAGAGATACGCAGCGAGTATTTCCTGCGTCCCGATAAAGCGTTTTCACGTACACATTTTGCCGATGAGGAGCTTTTTGAACCGCAGAAATGCACCAGCGACAACTGGAATACCTTCAAGGTCAGCGGGCATCACGCAGAAAACCTTGAAAAGGCGCTGAGCATACTCAAGGATTCACTGAGCTCGGGCAATGATACGATAGATATCGGGTTCGCGGACAGCGATACGTACTCACAGTTCAAATATGTGATAACGAACGAGGAAAGAGTCGCGGAGCTGTTTGACGAAGCAGGCGTTTCAGCGGACGGAGATATAGTTATCAGACTGCGTGAAAATCCCGGGGAGCTCTGTATTACGGTGCTCATTGATAAATAACAGTAAAATTAGACACAATTCGATTTAAAACGAGAATCAAGCTTGTGGATTATTCCGTGTTGACATTGACCTGTCAGCGTGATATAATAATTAAGTCGCCGCGAGAGAGCGAAAACAGTGAGTCTGTTGGCGCAGCATGGGAAGCACGATCGGGTGCGGCAAAAAAATCTCAGAAAAATTTTTCAAAAAGGTATTGACATTGAAAAACTTCTGTGATATAATATTAAAGCTGTCCCGAAAAGGGGGAGAGCGAACAGCATCTTGAAAATTGAACAATGCGAAGAAAAGAAAAACGACCCTTGAGATT
>NZ_CAMKRR010000168.1 GCF_946415235.1 uncultured Ruminococcus sp. | reverse complement strand
TAACAATCCTACTTCGGGTGAGTATTCCGTAATGGGCGTGAAGAACAGCGATAAAAAGATACTTGAGGTTCGCAGAAAAATGGGCGCTGTGGTCGAAACTCCCTCACTTCACCCTGAAATGAGCGCAAAGGATAACCTTATACAGCAGACAAAGGCTCTCGGTATCTCCGACGAAAAGCTGGATGATATCCTCAGGCTCGTAGGTCTTGCAAATACAGGAAAGAAAAAGGCAAAGAACTTCTCTCTTGGTATGCGTCAGAGACTTGGCATTGCTTTTTCACTTGTGGGCGACCCCGAGTTCCTCGTACTGGATGAGCCTATAAACGGTCTCGACCCTCAGGGTATCATGGAGGTCCGCGAGATGATACTCCGACTTAATCAGGAAAAGGGAATAACCATACTTATTTCAAGCCATATCCTCGACGAGCTCTCCCGTCTTGCAACTCATTACGGCTTCATTGAGCGCGGACACGTTATGAAGGAAATGAGCGCGGAAGAGCTTGAAAATGTGAGCCGCCGCTCTGTTCACGTAAATGTGAATGATACGGCAGTTCTTGCGGAGGTCCTTGACGGAATGGGTGCGGAATACAGGATATACTCACCGAATGAGGCTGATATATTCACTCCCATGCAGGTAACTCCGCTGGTTCTTGCTCTCAATGAGAAGAACTGCTTCGTAAATTCCATGAGCGAGCATCACGAAAGCCTCGAAAACTACTTCATGGGACTTGTGGGAGGTGTTAGTAATGGCTGAGCTGCTTGCTGAAGGCTACAGACGACTTTTCAAGGGAAAGCGCTTTTATATCGTAATGGGCGTTGTTGCAGCTATTGCAGTGCTTTTCACCCTGCTTTACCATTTTATCAACAGTATGGCTTCGGGCCTGATAGGCGGCGGACTTGATGAAGGCATACCTGCCGACCCGCTTCTTTTTGAGGGTATCGGCGTTATGCCGCTGCTTGTGGGCATAGCCGCGGGAATGCTGATAGTACAGGATTTCAGGAACAATACCATAAGGAACAAGGTCATTATCGGTCATTCGAGAATAAAGATATATCTTGCTAACTGGATAGTATCCGTTACGGTGATGCTGATATATTTAGCAGTTTATCTTCTGTTTGTCATTGCTTTTGGGGGAATTATCCTCGGATTTGATGAATTCCCGTCAAAGGCGACAATGCTTAATCTGCTTCACGTTCTGCTTATCGAGCTTGCAATGACCTCGTTCATCGTATTTCTCTGCAATACGATGAAAAATGTGGGCGGATTTGTACTCTCCATTACGATGCACTATGTCGTTGATATGTTCTCGCTTGTGCTTATGCTTCTCAACAAGCATCCCAAGATACAGGAGATCATATCCGAAGCAGTTCCCACATTCCAGATGAGCCTGATAAAGAACGGCTATGATGAGATACAGAAGCACGGAGTGCGTATGGCACTGTTTATGCTGGCTATTACAGCTGTTTCTACCGTCGTCGGCGCTTTATTGTTCAAAAGATCGGATCTTAAATGATGATAAGAAGCTCCCTTTGGGAGCTTCTTTTATTTCAGCTGTATCTCAAATCTTTCCAGCCAGTAGTTGAGCTGTATGAAATAGGCTATAGTCTGCGGCAGATTCATCAGCTGACCGTACCACTGCACTTTGTCCTCGTGGCGCAGCAGTCTTTCGAGCTCCTCACGCTTTACGAGCTGAGTGAGTCTTTCTCCGCCGTTATCGAGTATACTGCAGAGCTTTTCCGTAACTCCCGCTAAAAATGCAGGATTATGAGTCTTTGGGTAGGGACTTTTCTTGCGCCACAGGACTTTTTCGGGGAGCCATTCCTTCATGGCTTCGCGGAGAAGTCCTTTTTCTCTGCCCTTGTAGTCCTTATATTCCCACGGAACATTGTACAGGTACTCGGCTATGCGGTAATCGCAGAACGGTACGCGGACCTCAAGGCCGCTGTACATGGACATTCTGTCCTTGCGGTCGAGAAGTGTCTGCATGAACCAGTGAAAGTTCAGCTGCGTCATTTCGCGCATACGGTATTCGAGGGGACTGTCCGTACTCAGCTTTTCTGCATAGTCGGCGGTATTTCGGTAAGCGGAGTATACGTACTCTTCGGCGTTTATGCGCTCTGCGTAGTCGTCACACAGGAAGCGACTGCGGTAGGCTGTGCTCTGAGCCCACGGAAAGCCGTCCGTCATTCGGATATCCTTATCCCTGTACCACGGGTAGCCGCCGAATATCTCATCGGCACATTCGCCCGAAAGCGCAACTGTGCCGTATTTCTTTATCTCGCGGCAGAAAAGCAGCAGGGAAGCGTCCACATCAGCCATTCCCGGGAGGCCTCTTGCTTCCGTCGCCTCATCGAGTGCTTCGATAAGCTCGGGAGTGTCTATGACTGTCAGGTGGTGTTCGGAATCAAGATATTCCGACATACAGCTGATATACTCAGGGTCGCTGTCAGGTTGGAAACGACTCTTTTGGAAGTATTTTTCGTTGTCGCGGTAGTCAACTGAGAAGGTGTGCAGGCGTTTGCCGTTCTTTTTCATTTCCGCAGCCGCAACCGACGATATAAGGCTGGAGTCAAGTCCACCTGAAAGGAAGGTACACACAGGCACATCGGATACGAGCTGCCGTCTTATGGCGTCAAGGACGAGCTCGCGGACGTGCTCGGCGGTCTGCTCAAAGCTCTCGCGGAGCTCATAGGCTCTGAGCCGCCAGTACTCCCACAGCTTAAGTCCGTCGGCGGAATAATAGCCACACCAGCCTGCTTTGAGCTCCTCAACTCCGCGTATGATACCGCAGCCCATTGTCCGTCCGGGGGATAAGAGAAGCAGCTCCGCAGCGCCGTATTCGTCTATTTCGTGAGGGATATCGGGGTGCTCGAGAAGAGAGGGGAGCTCCGACGAAAATATGAGCTTGCTGTTGCTTTTGAAGTAAAAAAGCGGCTTGACGCCTATCCTGTCACGGGCAAGGAAAACACGGTGCTCCTGCTCATCGTATACCGCAAAGGCAAATATACCGTTGAAGCGCTCAACGCAGGAGCTTCCCCATTTTATGTAGCTTTTCAGGACTACCTCGGTATCTGAACGGGTGGAAAACTCAAATTCGCCCTCCAGTTCATGGCAGAGCTCGGCTGTATTGTAGAGCTCGCCGTTGTAGACTATTGTATATTTCCCGAAGTTCATGGGCTGTCTGCCGCCGTTTATGTCGATGACCGCAAGGCGGGTGTGGATAAGGGCAGCTTCACGGAACAGGGACATTCCACGCTGGTCGGGGCCGCGGCGCTGAAGAGCACTCTGCATTTTCTCGTATACCTTCATATCCTCACGCATATCTTCGATAAAGCTTATAGCTCCTGCAATTCCGCACATAGCTTTTCTCCGCCGCTTTTCGGCATACGGCACGCCGTGATAAATCATAATTTATATTTGTAGGGGCGGATATTATCCGCCCGAAATTACACTT
>NZ_CAMKRR010000167.1 GCF_946415235.1 uncultured Ruminococcus sp. | reverse complement strand
AAGTGCAAGCTTTTTCATCGTTTTTCGTACTTTCCCTTGCACTTCTATTATACAATATCTGTTCGCTTTTGTCGATATTTCGGTGTATATTTATGGCTTGAGGAGAGACTAACTAAAAAAGCGGCAGTATTACTACTGCCGCTTTTATATGTTTTATATTGATGTTCAGTCGAAGCTCTTTATGATGCCGAGGAGGTAGGTCTGTATCTTCTGTGCGTCATTTACTGTGATACCTGCTACGTTCTTGTCAACGTCGCCGTTTTCCCAGCCCTGCTCGGTTATGCGGCTTTCGGATGTGCCGTTGAGACCGTATCTGTTAGGATTTGCAAGCGCCTGCATTATTAGTACTGCGTCTGCAAGATCAACAGTGCCGTCGCAGTTTGTATCTCCTGCAAGGTATTCTGAAGGGGCATCTGTGAGTGCGATGAATTTGTCGCTTTGCTTTCTGTCTGCCATGTATTTCTCGGCAGTCGAGCCCTTATAGCCGTACATAGCAGTAAAATTACCCATGAAAGCCGTTTCTGCGATTTCACAGTCGGGATTGAGCACTTTTATGCTGACTTCACCGTCAAGCAAAGGTATCTGTATAATTCTGTCGTATGTATCTTCTTCGATTTTCATATTATCTCTGTTGCGGTATATAGAATAGAAAGCGTATTTTCCTACGGACTTTATGTTCTGAGGAAGAACAAGCGACCTGATCGTAGTATAGTCGAAGGTCGACTCCTTTATTTCAGTGAGAGTTGTAGGAATGTTCACTTCGCTGAGAAGATAGCAGTTTTCAAATGCTCCCTTGCCGAGTTCGGTAAGACCTTCTTTGAGAACAGCCTTTTTAAGCAGACTGTTATCTGAAAAAGCGTAATTTCCGATAGTTTTGAGGCCGCTTCCGAAGTTTACTTCTTCAAGAGAGTAGCCTTCACGGAAAGCGTATTTTCCGATTGATTCGAGACTGTCCGGAAGATCAAGCACCTTATAATCACGAATATGTGAAAAAGCATAAGCGCCTATGCTTTTCAGCTTGTTTCCAAAGTTTATATTTTTTATATGTATGCAGCTTTCAAATGCATCATCGTCTATTGAAACGACATTAGGGAGATCAATGGTTGAATCTAAAGCGCCGCAGCCTATCTCCTTTATGTTTTTGCCGAAGCTCACAGAAGAGAGGGATTCACAACATTGAAAAGCACCTTTTTCTATTTTTTCCACTCCGTCACCGATATCGACTATTTTCAGGTTTAACATATCACCGCCAAAGCACACATCTTCGGGGATGCTTTTTACATTTTTGCCTATCTTTATCTTTTTTACTGCATATTTACTGTCTATACCTTGAATATTGTTCCTTAATGAATAAGGAGAGATGCTTGTTACAGGGATAGTCTCAACTTCATCAGGGATAACCAGAACGCCGTCCTCCGGGATAATGACTTCTGTGAGTTCAGCTCCGTCCTCTGTTTTTGTGAAGCGCATACCGTACTCTCTTAAAGCGGCTTCGCCGAAATATGAGACGCCGAATCCGAAATATTCGAGCTTTTCACGTTCTTCAAAGGTGCAGTGCTTGATAGACTGTATCTTTGCGAATACCTGAGGCTCTCCCTCTTCGCTGACTATATAGCAGTCCTTCCATTCGTCAGCGCTGTAAAGGTATGAAAGCTTGCATTCGGGGTTCATGATATTAACGACGGTAGTATATCTCATGCCCTCACGTATGCTGTATTTGGGATCCGAAGCATCAAAAGGACAGCCCTTGAGTTCGGTAACACTTGCAGGAATGGTCATTTCCTTTATGCGAGTCCTGCCGAAAGCTCCGCAGCCGATAGACTTTACATTATCTGTGAGCTGTATATCCTCTATGTATGAGCAGCGGAAGAAAGCCTTTTCGCCGATGGTTTCGATATTATCTCCCACAACCACGGATTTCATATTTGAGCAGTTATAAAAAGCCGATTTGCCTATAGTTTTCAGACCATCATTGAGAACCGCCATATAGAGTATCGTACAGCCCTCAAAGGCGCTTTCTCCGACCTCTGTGATGTTTTCGCCGAAATAAACGTATTGTATCTCCGTGTCCTTGAAAGCTTCCTTGCCGATAGCTGTAACGGGAACTCCGTCAACAGCGTCGGGGATAACTATCTTTGAATTGCCGCTGCCGACATTTGAAGCGCCTGTTAAGGTAAGACCTGTTTCGTTCTTTTCAAACGTCATGCCGTAGCTTTCGATAAGGTCGTTTATTGAGGTAAGTCTTTCATAATTGCCCTTTTCATAATCCTCAACAGAGCAGTATCTTAGCTTGTACTTTTCGGCAGTTTTACGCGAAGCCGAGTCATCTGCGCTGACGATGACACATTGGCTGTAGTCGCCTTTATATTCGGAATATGAAGGTACATAATCATTGATGATAGTACATTCGGGGTTCTTTATGACAATGGCTGTGTCTCTGTTCTTGAGAGAAAACTTAAAATACAGAGGGCAGCCGAGCTGACCGATCTTTGTGACCTTTTCGGGTATCACAAGGCATCTGAGGTTCTCGCCCGAAAATACAGCTGAGCCGATAGATTCAAGGTTTTCGCCCAGATCGACCTCGGTTATGTTGGAGCTGTCTTTAAAAGCGCAGTTTCCGAGGCGCGTAAGGTTCTTTCCGAATTTTATTTTGCTTATCCCTGTACACATCTCAAATGCAAAATCGTCAATTACGGTAAGGCTGTCGGGAAATTCCAGTGATATCAGTGAGGGACAGCTGAAAAATGCACACTTGTCGATAGCTGTAAGGTTCTTGCCGAATGTTACGCTCTCCAGCTTCGGGCAGTACGCAAAAGCGCAGTTACCGATAGTTTCGACAGCGTCTCCGAACTTGACAGTCGTTAGCTCACTGAACTCTTAAAAAGTTCTTTCGCTAACGGTTTTGATGCTGTTTCCGAGAGTTACGGACTTCAATTTGTCCTTTACTGCGTCAAACGCGCCCTTTTCAATAGCTGTTACAGGCTTTCCGCCTATTTCGTCTGCAATGACGATCTCACAGCCGAGCTCGCCGTTTACTTCCGCAGCCGCGGCGTAGTCGCCGTATACATTGTAGCGGACACCCTTTTCCGTTACGGAAGAAGCTTCTGTGGCATAGGCAGCAGTGGTATGGCTGTTCTGAGCTGATACTGACGGATATGCTCCCCCAATGAGCACAATTGCTGTAACTGCTGCGATGATCTTTTTGATTTTCATGGTTTTTAACTCCTTTACTGTTATGATTAAGCCCGCAGGCTTGCAACAATTATATCACAGCCTGTTTGGCTGCACAATAATGAAATAAGAAAATTTACAATTTATTAAACAGTTCCCCGAGGCTTGGTATTGCGGTCGGAAGCAAAAAAACAGTACCTCTGACGGTTGCCTGTCAGAAGTACTGCGACATGATACTATTATATAAGTTCCGAGCTTTTCGGCAGCGTTATTTGTTACTGCGGCTCGAGCTCTGTATCGCTTGAAGCGATGCCTAAGCTTACAGTGATAACGTCCTCGCTGTCAAATGTGATTATCTCCATTTCGGGAGCTGTGTACTGTGCTTTCATGCTGTGACCTC
>NZ_CAMKRR010000166.1 GCF_946415235.1 uncultured Ruminococcus sp. | reverse complement strand
GAGCATAATCAGGGCAAGAAAAAAGACCGTGCGTGGGCAGAGGTCAGGCGCATATCGGACGAGCTATGCAAGGAGAATAATTTGTCTGTTATTGAACACCCCGAAGAAGTCAAGGGAAAATCACACTGGGAGTGGGACATGAACAGGCAAGGTCTGTCATGGAAAGCAAAGCTAAAATATGCCATAGATCAGGTCGTAAAGGAGAGCGATGACTTCGCAGATTTCCTGCTGAAATGCGCTCAGAACGGCATACTTGTCTACTACAATCCGGAGCATACGATCGACCTGAAATTTATGCTTACCGAGCAGAAAGAACGCAATCCGAGAGCCAAAATGACGAGGGCGAAAACACTTGGGTGGTTTTACGAAACGGAGCAGATCAAGAGCCGTATTATTCATTACAAGAAAGCTATGGAGTACAAGCCGAAAGCAAGGATCGTCCGTGTGCCTGTGCAGGCGGAGGAAAACAAGTTTATCCGTGACAGCATCGACCGCAATAACATAAAGCTGACAAGCAAGGCGATGAATATTCTTGCCAAGTACGGCGTGACTGCCGAGGAAGCAAAAGCCGAGAGCATAGCCGCATTCAGTGAGAGGGTGGCACTTGTTCAGGAGCTTAACGCTATTTCGGACGAGATCAAGGAGCTTGAAGAACGTCCTGAAACGCTCAGAAAATTCTGGGCTTTTAAGCCATATTATGATGAGTACAAGTCCCTCAGCGGACGGAAACAGGAGAAGTATAGAAAAGCTCACGGCGGTACTCTGGCTGATTATCACGAGCTGAAAAAGAAACTGCTTGAATGGTATCCAAGCGGTCATGTGCCGACTGCCGAAAAACTGAATAAGCGTATCGCAGATCTGAACCAGCAAAAGGCTCAGAAAAATGCTCGATATAAGGCTATCAAGCTGAAAGCGGACGAACTGTCGCAGGCGGCGAATGAGATCGAGCAGTATCTACGTCAGGAGCAGAGTCGAGATCAGCAGAAAAAACGAAGGCAGAATGTACTTGAATGATACAGCGCATTGCACTGGGGATTTGCCGTATTTTGCTGCGCCCTGCACAAGAATTATTACAATTATTCTGATATGCTGGACTCTTGCTTGATTATGGTATATACTGTATCTACAATATTGATTTGGAGGTACACAGCTATGTTGAAAACACCTGAATTGGCAATGCCAAAATCAAGCACAGTCGTTACCGTCTACAATGGCAGGCGCAAGGTCTGGACGGACTATGAGGAAGCTAAGGCATATTTCCTTGAAATGATGATGTCTACGGACGGTGAGGAACATGACCGTGCAGAGTGCGTTTATATCCAACTCACGCACGGGCTTGACGAGTGTTCTGATGAAGACTGAAAGGAGTAGACCATGTTGAATAAGATCATGATGACAGGACGCATCACCACCGATCTGACCGTTGCAACTGAGGAGGATTACAGCTACTGCAAATTCAGCATCGCAGTTGATCAACCAAAGCACATGGGCGTTGATTCCATCGAGACAGACACGTTTACTTGCCTTGCATTTGATGACAACGCTAAATCAGTAAGTTTTCTCTACTCAAAAGGTGGGCAGATAACCTTTGTCGGCTCACTTAGGAAGGCTCCCGACAAGACAGCAGTTATTATAGTGGAGGAACTGCACTTTCAGAATAGGTTTGCGGTAAAGGTCGATGTTGATTCGGGACAGCTTTTTTAACGGTGTGGGCGGTATGCTCTCAGGCGAACGGAAATGGTTTATAGCAGCTTTCGGTGACGTTATCCATAAATATGAAACAAGGCTCTCAGAGTATTTCTGGGAGCCTTATTTCATATTTATATGATAAGTTGACCGTTGTTCCAAAGCTGTATTTTAATAGGTATTCCAAGATAGTATGCAATAGCTTTAAATTTCTCTTTTAGTTTTTTATCTTTAGTAATAAAAATATCACATTCTACAGAAAGAATTGAATGTTTAGTATCATAATAACTTGAAATAAAAGTGCGTTCCTTTGTATCCATTTTATACCCACATGAAGTAAGAACAAAGAATAAGTATTCAATTACTGATTCTATTTTATAAAAGTCGTTTCTTATATTCGGAAACATATTTGGTCTTATTTTCTCAGTCATTGCAATTATGTATTTATATGCAACTTCATCAATCTTTACAAGCGGTTTATAAAAATCAACTAATTCATCAGCCATAAATCGATATGCTTGGTCTTTTGTGACTTTTTCAAATTTTGAAGTGCAATTGTTGTAACTCTCAATTTTAGCTGCAATACGTGGATGTTCCCATATTTTTGTGTATAGTTCATCTGCGTTAACGCCCTCTATACCGGATATGTTTTCAACACCATCATCTTTGAAGTTTTTGAAGCGACCTTTTGCCAAATTTGAAACAATTCCTTGTGAGCTATAATAGTTTCCGATAATATCCATTCTCTGATTACGCTCATTATCACTTGAATGGTAGACAATGCCATTATCATCTGGAATAAATAATCCCGATTCTGAATGTTCAAACATTAACAGTTTTAATTTTTCGGCAAATCCGGTATATTGAGGAGTTTCATTTTGATACGCATGACACAATTCATCTAAATGGGCAACACTTAAGTAGTATCTCCATCCCTGTTCTTTCTTAAGGATAAAAAACTTTTGGGTTTCTTCGTTATTTAGCATCTCCTGCCATATATTGTAATCGAGATATACTTTCATTTGAAATGCTCCTAACAAACACATAGGCGGCTATTTCTTCAACAGCCTATTGATATGATTCAAAATCATCAGTTGATCCCCGTCATCAAGCTGCTTCATACCTTCAACTGCTTTCCGTATCAGCTCAGGATTTGAAATGCTGTCATCGAAGAACTCAGCAGGTGTGATGCCGAAGTAGTCGCATATCGCAAACAGCTCCGACAGCGGTGGAAGGGACTTTCCCGATGAAATATTATAAATATATCCACGGCTATGACCGAGATCATAGCTCATCTGGTACTCCGATACACCCTTTTGCAGCCGGAGCTGAGTTATTCTGTTTCTTACAAAATCGTCTGTCATAGCTAAATCACCTCTTACTACTATAATACAGCAAAAGAAATCAGCTATACTCAAAGGAAATATGTTGTTTTATCTTGAATAATCTTCTAATATATGTTATAATCAAGATATATTAGATTATTCTTGCGGTGGTATCATTAGTAATACGAACAACAACATTTTTAGGTGTAAGCTATGGACATATACACAGTCAGTTTCTTTGGGCATCGTGAAGTAGAAAGGGCGGCAGAGATCGAAAGTAAGCTGGACCAACTCTTGCATGATCTCATTACGCAGAAACAGTATGTTGAGTTTCTCATCGGACGGGACGGAGAATTTGACTTGTTGGCTGCTTCGGCTATAAGACAAGCCGTTAAGCAATACGGCTACGGTAACACATCAATTATCCTTGTACTGCCGTATATGAAAGCCGAGTACCGTGACAACGAGCAAAACTACCTCAGCTACTATGATGAGGTGGAGATATGCTCGGAATCATCTGATGCACACTATAAGTCTGCGATACAAGTTCGTAACAGGTGTATGGTTGACCGTTCAGACCTGGTCGTGTGCTGTATTCAGCATAA
>NZ_CAMKRR010000165.1 GCF_946415235.1 uncultured Ruminococcus sp. | reverse complement strand
GGAGGGCGTGGACGGATACTCCTACGAGATAGCCGAGGTGCAAAGGTGTCTTCGTGAGGGACTTGCGGAAAGCCCTCTCGTCCCGCACAGCGGTACTCTTGCAGTAATGCGTATCATGGACGAATGCCGCAGACAGTGGGGACTTGCTTTTCCCGGCGAAATGGTCTGATAGATCCGTCCGGATTAATAAATGAACTGTCAGGATCACCTGTAGGGGACGGCGCCCACGGCCGCGGTGCAGCAACCTGAAACGTTTTGCAAGGGCTGCCTTTGTCAGAACGACAGCGGACGCACGGAATTTACCCCTGCAATAAATCCTGAATCTGCAAATAATTCTGAAAAAATGCTTGACAAACCGAAAATGTTGTGGTAAAATATTATTGCCGCTTGTGAACGGGCTTAAAGCCGGACGTCCGTCCGCCCCCTGAGCAGCGAGTTTATTGAAAAGGCAGGTGCCACAAATGTACGCAGTTATTGAAACCGGCGGAAAGCAGTATCAGGTAAACGAGGGAGATATCATCTTCATCGAGAAGCTCGCAGCAGAGGCTGATGAGACAGTTACTTTTGACAAGGTCGTTGCTCTCGGAGCAGACAATGGTCTTAAGATCGGTACACCTTATGTTGACGGTGCAGCTGTAAGCGCAAAGGTTCTTAAGAACGGCAAGGCTAAGAAGATCACTGTTTTCACTTACAAGCCTAAGAAGGGCGAGAAGAAGAAGCAGGGTCACAGACAGCCTTACACTCAGGTCAAGATCGAAGCTATCAAGGCATGATCCGAGCTGAGATTTATCAGTCAGAAAAACAATTCCGGGGATTTCGTGTAACAGGTCACGCAGGATATGCAGAAAGCGGACAGGATATAGTCTGTGCCGCAGTCACATCGGCGTGTATGCTGGCAGCCAATATCATCACGGACGGCTTTCATATAAGCGCAAAGTCGGGCGCAGAGGACAATGTTATGCTCTGTATTGCCGATAATGCCGATGAAAGAGCCGATGCGGTGGTGGATATGCTTGTTCAGCAGCTTGAAATGATACGCGATGAATACCCGGGAACTATCAATATCTCATATTCGGAGGTGTAAATAATGATTAAGGTTAGCATTCAGTTCTTTGCTCATAAGAAGGGTGTTGGTTCTACCAAGAACGGCCGTGATTCTGAGGCTAAGAGACTTGGCGTAAAGAGAGCAGACGGTCAGTTCGTTAAGGCAGGCAATATTCTCGTTCGCCAGAGAGGTACACACATCCATCCAGGTAACGGTGTAGGTATCGGTTCAGATGATACATTATTCGCAACAGTAAGCGGTAAGGTCAAGTTTGAGCGTTACGGCCGTGACCGTAAGAAGGTTTCTGTTTACGAGATCGAGCAGTAACAGCCAAAACGTGAAAATAAATCCCGAGCATTTGCTTGGGATTTTTCTTTAGAAACGGAGGTCGGAAATGTTCGTTGATCAGGCGAAAATAAAGATCAAGGCCGGCGACGGCGGCGACGGAGCGGTGTCCTTTCACCGAGAAAAGTATGTAGCGGCAGGCGGTCCCGACGGCGGTGACGGCGGTCGCGGCGGAGATGTTGTTTTTCAGGTCGATGATAATTTCTCGACTTTAATCGACTTCAGATATAAAAGAAAATATGTGGCAGAGCGCGGCGAAAACGGCAGCGGCAGAAACTGTACGGGAAAAAGCGCTCCGCCGCTTATAATAAAAGTACCGAGAGGTACGGTCATCCGTGAAGCAAAAAGCGGAAGGATAATGGCAGATATGTCGTCTGACGAGCCGAAGGTTCTTGCAAGAGGCGGTCAGGGCGGAAAGGGAAACGTGCATTTTGCCACTTCTACCCGTCAGATACCGAAATTTGCAAAGCCCGGATTTCCGGGTGAAGAGTTCGAGGTAACCCTTGAACTTAAGCTGCTTGCGGATGTAGGTCTTGTCGGATACCCTAATGTGGGAAAGTCCACACTCATATCTGTAGTAAGCGCAGCAAAGCCAAAGATAGCGAATTATCATTTTACTACCCTTACTCCCGTGCTCGGTGTGGTAAGAGTCGATGATGAAAAGTCATTCGTTATGGCTGATATCCCCGGACTTATCGAGGGTGCGGGAGACGGCGTCGGACTTGGCCACGAGTTCCTCAGGCACGTTGAAAGATGCCGCCTTATCGTTCATGTAGTTGACGTTTCTGGCATTGAGGGACGTGATCCCTGCGAGGACTTTGAGGTCATAAATGCCGAGCTTGCAAAGTTCAACGAGGAGCTTGCCGAGCGACCGCAGATAGTTGCGGCAAATAAATCCGATATGGCAACAGACGAGCAGATCGAAAGGTTCAGAAAGTACATAGAGGATAGGGATATCCCGTTTTTCTGCATCTCTGCTGCAACGACTCAGGGCACGGCAGAGCTTATGAACAAGGTATCCGAGGTGCTTGACACTCTTCCGCCTATACGTGAATTTGAGGCAGAGCCCATACCGCAGGCAGAGCTTGATGAAATGCTCGGAGTTGACAAGAAGTTTGAGATCACAGTTGAGGACGATGTTTATTACGTTGATGCGCCGTGGATACAGCCCATTATGCGTACTGTCGATCCCGACGACTACTCGTCATTGCAATACTTCCAGCGTGTGCTCATCAACAGCGGTATTATTGCAAAGCTTGAGGAAATGGGAATTCAGGAGGGCGACACCGTAAGCCTTGAAGGCTTCGAGTTCGACTTTGTAAACTGATATGAGTACAGGAAAATTAACAGAGCGTGAAGCTAATTCATACAGTCCGCTGACGCTTGCTTTTCTCGGAGACAGCGTTTACGATACCCTTATAAGAGAGTATCTGCTGCTCATGGCGAATATGCCGGTCGCAAAGCTCCATTCGGCTAAAATAAAGCTTGTCTGCGCTGAATTTCAGTCAAAAGCATATGAGCTCATTTCCGAAAAGCTTACAGAGCATGAGCTGGCAGTGCTGAAAAGGGGCAGGAACGCTACGGGGAACACGGTCCCGAAGCACGCAGACGCTGCGGAATACCGCAGAGCTACAGCGCTGGAATGCCTGTTCGGATATCTTTATATCACAGGAGAAAACAAGCGTATCCGCGAGCTGTTTGACTTTATCATAAATTCAGATCTTAATAATAATGAACAGATAGGAGTGTAAAACTATGTCAGGTCATTCAAAATGGAATAATATCAAACGTAAGAAGGAAGCTACCGATGCTGCAAAGGGCAAGATCTTCACAAAGATCGGCAGAGAGATCACGGTAGTCGTTAAGGAAGGCGGCCCCGATCCGAACAACAACGCAAAACTTCGTGATCTTATCGCCAAGGCAAAGGCAAACAACGTGCCTAACGACAACATCGACCGTATCATCAAGAAAGCAGCCGGCGACGGAGACAAGAACAACTATGAGAACATCACATACGAGGGATACGGTCCTAACGGCGTAGCTGTTATCGTAGAGTGCCTTACCGACAACAGAAACAGAACAGCAGGCGAAGTGCGTCACTACTTTGATAAGTTCGGCGGCAACCTCGGAACTATAGGCTGCGTATCCTTCATGTTCACCAACAAGGGTATCGTTATCCTTGAGAATACAGGTCTTGACGAGGATAAGGTAATGGAAGACGTATTCGAGTTCGGCGGCGAGGACTTCGACATCAACGAGGAGACGGTCGAGATCGAGTGCGCTCCCGA
>NZ_CAMKRR010000164.1 GCF_946415235.1 uncultured Ruminococcus sp. | reverse complement strand
TTGATTTTATAGTTCCCGAAAATGCTGAGCAGGGTGAAGTCTATCCCATAGGCTTGGCGTATACAGACGACGGCATAGTAGCTGATACCTTTATAAACAGTCATAAGGACGAGGCAGGAAAACTTCAGATGACCTATGTATTCACTAAGGGTATATACAACGGCTATATCAGGATACTCGGCGAGAAAAAAACTACGACAACAACGACAACCACTACAACTACTGTCACAACAAAGGCTATAATATCAACAACAGCAAAGCCGACTACAACCACGACTACATTAACAACGACAACAACAGCAAAGCCGACTATAACCACGAATACATCAACAACGACAACAACAGCAAAGCCAACTACAACCACGACTACATCAACCATGACAACAACAGCAAAGTCAACTACAACCACGACTACATCAACCATGACAACAACAGCAAAGCCGACTACAACCACGATTACATCAACAACGACAACAACAGCAACACCTCAAGTAACAACCAAGTATTCCTTTGGTGATCCGAATGGTGACAATAAGATAGACGCCAATGATGCAACGCTAATTCTGATAAACTATTCAATTCTTTCGACCGGCGGTAAGTCTGAGCTTGATCCTGAACAACAGCGTGTTTCAGACGTGAATTCTGATGGAAAGATAGATGCGGCAGATGCAACGGCAGTTCTGCAATACTATGCATATCTTTCTACTGGAGGAACTGCGGATTTCAAAGCGTTTTTAAATGAAAAAGCATAAAATATGACACTACATAAAGCTCTCCAACATACCGGAGAGCTTTACTTTATGTATGCAGTGGATCTTCGTTGACATATACAATGGAATTGTCAAGAAAAGTGCAGTCGGAGAATACCCAAAATCTTGGATAGGCAGTAGTCAGGCGGCGTGATGAGCCAGCCCCGTTGAAGATTCTAGTGCCACAGGTGGGAGACTGCCTGCATTAAAGCTGTTGATCCTTTGCGTATTGTAGTAGCCGAAGATGTATCTGAAGATAACAGTTTTGACCTCTTCACGTTTCATTCTGTATGTAGGCATCTGATACAGCTTTTCTTTTTTAAGTGTGGCAAAAAAACTCTCCATACGGGCGTTGTCATAGCAGTGAGCAGTACCGCTGAGGCTCTGGATTAGCCCGTTTGTAACAAGTTCCCTGCGGAAGGCATAGCTTGTGTACTGGCAGCCACGGTCACTGTGAAGGACAGTTCCGTCGAGTCTGCCGTACTTCTCACTCAGCTGTTTTACAGTGTCTATGCAGAGTTCCTTTTTCATATTATCACGCATTTCAAGAGCAATATCTGCTCGGGTTTCTCACGTCTGAATCTTACTGCGAACATGAAGCGTCTCGCTGAAGACATTTCCAGCTGTATTTCGTCAAGAAAATCATGGTCTGCCTGAAGCAGTTCTCTTACCGCAGGATTTTCCTCTTTCTGTAATCGCTCTTTGACGTACCATTTATTGCCGTCGAAACGCTCCGCACTGTCCATAGCTATTATCTCGAGGTCAGGTATCATCGACAGTACTATTGTCAGGTCATGCACCTTTATCTCGATGTTAGCCGAAGACAGCACCGAGATATTTGTCGGCTCAACGGAGAAGAATACTATCTCCGCCTTATCTGTTTTCACGCCGTAATTAGTAAAGCGTTCAAGACCGATGAGGTCCTGAACGCCGTTTCTCTTATTCTTTGTCATTATTACGCTCCTTCCAGCGGTACTCCTGCTGAGTAAGCAGGAAGTATTTTACCGCATTTATTATATAGTCAAGCACCGACTATCGTCTGCTCTCAGGCTTATCCAGAGCGTATACGAGGATAAGGTGGCAGGCAAAGTTCCCGAAAAGGTGTGTATCGGCTTACTTGAAAAGTATCAGGCAGAGAAGGATAAGCTGACCGCCGAACAGGACGAGCTAAGAAAGCGTTCCGAAGCGACACGGCAGGACGAGCGTGATGTGGACGAGTATATCCGCCGTATGAAGTCCTACGCAGGAGCGAAGAAGCTCACCCGTGAAATGGCTCTGGAGCTTATCGAGTACATCAAGGTCGATGCTCACCCAGGTCACCGCAACCTTCCGAGAACGATCCATGTCTTTTATAAGCTGATAGACAAGCCGCTGACCAACAAAAGAAATGCCCTCGAATGATCGAGGGCATAAAAAACAACTATTGAACCTTCCATAATTGCTGTTGATATTATTGTACAAGTCATAAAATCACCTTCAAAGTATTCTTTTTATAATATTTTAGTGGATTTTCCACTAAAAGTCAATAGTGGATAATACACTAAGGTATAATATATCTGGTGATTGTTTTATGTACAGAAGAATTCGTGATCTGCGTGAAGATAGCGATATGACTCAAACACAGTTGGCAGAGATACTTCACTGTAGTCAGCGTGTTTACAGCAATTATGAACGTGGAAAGCTGGATATTCCAACAGAAATTCTAATAAAGCTTGCTGATTTCCATGAGGTTTCTGTGGACTATATCTTAGAGCGCACTGATAATAAGAAGCTATACAAATAATACCACAAATGCCATTAGAATAGGTGGCATTTGTGGTATTATTTTTTGTCAAAGCTTATCACTTGCATCGTTGATATTGTCGTCAATATCGTCGGCAGAAGGTATCCTTCCACACATCTATTTTTCGCAGAGAAAAAGAAAAAAGCATACCACTTATGCCACTTGTTAGTGGTGGATGTGGTATGCTTTCTTTATTTTAAAAATTTTTGTTTACCATGGTAAACAAAAATTTTGTCTATATTCTGTATCTTTGATTCAGTTTGTTAACCTAAGTAAACAAAATCCATAGGAAACCTTCGGGTTCTGCGCCCAAATCTTTACTGCCGACGTCAAAAAAATCTTGGCATTCCGTACATTTCTCAAAAAATCGAGAAATTCTTAGGTTGAACCTGACGACTTACCGCCGACGAATACAGGCAAAAATGTACTTGCCGACGGATTCGCCGACGAACTAAAGCTAATGCGAACCTCGAAATTTCCGAATGGACAAAAATGAGCTGCACAACAATACAGCTCCAAATTTTTTCTGTTTTTCCCTTGACAAACCTCGAAAAATCGAGTAAAATAGATAAGAAAAGTGCTATGCAAAAGTTGCGGGTTTTTACTGCCATTTCCCAAAACAATTGCATAGCACTTTTCGATTTGTAATGAGACGTCAGAATGGAGATAATATCCTCGCTGGCGTCATTTTACTCATTTTAACTCAATATACTCATTATTACTCAGTTTACTCAAAATCAAAATTATGCTTATAATAAAAATATTACTCTTTGGATAGAATAGACCGTAGTTTATCAATTCCTATCGGTTTACCTTCGTAGAAGTCCGCCCCATAAACTGGAGTCGTAGGCTTAACCCACTTACCGTCAATGTATTCTAGGATACGAGCATCCTTGCTAATTGCGACTATACGGTTGTTTTCTAGTTTTACAATGCATTCTAGGTCGTCGTGTTCTTTGTTGTCTTTTAGCCGCATACTTTCTCGCCTCCAATGAGTGCTTAGTTATTATCTGTGCTGGACCGCATTACGCCTGTTTTTGCAATCTATTTCTTTCCTTTTTCGCGGTTGCAGCGCCAACAGAGCGTCTGGAGATTATTGGCTTCTGTTTTGCCGCCTTTAGCAATTGGGATAATATGATCGACTTCGAGTAATAGGTTTGGTTCCT
>NZ_CAMKRR010000163.1 GCF_946415235.1 uncultured Ruminococcus sp. | reverse complement strand
CCTTTTTCATAGGATCGGTACTGTTAATAGCACACCAGTGACAATAACCGCTGTAAAGATCAGCCGTGGAGCATTCCAGTGAAGGATCAAATTTTACAAACTGTTCGTCCTCTAAGAAGCCGATAATGTTGCTGCTGTCCTTCATGCTGTTCCTGAGATTTTCTGCTGTCCTTTCGCTGATAGTAAAGCTGAAATTATTATCCATAAGTCTCCGCAGACCTTCAAGTGACCACAGAAGTATTCCTTCCTTTTCGGAAATAAATTTCTCCACAAGGAAAGGATCATCAACTCGGTTTTCGGGTTTGGGCTTCGTTGTAATAATTATCTGCCTGCGGAAGAAACCGTCGGACTTGTCCGTTAGAGATTTCAGCGAACCGTTTCCGAATGACATAAGTTTTGCATAGATATTTGCTGAGTATGGCTGTATGCCTTTCTTCTCGATAAGAATTTTGCCTTCGTTGGTGATTATTGTTTTCAGTACGTTTGTCTCGGAAAGCTTTTCCATTATCATATCGTCGTCAAGGAAAAGATATGCGTTCTCAAGTGCGGCTCGGGCGAAACGGTTGGTTTCAAGAGTATACAGATTCCCCGTGGACATTGTCCTGCCGTAAATGTTTTTCAGCAAAACTCCGATACGGCTCTTGCCCTCTCCGCCGTTGCCTATCATAGTCAGCATCTTCTGTGCTTTTGTACTCGGTATAAGAAGATATCCGAACCATTCCTGTAACGTGAGAATGTCCTCAGGTATCAGAAGCTCCGACAAGAATGACAGGAACTTCTCGGGCGGAGCTGCATTAGGATTGTAGCTGTTATTGATACGTCCGAAGCAGAATTTTTTCTCGTAAGTGAACTCGCCCGTCTTAGCATTCAGCGTTCCATTTAATAGGTGAATCTCGTTCATGTCGGGAACTATTTCCTCGGAATGTGCGTCCAGTTTCAACGCCTGACACAGCTGCTTTACCTTGCCTGCAACTCCCTTCTGAATATACGGTTTCAGCTTATCATAGATAAGCTTTTCAATATAGATATCCTCGATAACTCCGTCAAAGCCGATGAATTGATTATTGATACAGATTATCCTGTGCTCGGATAAAAATTCCTCGCAGAAGATTATCTCATTTACGCTCTTATCATCGAGCCAAACAGGAGCGGTTTCCATAATATTCTCTGACTCTCTTTCCTGCACGTTCCAATACCTCCTTCCTGTTCTCGATAAAGTCTTTCCGCTCTTCCTGCGTTCCGCTGATGAAAATATTACAGTAATTCTCATATTCATCCTGATTGTTCAGACTTTCTACAAACAGCGGACTGGGCTCTTCTCCCTGCGTTTGCGGAGCATATTCTTCCCGGAATCTGCACAGCAAATGATAATAGTCCGACAATACACGGAAGGCTTTGCCCTCTTTCTCGCGCTGGGTTTCCCTCTGTATCACAGGCTTTATGAATGGTTCTTTGCTGCTGTGTACGATACCGAAGGCAGAGCAAAGCTGCTTTGCAGCTTCGTACTGTGACAGTCCCATTACCTGAGCCGCAAATGCTACTGCATCTCCATGAGCTCCGCAGCCAAAGCAGTAATAGTGGTCGTCGTAAAGCTTCATTGACGGATTTTTGTCGTCATGGAAGATACAGTTTATAATTCCTCTGCGGGTGTCGATACTGTACAGCTCCGCAACCTGCTGCATGGTAACGCTTTCACGAACCTTTTCAAATATGTTCATGCAGCATCACCGCCCTCGGGTTCATAATGTCCGAAAACAGCTTTCATAAGAGCTTCTTCGGAAATGAGGTACTTCTTGCCAGCCTTGAAACAGGGCAGGTCTCCCGAAATACACATCTGCCTGATGCGGTATTCCGTCAGTCCCTCGATAAGCTTCGCCGCCTCTTTGATTGTAAGCACTTTTCTTTTTGGTGTAGTCATTTTCATGACCTCCTTTTAATAAGATCAGCATTGCTGCTGACATACGCTTTTTAAAAGCTGTATGTATATATAGGCGGAAAAGGGGACTTTTTAAACGGAAAACCGTTTAATATAAGAAAAATAATTTTCAACTTTGTAGCATTGTACAATTATGGACTCCATTTTCCAGTGACATGATGTGAAATATTCTGTTTTCAAGTTTCTTCTGCAACGCTGCAATCCCATTATAGCTAACCCAAACAGCAAAGTCAATAGATGTGATAGGCATACTCTATTTACAACTATTTCACATCTATTCTGGCATATACTCTACTTTTTCATATGTAACATCTATTTTTTGAAATTCGTCTCTTAAACGGCTTAATTGCGCCTATTTTTATTTTTCTTTTGTAAAATCCAGCATCTAAAAAAAGTCCCTACTAACAAAAACTGACAGAAAAAATTTTTTGATGTAATTCTTCTGAGTTGACTATATATAGTAGATGTGATACAATGAATAAAACAACTGCTAAAGGAGAATTGACATGACAGCTTTTTCAGCGTATTTTAACGGGAATACCGTATACATAAACGGAAAAAAGAAATATGTACTGGGCGAGATACTTGAAAAGATACTCGATAAGCGTTACCGTGAGCTCGATAAGCTCTATTCGGAATGCAGACGATATGAAGTTATACTGCATTATCCCGAAGATATGCGCGAAGCTAATGAAAGTGAAGAACTGTTTCAGGGAGCGATCTCTTTCTATGATAAAATTGAGCAGATGATAGCGAATACTCCTCCGTATAGCTCTATGGATATACAGCGTGATACTCTGCGGACGATACTCAATGAGCATAGCTGGGCATTTGAAGAAGATGAGCTTGATGACATTGATACAGAAGAGCATTATCATTTCTATGTACGTATTGGCTCAGGTGATATGGAAGATTCAGAACTTCTCAGGGATATCTACATACTTAACGATCAGTTAAAGGCCTTTGCGGCAGAAATGCGTACCTTCATAGAAGATATCCTCAGGGTAAAGCGCACCTTTGAGCAATTCTTAGAGAAGATCCACAGTGAAAGCCGATATCTTGATAACAACGAAACAGCACAGGTTCTTGCCGACTTTAACAACACTCCTAAAAACAGACTCTATCCGTATGAAAGATTAGAGCCTTCAGGGAATATGCAGTTATCCTATAAGGTTCTGAGGCAAAGAAAAGCCTCCGAGCTGTGTCAGCACTATACTTTCACAACGCTCGGAGGCTATCTGTATATTGAATTGTTCAAAGGACTGGAATCACATTATCTTCCCAAGAAATGCGGTTACTGCGAAAAATACTTCCTTCTCACAGCAGGTCTTTTCTCTGACTACTGCACAAGAGAGATCGAAGGTATGAACGGCAGGATATGCCGTGATATGGGACACAGAAAGAAATACGCTGATAAGGTTAAAACAAATCCTTACTGGAATGTTTACAGCAAGGCTTACAAGCAACACTATGCCCGTTATCTCAAAAAGAAGATGACGCAGGCTGAATTTGCTGAATGGGCAGATTATGCTCTTGAGCTCAGGGATAAGGCTGAAAACGGCGAGATAGATTTGGAGGTGTACAGAGAGAAGGTAAGGAAGTAGGTTGTTAATTCGAGTCTATTCTCCCTGTGAGTGGGTAAATCATAATTATTGTATCATACAAGTTTTTTGATGTCAATGTACAACTACTGCGACGATGCAGAGCCATTTTCAGGAGTCAATCCCAAATTCTGTGTAAACGAGAAATAGTGCCATAAAAGAGTATATGA
>NZ_CAMKRR010000162.1 GCF_946415235.1 uncultured Ruminococcus sp. | reverse complement strand
CATTGACTATGATAGTACCGCCGTTGAATTCAGCTGTTCTGTCATAGTCGAAGGAGGACATCTGTGCTGTGATGTTAATAGTTCCGCCGTTAACATATATCGAGCCGTTTGAGTCGATGGCGTCTGTATCGCCCTGTCCCATAGTTACATTGACATTTCCGCCGTTGAATAAAATAGCTGTTTCGTAAGCGTTTGAGCTTGCAGAAGCGTTGATTCCGTCATCACTTGCATTGATATTGATATTGCCCTCGTTGATGACTATGTATGTAGCTTCAAGTCCCTCTGGAGCGGTGATATCAAGAGTTCCGCCGTCTATCTGAAGAACTGCACAAGCCTGTATGCCGTCACTTTCGCCGTTGATAGTGAATGTGCCGCCTGATATAGTGATAGTGCCCTCGGCTTCGTCATTCTCGCAGTGGAAGCCGTCTTTGTTTGTGATGACATTGAATGTTCCGTCGTTAACAGAGATAGAGTCGTTTGCTTCAAAAGCGTCGAGTGCAGAGGTAACATTATATGTGCCGCCTGTTATCTTCATATCGTCCTTTGATGTGATACCGTTGCCGTAGTTTGATGTAACATTGAGAGTGCCCGTACCGTTGAGTACAAGGTCATCCTTTGAGTAAATGACTGCGTCGGTGTTGTTCTCGCCGTCAGCTGTGAACTGTCCGCTGACTGTAAGTGTATTATCAGTGTCGGTAGTGGTTATGAAGACCTTATCTGCTGAGAGAACATATATAGCAGGAAAGTCTTCATTATCGATATTTACTCCGTCGAGTACAAGCTGAACCTTTGCGGAATCTTCTGCATTGATTCTGATAGTGCAGTTTTCAGCGCTGCCGCTTATAGTATACACGCCCTCATCGGTAATGTCAATTGTCTTATTATCGGCAACTGTTATATTCTGTGCTTCACTTGTATCTGCGGTCTGTTCAAGGTCCCGCTGAGTGTATGTAGTTTCCTCTGTTTCGTTTGAAAGCTGTTTTACTTCAATGGCTTCGTCACTTTCGTCAACAGAATACTCAGTTGACTTTTCTGCTGTGACCGATTCTTTTGTGTCTGATACAGAAGTTGCTGTCTTTGCAGTTGATGAAGTGTTCTGTGATACAGATAGGTCGCCGCATCCTGTCATTGAAGCTAATGCTAATGCCATTATCATTGCTGATGTAATATATGTTTTTTTCATAATAATACTTCCTTTCGCTGGGAGAGTTGTGTTTGTTTCTATGATTGTATAATATCGCATATATTTGAGAAGATAATGGAACGAAAGTGGAATTATACTGCATGAATGTGGAATCTTTGCTTCCAATCTGTGAGAGATACGTGAAATTGTTTTATGGTATTGAATTATGCAAAAAAGTCCTCACAGCCGAGCTATGAGGACTCATCGTCTTTTATTCAGATAAACACATTAACGTGATTATCACACCACTTGAACTCATATTCGATACCGATAGCAACATTCAGCTCATCATTGATAAAGACCTGATGAAGGATGAATATATCTGTGGACATCCCGGTATCAATACATCAACAGTCCGCCTGCTCCGTGATGGTATGCTCAAATATGTCCGTGCGGCTAAGCATACCCCCACTTTTATTGACCTTCCAACGGAGTGATACGTATATTTGCATTGGAGCTTGGTAACGACATCAAAGGTATAGAACGCAGAAAAGCATATATCGAGGGGCTTATTGAGAAACTTCCGAAGCCTGATATCGTAGTTCTGCCCGAGCTTGCCATATGCAGTTATATGGCAAGTCAGAAGATATGGAAACTTGCAGATGATTGCGGTCGTGACGCAAGCCAGTGGACTGTAAGCATAGCCAAAAAATACAATACCTATATCGGAGCAGGCTATCTCGACAAGGAGAACGGCGACTACTATAACCGCTATATGATCGCAGGTCCTGACGGTGTATGTGGTGTTGTTACCAAGTCTGAGGGCGAATCAGCAGTTTTCAAGCGCGGGGACTTCGGCAGTATTATTCATACTCCATTTGGAAATGTTGGTGTGGGTATATGCTACGATTCACGCCGCAAGCACTTCTATGATAACATCAGGAATGACGAACTTTCACTGATACTATTTCCGAATGGTTCACCTGCAGATCCGAATAAACCAAATAAAGAACGCAATGAAAATGACAAGCGCTGTATGGCTTATATTGAGGCATTCGGAGTTCCTGTTGTCTACGTGAACAGTATAGGTGAGCTTGAATATATGCCTGGCAAAATGGGCGCAATGATGAAAAAATATGGTTTCAGAATGAATGGCATGAGCAGGATATATGCTCTAAAATCTGTACCGATAAATACGGATATCACCGATGCTATCGGTGCAGAGGTCGATATTCAGCCTAAGAAAATGTATAAAGAGATACAATTCTATGGTGAGGATATTTTACGCGGCAACTGGCTGTTCAAGCACTTTATCCTCAAACCTGATACAGTGGCAGGTATCAAGTCTTATGAGAACGAACATAAAAAGAAATAGTAATTGTATATGAGAAATTATGAACGTGATGAAGGTTCGAATTCCTCTCTGTCCGCCATATAAGTAAAATAATACGCTTGTTGTCGCCCAGCCGACAAAACCGAAGACCACATGAGAAAAGGACGTAAAAAGCTGTCCTTTTGTTTTCATCAAAAAAGGTTGACAAAGAATACAGAATAGGGTAAAATAAGAGCAGTAAAGGAGTTGAGGACGATGCAGAACGTAACAACTGAAAAAGCCATAAAAAATCAGGTTGCTTCCGCAGAAATGGAAGGAATCCATTTCGATCAGAAAGCACTGGAAATAATAAGACAGTACGCAGATAACGAGATAACTCATGAAGAACTCGTCAGAATAGTAGAACAATCCGTAAGAGGAAGAAACAATGGCAGTCTACAGTCTTGAGGGAAGTCAGGATAGCTGCTACCCTGACACTACCGTTCTTGTAAATAAGCTCGACATAAGGACACAGGAACTTCTGACAGAAGCCGAATCTGTGCTGGTAACTTCATGTTCTGTAAAACTGGAAAAAACAATGAGGTTCGAGAACGTTGACTTTGACTACTACAAGAATCTTCACAGACAGATGTTTTCCGATCTCTACGACTGGGCAGGAACGGTCAGAAAAATAAACATCTCTAAAAAAGGTACTGTTTTCTGCAACGCTTCGGACATAGAACGCATAGGAACACTAAAGTTTGAGCGTCTGAAAAAACAGAAGTTTCTGAAAGAAATGAAAAATGATGAGTTTCTTGACGAGTTGACAGACCTATACCATGAACTGAATATGCTGCACCCTTTTCGAGAAGGCAACGGAAGGACACTAAGGCTGTTTGTAACACTTCTTGTGAGAAATACAGGCAGAGACATAGACTTCAACAATGCTGACAGCGACTTGCTGACAATAGCTACCATAAGAGCTGCACAAGGAGATAAATCACTTCTCAGAAGTGTGTTCGGAGAACTGGTGCTGTCGCCATGACGACGTAGCCGACGACAACAGCAATCACAACAGGCAAAGGGTTTTTCGTTTGTTTTCGTTCTCTGAAAAGAACACTCAATAAAACTAAAATAAACAAAAACAGCAGTAAACAGCCGAAAAGCTGTTCTAACTGCTGGAACTCGTGTATACGTTAATAGCGTATCGAGGGCCCGAATCCCTTTCTGTCCGCCAGAATTAAAAAGCCTGTATTTCGAGGAAAACACCGAAATACAGGCTTTTCTGTTACATACAGAAAGCAGTTTTAAATGAAAATTTGCTGTCCCGTGTGTACAAAAAACAGGTGTAATGCACACTACTAAAAGACAGTATAACGATAAGAAAAGAAGCCAGCTCCCTTTACGGGAGCTGATTCTATTTAAAAATATTTATTAACAAAAAGCTTTCAATGAATGTTACCGTTACTATACTCTTCCAAGAATTCAGCTGCACTGATCCCACCCTTTATCAGGTGACTTAACCTGATCAGTTCTTTAGGACATT
>NZ_CAMKRR010000161.1 GCF_946415235.1 uncultured Ruminococcus sp. | reverse complement strand
TTGTACCAGTTGTCGTAGGTGGTCTGGTCGGTGCTTTCGCAGGTCTTGGACTTCACCAGACCGTTGGGCAGCGCCGATGCCTTGAGGGAGAGCTTTTCCGTCTTGACGGACTTGCTTTCCTCGGTAGTCTCGCCCTCTGTCGCAGGACGGGATGCAGAGCAGCAGTACAGCACATGGCGGATGTGGTTCTTGTCTCCGTCAAACTCGAACATGAGTGCAAACTGCGATGTTTCTGCATCATTACGCTCCACCAGAACGCCCTTCGCATCGAGCTGCTCACCGAGAATCGCTGTAGCAAAGTCGGTTGTGATAAGCGCGATTTCAAGGTCGCCAGTGTAGCCGGCGTTATTGTTGATAACATAATAAACGCTGTTGTCGGCATAGAAGTTCTCATTCTCGCCGTTAGCGTCAATACTCAGGGAAACTGCACCTGGCAGGCGTACTGGCGTTGCGAAGGTCGGTACTCCTTCCTCTGACCATGCCGTGATTTTAGCCCAGTGTACTTTATTAAGGCCGAATTTGACCTTGTTTTTCTGAAGTGCCATTGTTATACCTCCATTTCGTATAAGACTTCATAGAGCTTTTCGCTCTCAATATAGTTTTCGGTTTTAGTATAATATATACTGTGCTGTGTAAGCACTTCCTCCACTCGCTGTTCTGCTTCGGGGGATTTTTCGTTCGTATACAGCTCTACATCAAGCTGTTTGAAGCTGTGATACATCAGGTTATCTGCGCCGAAGGTGTCCTCTCCGGGAGAAAGAAAAATAACAAAGGGCGGGTGCGGAGATTCACCCTCTGCAAAATGATGATAGGCAAAAGAAAGCCCTGTCTCCTGTATCATTTCTTTAATTTCTTCGTAGGTCATGACAGCGCCTCCTCAATCATACGAGTGAGCAGTTCCTCGCCCTGTGCTTCCGCAGGCGCAATATGCGGCTTGCCGGATACACGACCACCGTTACGCTTGGCATGACCTTTTTCAAGAAGGTGTGCAAGCTGATATCTGTTCCTGGAATGAACTGTCATTTCAAGCGTATGGCTGTTCTCTCTTGTTTTTCTGACCGTCCAGCTCTTGCCGTATCCGCCGCTGTGCTTCGGAGCATTTGCTGATATTTCTTTTTTAACGTTAGCAGCTGTCTTTTTGACAGCCTTTTTCATTTCCGTATCAGCAAGATCTGCGTATTCAGCCAGACCTTTCATAATTACATCTGCCATGTCATCAATAGAAGTCATCCTGTTCACCAGCCCTTCTTGTACCTGCCGTTATTTTCATATAGTCCATGGACTTGTAATTCGGCAGTATACCGTCAATGTTATATGATAGTCCACGGAACTGAACCCTGTGCGTTGTCGGATTTATCCGCATAGTATCAGCGGTTTGTCGTACTATGAATTCTATGGAATAAATTTCCTTTGTGACACCGGCTTCTGTAGTTTCAGTTGATGACTTAGGAGTAACGGCTGCCCAGCAGGAGAAAACCTCCTCCCACTGAGCCTTATGATTGCCGATACTATCTGTTTGGGTATGGTGCTCGAGAAAGGTTATCCGCTGATTAAGAATTCCTATTTCCATCAGATAATGCCCTCCCTCTGTGCAAATAAAAGCGCCCTCAGTGTAAGAGTCAGCTTATGGTAGTCAGCAGTATTGCGGTTCTCGTAGAGGTATGATACAGTATACAGCATAGCCTGCCGTGAGGTTTCCTCATTTGCCGCAAGTGTAGCATCGTTCATTCTGCCCACATCTTTCACTAGGCGCTTTGCCGTGTCTATAAGAGATATGATGAGCTTGTCATCTTCGCAGTGGTCTACACGGAGATAATTCTTGGTTTCAGCAAGTGTTATCATGCCTTCATAGTCAGCACCTTTACAGCTTCGGGAAGTATGAGCTTACCGTCCACACGCTGTGAAGCAAGGAATCCTATCTGACCGTTCATGGCGAAAAGCTCGTTAAGTCGCTTTATGCTGCGTCCCTGACGGTCTGCTATCCAGTAATAGCTGAAGTCACCGAATGCGATAGCCTTACTGCCTGCTTCTATTGTAGGTGCGTAAACGGAAGTTACATAGGGGCGATTGAGTATAGTATCGGGAATACCGTTGGAAACACTGGGCTGCCAGATATAGTTGCCGGTGTTGTCCTTGATTTTACGGAGAGCCTTGACGGTCTGCTCGTTGAGAAGCCAGATAGCCTTCTTACGGTATGGACTCTTGATAGAATAAAACAGCTCTATCATGTCATCAAAGCTGATTGTAGCTCCGCTTGAGGTTGCACCTTCCTGAGCGCCTCCAGAAGCCGCGAAAATGCCCGTAGGCTTGCCTACGCCGTCGCCTGCGACAAATGCTTCCTCTTCCTTTGCACCGATTCTACGGGCGAATTCCTTTGCAATGTAAGCGGGAAGGTCAAAGACGGAGTCGTTGATAAGCTCCTCAGATATCTTTATAGCCGTGCCCACCTTGTATGCAGAGAGCGAGAGCTGACCGAAGGAGTCATCGGAGAGAGTATATGCCTCTTCCTCCTCCATCCATACCGCTTCACCCTTTGATGTTACAACAGGTATTTTTCTATCGCCGCTTGAAGTCTGTATTCTTGTAGCAAGTGGACGGAATACATTTTCCTCCTCAAGGGCTTCAATGAGCTTTTTCTCAAACTCATCCGGTACGAGATAGCCACCCTCGGTATCTTCGCCCACCTGCAGGTCGTTGCGGACATCAATCCAGTTACGGTTACGGACACTGTTCCAGAAAGCCTTGCTGTATTCATCTGAACCTGTAGAATGTTTTGGCATATCAGCTACATGTGCGCCGGGAGTTCCCACAACAGGCGTTGTAGTAGCCGCTGAAAGCTCCTGACCTATATGCTCTGCTCTTTCCATACGCTCGATTTCCTTGCCGAGGTCAACTATTGTCTGTTCCAGTGTATCATATGTTTTACTGTCCTCCTCTGAGAGAAGGCCGCTTGCATTACGCTTTGAATCAAGGAAATCACGGGCTGTATCCCATGCCTTTGCTCTTTTTTCTCTGAGTTCCTGAATAGTCATTACATATTCCTCCTTAGTGTTTCAGCAGAGACAATCTCTTGTCCAGCTGGTCAATTGGTGTACCTGCAACAGGTGTATATGATGCGGAAATCTTCTTCATAAGCTTGTCCATAGCAGAAGTAGCTGAGTATGACATAGCGGCAATATCTTCGGTTTTACGCCGTTTGAGCTTACTCTCATCATCGTCAGACTCGTCCGAATCGGGAGCGTTTTCAGCTGGTTCATCACCTGCGGGAGAGTCGTTATTTGTCGTATTATGGTGGTTATCGTCTTCGAAAAGAATGCCATCGACAAGTCCCATGCTTAGAGCCTTTTTTGCATTGAGCCATGTCTCTTCGTCCATCATATGGGCTATCTTGGCACGTGACTGGTGAGACTTCTCCTCGTAAGCGTTTATGATACTCTCCTTAACCTCATCAAGCAGTCTTATAGCCTGTTCCATGTCGGACTTATTGCCCATTGCAATGGTGGCAGGGTTATGTATCATAAGCATGCCAGTGGGAGTTATGAGAGTTTCATCTCCTGCCATAGCAACCACAGAAGCAGCACTTGCCGCAATGCCGTCAATTTTGACTGTAACCTTGCCCTTATGATTGCGAAGCATGGTGTATATCTGCGAAGCTGCAAAAACATCTCCGCCGGGAGAGTTTATCCATACCGTGAGATCACCGGATATTTTTGACAGTTCGTTTCTGAACATAGCCGGAGTGATCTCATCTCCGAACCATGTATCCTCTGAAATAGGCCCGTTGAAAATGAGCTCAGATTCGTTGGTTTCTTCGTTTTTTACCCAGTTCCAAAACTTGTTATTCATCAGGTTTTTCCTCCTTTTTTATGTAAGCTGCACCTGCGTCCTGTAATTTTGTGAAGCTGCCGTTGCAGAGATAAAGGTCTCCGCCCAGTTCTTCGGGAATAGAATTCATATCCTCCAGCTCACGAATATCGTTTGCCGACATCCAGCCGTTCTGCCTTGCAGTCGCATAGCCCTGCATACGGCTTGCATAATCGCCGCGCAGCAGACCTTCCACATTGAATTTAATGAAATAGCGCCCCTTTTCGG
>NZ_CAMKRR010000160.1 GCF_946415235.1 uncultured Ruminococcus sp. | reverse complement strand
CTTCTGCTTGAACATATAAAAAATAATTATCCCGATCTTTATTTCGTTTCCTCGACTACAAAGGTGCAGACTGATTTTGAGCTGTTTGTAAAGGAAACAGAACGTAATGACTTTAAATATGTTGTTCCTGATTTCAGACTGAATAAGCTGTTTGGTAAACTTGATACACTCTCACAAGTCCAAAAAGAGAAAGTCGAATTTCTGTGCAATGAATGCTGCTCGTTTTACTGCACAGACAGAAAAGCTTGCTATGAAAATGTAAGCCGAAAAAATCTCGGAGAAAGCTGCCCCGACCACGTCTGCACCGCACCTGATGCGGAGGACGGCTACCGTTTTTCAAGGGCAATGAAAAATCATGGGTTTATCAGTATCGGCGACATCATCAGCACTTATCTGCCCCTCGGCTTTTCTAATTTCAAAATAGAAGGCAGAGGACTCGGAAGCGCTGTTAATCTCGAATTTCTGCTTTATTATCTCATAAGGCCGGAGTATCAGCTTACTGTACGTGAAGAGGTCTACCTCGACAGTATGCTGGACCTTTTCTGAATATCATACCGGAACGCGGTTATACATAACATATGATGTTCGATTTGGAGTCCTAACGCTTTATAGGCGGCTATAAAAAGCCGCTCTTTTTTCATTCGTACCAATTTTCAATGCTTCAAAGCAGGCTGAACTCCGAAAAGAATGACAAGTCAGCGCTTTTATGATATAATATCATTGTAACCTATCAGATCGTATTATTTAAGGAGGACTAAATCATGGAATTTTATGAGGCCGTCAGCAAAAGAAGCAGTGTACGCGAGTTCACGGATGAAGCGATACCGCAGGAAGCTTTGAAGCGTATCATAGAGGCAGCTTATAAAGCACCGACCAACGATCATTTCAGGGACTGGCATTTTATCGTTGTAACGGATAAGGCTGTCATGCGCGAGGTACTAAAGGGTGTCCCGAAAGATCTGACAGTTAAGGATGTAGATAATATGACCTTCATATCCGATCCTGTTCAGAAGGAGAGCTATCGGTTTGCTGTTCCGAAGCAGTACAGTATGCTTATTGATGCGGCGGCGGTAATCATCCCGCTCATGAAGAAAAAGGTGGACGTGCTCCACCCTGCCGACCTCTCTCATTTGAATTGCTTTGCTTCCATATGGTGCAGTATCGAAAATCTCTGGCTTGCCGCAACGGCAGAGGGATACGGTTGCAATCTTCGAATTCCTTGCGGGAACGAGGAAGAACTTGCAAGAAAGGCGACGGGATTTCCCGAGGACTGCATGATACCGTGCTTTATAGGGATAGGACGGCCTGCTGACAATGCGGTCCGCACGAAACAGCTTATCCCCGATCTTGAAAAACAGCTTCACTGGCAGAAATTCTGATCAGCCTGAGCAGCCGTATTTTTTCAGCACCGTTTTATGAGATATCAGGATATAAAAAAAGATGTAAGAGAAAAACTATTACATCTTTTTTCATTATTATGAATACACTATCAATATACGACGAAGCCGTATCTTCCTCTTGCATTGTTGTAATCATAGATGAGCTGATAAAGTATATCCCTGTCAGCACTGTCAACAACGTAGTCGCCGTTGATATCAGCTGTATACTGGCGGAGCAGACCATCATACATTCTGTATGAGATATTTCCGCTGATGATATTATCCATAGCTGTCAGATCGTCATAGCTGAGAACTCCGTCTGCATTGGTATCACCGAGCTTGAGCGGTCTTTCAGCCCATACGAATTTGTACGTGATGTCGCCGAGCCTGTAGCAGAGCTTTCCGTCACTGCTGTCATAGTAGTAATTAACGTTATTGTTCCATCTGATAATGTTATTTCCGTCGGAATTGCAGTCTGCAAAGGTCATTGTATTGTTTGCACCGAGTGATCTGATGAATACACTGTGTGTAGGATTATCCATGAGCAGATTTCCCTTGTAATAGCGGTCAACACGGAGATGATCGCCTATTTCGGGCACATATGAGGCATCTGTTACACGCACATATGAATTTGTTCCGAAGTAATCCATCTGGAGCTTCTTTGCAAAGCCTGCACACTGGTAGTAAGGCTCCTCGATCTGCCAGTAGGAATTAACGAAGTACTTGAAAGCAGTGGGTCCCATCGGGAGATATGTCGATTGATCGTTGTTTATTGCCGTCCGGCTTGATGAATCGGGATCACCTGTATTCCAGTAGCTTCCTTCCGGGAGCTTATAGCCTTCGGTAATACCGAAATCGTGCATACGGGTAGTTATGGCAGCCGCCGCCTGTGAAAGCTCGGAATGATGTACCTTGACATTTACATCGTCAAAGGCTTTCTTGATAATATCTACCTTGCCTGTTCCGCAGCGGTAATAGTCTACTGCTGCATTGATAACAGCATTGCGGCAGTCAAGGAATGTTGCCTGTGTAGTATCGCCTGTGTAGTATGCCATAGAGTTGTACCAGATATGAGCAAGGTCATTCTGCGGGATACCGCCCTGATACATCAGATAAGCTGCATGGTCGATAATAGTTGTTGCAAGATAAGCAGGAGCCATGAGGGAACCGTACTGATAGTTTTCAGCCAGCCACTGTGCATTGTTCTTGTAATCAAAGTAATTATCGTAGAAGCCGAAATAAACATTCTCATAGAGCTTATTGACTGTGGACTGCGGAGACTTCATATCTCTGAGTGAATACCTCTTGTTATATGAAGTATTGTCCTTGAATACATCCGCAGCTACCATCCAGTCGGGCTCATCCTCGCAGAGCTCGCCCATAATATCGCAATAAGCTTCCATAAGAGCTTCTGTCTCTGTCATGAGTCCGTGAGGCCACCAGCCGAGCTTCTTATTGACAACAAGGTGTGTGAGCTCATGACCGACTGCGCCTACATCCACGCCCATGCTGTATGTCTTATCACCCTCTGCTCCGAAGTAGAGCATATTTCTGTACTCGTCAGGCCCGTGACCGTAGTGGTCTATTTTTATGTGCGAGCGAGCATCGCCGGGATTGTTGAACTCAAAGACATAAATGGACTGGTCACCTCTGCCGCCGAAATCAAAATCGCTGTGACCGAGAGTATTCTTGTAGAAGTCATATACCTTCTCTGTATTGTACAGAAGCTGAGCCTTTGTATTCCATGTAGACTGATCTTTTTTCAGCGGATCAAAGTCAGAAGGGAAAGTAAATCTTTCTGTTGATAAATTGCCGTTCGGAGCAGTGTAAGCTGCGTCAGCGACAACACGGATATTCTTGCTCTTGTCAGCAAGCCATATCTGATAGTCCTTATCGCGCACGCATTTAACATAAGTACTGTATCCCCTGAGATCAGTAAAGCCTGCCCGTTTTGCATATACTTCATCGTCACCGGGATAAGTGCTTGCTGCCTGTGCCGATAAAGCAGTCGGAACGAGCATACATAATGCAAGTGCTGATGCTGCGAATTTTGTGAAATGTTTTCTCATTTGTTTCACTCCTATTACATAATTTGCCGATCCCGAAGCGAAAAGGCGGATACTCCCCTGTCGTTTCGGAACAATATAAATATAACATATTGTAAAAAGAAAAACTAATCAAAAATTGCGATTTCTAATTATTGACAATAAAAATTTTTATGATATAATATTATATATTAAGCCCAAAGGAGATAAAAGTATGAACAAAATAATGATCGCAGGCGGCGGCGTTCTCGGAAGTCAGATAGCCTTCCAGTGTGCCTATGCGAGACTTGAAACAACGATATGGCTCCGTTCTGAAGAGTCTGTACAAAGAGCCAAAAAGAAGCTGGAAGCCCTTAAGGAAAGCTACAGTCAGACAATTGCAGCCTGCAAAAACGGAAAAATGAACTACCTCGGCGCACTTGATACTGTGGGAACACAGCTCACGGGAGCCGATTTCGAGCTGTATCAGAGCAAGGTCGATGCTGTTATGGATAATATAATATTTGAAACAGATATGCAGAAAGCAGCATCAGGTCAGAGCTTCATCATTGAATCAATCTCTGAGAATATGGATGCCAAAAAGGGATTTTATACCGACCTGAACAGATATGTAAGCGATGATGCTGTTATCGCTACAAATACATCGAGCTTTCTTCCAAGTGATTTCAGGGATATCATTGATGCTCCCGAACGCTTCATAGCAGTTCACTTTGCAAACAACATATGGATAGCGAAT
>NZ_CAMKRR010000159.1 GCF_946415235.1 uncultured Ruminococcus sp. | reverse complement strand
CGCACGTCCGGATCTGTGAGGGGCTTACATTGTAAGGTGTAGGTCTACTCGACTGTGAGGTGCTCAATGATTACGATAGATACATGGGCAGTGCTCTCAGCAGACAAAGATCATATTACTTTGGAATGTCCTTTTCAAGAGGGCGATCCTTGGGTTGTTTCTGTTGACTGGTTTGGTTTTGATGAAGAGCACAATTTTCATGTTGGAGATATTTTATCTACGGAAACAGGTGGATTGGATTATTTGAAATACGAAGAACTTGATGATCTTACTAAAGAAGGGCGAAAGACATTTTATGCCTACATCAAGAAGAAGGGCTTTCATTATTCATTTCTTGAAAAGTATGGTTTTATTGCTGATTGATGACAAATTCTGATTTATCTTAGCAACCGTATAAAATAAAATATAATGCCCCTAAGCGCATAAACGCTTGGGGGCAAAACTTCTATATGGGTATCCGTCTTAGCCTCGGGGCTTGTTCTATATCCTCTGACCTGTCATTGATTTTTGTTTATCGTCAGGGAGCTTGCCTTCCATTTATCGTCCTGCTTAACGGCTTTCAGTGTGAATACCTCGGAGGTCCCGAGGCTGTTTACGGAAACCTTTGCAGTAAAGGCATTTTCGGAGGACTCCGTTATCTCGGGAGTGGAGGTGTACTCAAATCCGCTGCTTCTTCCTTCGTGGGTGAAGTAAAGATAGCCGTTGTACTCCTTGAAGGCGGCGTTATCGCCCTCGTAGATATTCTTGTATTTTTCAAGGAGCTCGCCGCAAAGCGAGTCGTTAACGAACTGCCTTACCTGTTCGAGGCTTTTGAAACGTGTATCCGTGACCATGAAATACACGGACGAGACCGTGCTTTCGTTTATTTTCAGGCTGAATTCCTTTGCGAGCTCTTCATCGACCTCTATCCCCGCGCCTGCCTGCATCATATCCGCAGTATTAACGGCTTCAAAGAGATTAACTGCGTCTGCAAGGCGGTCATCCGAAGCATCAGTAGTTACTTCGGCAGTAGTCTCCTCGGCAGTTGTCGTTGTTTCCGCTTCTGTTGAAGCTTCCGAAGCTGTGGCGGCAGGCTCTGTCGTTACAGCTGTTGTATCGGCGGAAGTCGTGACAGCTGTCACCTGACTGCTGTCGGTTTTTTTATCTTTATCGCCGCAGGAAGCTGCCGAAAAGCACAGCAAAGCGGCTGCCATAAGGCAGATCGGCTTTCTTTTGTTCATATTTATCCTTTCTTTTGGCTGTTTCTTTTATACGTCTGCACATATTATGATACACATTTTCGGCGGATAATGCAAGATAAAATATTCACAAACTTTATCTGAGCATAGCTGCTTTTTAGTGTAATTAGTGCAGATAAGGCGGACATTTGCAGCAATACCGCGATTTTGACGATATATGCAATTCATATATATATGAATTATAATTCACGGCTTGTTGATTTCAGGGGGTTTTTATGCTATTATTAAGGTGACACAGAGTCCGTGCAAAAAAATTTTTTAAAAGGGTGAGAGAAACCAGCTGTTGCTCCGTCTAATAAGTAAAGGATATATTAACGCCCGAATTTCAGAAAAGGAGTTGATCTTATGAAAAAAAGTTTATTGGCAGTAGTTACTGCTTCGATCCTTGCTGTAAATACGCTCCCGTTAAGTGCAGGCGCTTTTTCGGCAGTGACCGCGGAGGAGTATCAGTCAGCGGCAGAGGAAGCAAAATTTGAAGCCGAGAATTTCTTTGTTGCAGTAGGTACATACGGAGGAGAGTCCACACAGCTCAGGTATTTTGCCCACAAAGCCGATGGCGGCTATCAGGTCGATAAGGTAGTATGGGAGGACGCACCTGCCGATATCTCTTACGGAGATGTATTTATCGCTGACGGTGAAGCTTCTATGACTAAGGTCATGGCTGCACCTGATGATCCCGTATATGCAATGGCTTACTACTATCAGCTTGACGAGAGTGCAAAGCTTGATAAGGTCGGCAAATGTGAAGACTTTATGGAGCAGAAGGAACTGACAGTCACAAGCAAGACATACGACGGTTCAGCACACTGGAGCATAAGATACAAGGATTCAGAGGGTAAGGAATATTATTACGGGCTGAGCACTTTTGCTTCAACACTTACCGTTGATCCCCTTGACTGTGCGGTAGGCGACGTATATACTTATGCGCTTTACAACGATTATATGATCGTTCCGCTTGCAAAGAAGGACGCTGATAACGACGTAACTGCAACTACACCTACAACAACGACCGCAAATAACACTACCACAACCACTACCAAGATATCGACAGGCACAACGGTCACGTCAACTTATGCTACCGATGCTAAGGGAAGGATACTTGACTCGGAGGGCAATGTCCTCATAGTTGACGGTACTTCTGCGGTAATGTCGCAGCCTGTAAATACCACGACTACGACGACAGCTATAATTGATTACGCAGTTAAGGTCGAATATGACAAATCACCTATGAAAACAGGCGAAAAACGAGAAGTGAAGTTTTACAATCCTGAAACTAAAACAGCTAAAAACGGTAAAGTGAACACAAGCTCGGATTGTATATCAATAGACTATGAAGAAGGAAAAGACACATTTACTGTAACAGCTCTTAAAGAGGGCAAAGCAGAAATATATGTTACAGCTGCGGGCTGTGCTTTCGGTGCATATGTATATATTGAAGTGAGCTCGGCAGAGCAGACAGAGAACGAAACATCATACAAGGTAAAAGTCACAGTCCTTGATGTAAACGACAAAAAACTTATTGTACGCCCCGATATGAACTCGCAGGAGTATAAAGTTGGTGATAAATTTTCTGTACCGATGAGTTATATCGACACCGGAGTTGCTCCTGCCCCGGGAATGGTGTTTGAAGTGACCTACGAAAGAGGTATCCTTACGATATATCCTTCTAAGTTCAGCGATATCAAAAATTTGTCTCTGATATCGAGCGAGCCCGATATATTCAAGGGTGACACCAACTGCGACTGTCAGGTGGATATGTCAGATGCTGTGCTTATAATGCAGGCTCTTGCAAATCCCGACAAGTACGGCGAAAATGGTAATGACCCCTACCATCATCTCACCGCTCTCGGCAGACTCAACGGAGACAATGACGGCGACGGTCTTACAGTAGGCGACGCCCTTGCTATACAGAAAAAGCTCCTCGGACTGGATAAGGAAGACAAAACTCCTGTAGAAGGACAGTCTGCCACAACTACTGATGCAGGTCTGACAACAGAGGGAGGAAAAAGAGTCACATTCAGTCTTTACAGCAAGCTGCGTGACAATGCGGATACAGACGCTGAGATAGCTATTACACCCAATTACGGAACTGACTATAATTACGTATATAACGGAAAGACCATAGAGCAGTACCGGAAAGAATGGGAAGAAAACTCAGCTCTTGCCGAAAAGTATGGTCAGCTTATAAAGGTAGGCGACAAGCTGAAATACGGTGAGGCACTGTACACAACAGGCGCACCTGACGGCGAGAAATGGGACAAGGATTTTTATTACAGAACGCTCAGCTTCTACGGAGAGGATTTCCTTGCAAAGTATATCGTGGACGGCGAATTCCTGAGAGATAAATTACTTGAAGATCAGGCAGAATACGAGAATGAGCTCAGAACGCAGGATCATGCCTATAAAGTTCTTCACGAAGCTATTGACGCATATAATTATGAAATGATACAGGCGACTATCCCGCAGCTTGAACAGCAGAATATCAGATATGAATACAGTGAAGCTCAGAAAGCTCTGATATTCTATGCAACAGCCGCACAGTTTGATGAATTATCCCTTGATAATGTATCAAGCTATCGTACTCCGCCATCAGAGAAAGAACCGGTGTTGGACGACGGCTGGGCAATGGTATCGTATGACGTTTAAAGCTCGGTTCATAACTAAAAAAGCTCCGCAATATGCGGAGCTTTTCATTTTACATATAATGGTAAAGCGCGGAGCAATGTAGGTGACTCCCTGATGTACAGGGAGATGTCCGAAGGACATAGGGTACGGTTGCCTGTTAGGCATCGCCCCCTACAAATTAACGGATAAAGGCTGAAAATGTAGGGGCGGATGCCCGCATAGATACATATTTAATTATGAGATCAGCCGTTGATCTTGGGAAGATTTGCAAGTGACTTTGCGATCTCCTCGTCTGTGGGGATATAGTCGCTCATCTTGCCGTCGTTGTATGCGCCGTAAGCGTACATATC
>NZ_CAMKRR010000158.1 GCF_946415235.1 uncultured Ruminococcus sp. | reverse complement strand
TACCCGTATGACTACTCAGGGCAACGAGAAATTCAACTACAACAATCATCCGTTCTCTGGTTTTGCCGGCGATACTTCTTTCGCTTTTGCCCATAACGGCGTTCTTTGGAATGATAAGGAACTCCGCAAGGAAAAGCTTATACCTGATACACACATAGAGACTGACAGCTACGCTGCTTGTCAGCTTATAGAGTCGCAGCAGAAGCTTGATTTTGATTCGCTCCGATACATGGCTGAAACAGTAGAAGGCAACTTCACTTTCAGCCTGCTTGATGATAACAATAGCCTGTATATCGTCAAGGGCAGCAATCCCATGTGCCTACTCCACTTCAAAGATATAGGTCTTTATGTGTATGCGAGTACCGAGAGCATTATGAAGGCTGCTCTGCGAAAGATAGGTCTGCACAAGTTCGCACATGAACGTGTAGAAACTGATGAGGGGGATATAATTCGTATTGACAGGACCGGAGATATCACACGCTCGGAATTTGAACCGAAGCTTTACCGCTCCAAGTACATGAGCTGGTACGATGACTCTTCCTATTATAACATACACGAAGAGATGCTTCTCGCCTACTGTGGCTGCTATGGCGTTGACAGTGAGGACGTTGAGCTTTTGCTGGAGTATGGTTATACCTGCGATGAGATAGAAGAAATGCTCATGGATACAAACCTGCTCCATGAAGCTCTCAGAGATGTGAAGTATATGTGCGGTGAGGATATATATGAAAGCTGCTACGGAGGAGCATTTTGAAGTCTCAAAAAGTTTACTTTATGGGACACCCGAAAAACGACTGAAAAAGCGTTCTAAAAAGTGGTGTTTTGACTTTTGAGACGTTCCGAAAGTCACCACCACTTTTGGGGACAGTTAGGAGGTAAAATGGATAACCGTGTATATGGATATGCTCGCGTTTCTACGCGGGAACAAAACGAGGACAGGCAGATCGAAGCTCTGACTAAGTTCGGAGTGCCTGTACAGAACATCATCATCGACAAGGCTTCCGGTAAGGACACAGAGCGAGAAGGATACCAGTATCTCAAACGTCAGATACTCCGTAAAGGGGATACACTCGTTATCAAGGAACTGGACAGGCTCAGCCGTAACAAGGCCGACATTAAGCGGGAGCTTGAACAATTCAAGTATATGGGTATCCGTGTAAAGATACTTGATATTCCTACCACGCTCACAGACTTTCCGCCGGAGCAGGCTTGGGTACTTGAAATGATAAATGCTATCCTTATCGAGGTTCTTGGTGCTATAGCCGAGAACGAGCGTAACAAGATACGAGCTCGCCAACGTGAGGGCATAGAAGCTGCCAAACGAAAGAATATCAAGTTCGGACGACCGTCAAAGCCTCTTCCTGATAACTGGCGTGAGGTGCTGACAGAAGTCCGATGCGGGAATAAAAAGCCTGTTGAGGCTATGCGAGAGCTTGGTATCTCCAAGTCATGCTACTACAGGCTGTATAACAAGACATAATCTTCATGGGAGTCTTGCGCGTGTAAGGCTCCCATTCATTATAAATAAAAAACAAAAAATAATTCTCCAATTTAGATTTTGAGAATAACGCCCTGCCAAACAACTTGAAATCGGGCTTGCTTTTTACGATTTTTTCAGCAGTGTTGTTTTCAAAATCGTAATTAGGATTCTTTATGCACTTTTTTAAGTGCTTCATAATATGACTGCAAAGAAGAGATAAGTTGTGGCAATTCATTACCAGATGTATAGTAGTATTCGTCAAAGAGGCTTTGTGGTTCTGAGCTATCTTCACTATTCATGCCTTCTGAAAACGTTTTCAGTTTTTTGAACTTGTTACCGTTCACAATACCCTTTACATATTGCTTATGATCAGAAAACTCCTGGCTTATGACATATTCTGAAATGAATCTACATCTATTATTGATAAATGCAGTTATCTCCTTCACGGCATGATGAAGTATTATCGTCAATTGCTTACTTTGAGTCTCATCTGAACAACTATCAAGATATGAATATATCTCAGGATAGCCGACAATGATTTTTTCAACTTCTTCTCTGCATTTACCTGATTCCTTATTAGCATCATTATATAGCCAGAGCAAATCCAAGCTCATAACACGCTTTATTATATCGCCAGTATAGTTTAAAATGTCAATATCCCATTCAGGCTTTAGGATATCAATATATTCTGCGTACTGTTTCTTAGCTTTAGCAATTATCCTTTTCTTTAAAGAGTCTTTATCGTTGCACTTATACTCGGTAAGGACGATTTTCTCGTCTAAATACGTTTTATATGTCCATAAATCAGGAACAGAAATACTGACTGCTCTCAAAGACAATGGCTTCACTATAAAAAATTCATCTTGTGGTTTTGTATGTCGGATATTATCCAAGTACAGAGTCGAGATTAATTCATTATAAAAGAAAGAGCTTTGGTTATTATATTTCCTGCTTTTGTCTATATATATTCTTAAAAGTATAGCATGATACCTATCACGTAATTTGCTAACTATATTTCCTGTTTCAACTAATACACTATAACTGCACTTGCTTTTATCTGTGGAATAATCATTATCGTAAAAAGTCGTTCTTTCATTGTTAAATGAGTTGGCATCATCTTCAAGATCAACATTATACTCTATCTTCTCTATTCTATCCAACGCTTTACGGAACGCTATACTTATATCTTCATCTTCAATCTTGAACTTATCCGATTCAGAGGGTGGTGAAAATATAGCAGTTATAATCGTTACAGCTGCTTCGAAAGCAAATATTGAAGACGATGGTGCGTCAACGTCGGGAAGAAATAAAGCTTCTCTATACGAACGCAAATAATTAAAAAAGCGTGAGATGCTTTCCTTTTTGTTAAAAATATCAGGATCAAAACTTGGACTTTGTTGTTTAGGGGCATCGTCAAGATATGTTATTTGTAATAAATCTATGTAAGTGTCTCTGTCTGTGTCATTGTATTTACATGAACTGAATAAATTACCGGATTTATAAATTTTACCACCTGCTGGCTTAACAGTAGTACCACCAAAAATCACCTCAAGTAATTCTTTTAACGTATCCTTGCGTTTCGTAGTTAATCACTCCTTACCCTAAAATGGGTAGCATTATTTATCAACTAAATCTCTTTATAGCATTTTTACATTTAAAACAATACTTATTTACCTGATTTATCATTTTGAAATATCGTTATGAATTTGATATCATTATAGTATAAACGACAGCGATGCCGTTTTGAAAAAACAACTTCAAAATCTCAAAAACTCAGGTCAAAATTACGAGGAGGGTGAAAAAAATACTGAAACGCCCGGGATTTTCAGAAAAATTTTCTCTCTCTTGGAGTTTTTACCCGAGATTTTGGAAAAGCGAAGTCTTTATTAATTATATTTCAGGAGGTAATGTTAAATGTGTAATGCTATTAAGAACAATAATATTGGTTTCGGTCAGCCAGGGGACAGCTTCAGTTCTTCATCGAATTGTCCGAATCCCTACAACGTCGTTGATCCCACCAGCCGCCGCTACGACTGCGGAGATGTTAACCGCCGCCTTTCACAGTCAGAAGCAAACTGCGTTTCTGCACCAGCACCGACTTATCCACTTGAGCACCCTGATAGCCGCCGCCATGACAAGGGAAACGGCAAGTGCGACGAGATAATCCACAAGCGTTCACATTACAGCAATGACGGTATATATTTTAACTTGATTGAGGAATCAAGCAACGGAAAAGCTAAGATTACTCCCCTCACCCTTGCATTCAGTATCGGAAATGTCACCTATATAAGAGAATATGGTGATACCATAATCAAGTATGTTCATATTGCAGGCGGAACTGAAAATCCGTGCTCCACTATCATGCCCTACGATGACTATATGAACGAGCGCTTCTATCAACATATGAAGTGGGTGAAAAGATGCCCTGGCTGTACAAAGAAGCAGGTTAATGATCTTATATACAATGAGATACAAAAGGCACCTAAGTCTACAGCACAAATATTTTCACGTCAGGGCTTCGTTAAAATTGGTGACAATGAATATGCTTTCGGTTCATATCCGGAAAACATGGAAGCCTACGCAGATATTATGTCTGACAGCGTTAAAATGAAGAAGCTGGTGCCGCTTTATAGAGAGACACAGGAGATAATAGATAGATGGCTCAGCATATACGCTTCACATCCTACCTTAAAATTTATAGGTCTTGCCTCAATAGTAGCAAAGCTGAAGTTTATCCTTGAAGAAAATGGCGTAACTTTTAAGCCGATTATAGCGGTTTCACCATCGCATGACGTAAATGAAGAGAAGCTGAAAGCGATGCTTT
>NZ_CAMKRR010000157.1 GCF_946415235.1 uncultured Ruminococcus sp. | reverse complement strand
GTTACGGCGTCGCCGCCTGCGTAAACGCCTTCCTTTGAGGTAAGACCGTCCTCGTCTGCGATGATGCCGCCCCATTTCTGAGTATCAAGGCCTGCTGTTGTGGACTTTATGAGCGGATTGGGTGAAGTACCGATAGACATGATAACGCAGTCAGCCTCGATGTCTATGAAGGCTCCCTCGATGGGAACAGGCTTTGCTCTGCCCGAAGCATCAGGCTCGGAGAGCTCCATCTGCTGACAGTGTATGCTCTTTACCCAGCCGTCGTCGGTAGCCTTTATCTCAACGGGATTTGTGAGGAACTTGAAGATTATGCCCTCTTCCTTTGCGTGCTCGACCTCCTCAGCTCTTGCGGGGAGCTCTGCCTCTGTACGTCTGTATACGATATATACCTCAGCGCCCAGTCTCTTTGCACAGCGGGCAGCGTCCATAGCAACGTTTCCGCCGCCTACGATAACAGCCTTGCTGCCTGCCTTGATAGGAGTTGCGCTGCCTTCCTTGTAGGCTTTCATGAGGTTGATACGTGTGAGGAACTCGTTTGCGGAGTAAACGCCGTTGAGGTTCTCGCCGGGGATATTCATAAATCTCGGGAGACCTGCACCTGAGCCGATGAATACGGTCTCGAAGCCCTCTTCGTTCATGAGCTCGTCAATGGATATAGTCTTGCCGACTACGGTATTAGTCTCGACTTTTACGCCGAGAGCCTTAAGGCCGCCTATCTCCTTCTGAACGATGGACTTTGGCAGTCTGAACTCGGGGATACCGTAGGAGAGAACTCCTCCCGCAACGTGGAGAGCTTCAAATATGGTAACGTCGTAGCCCTTCTTTGCAAGGTCGCCCGCACAGGCAAGACCCGAAGGACCCGAGCCTATGACAGCAGCCTTGTGACCGTTCTTTGCGGGTATCTCGGGAGCTGTTTCGGGCTGAGCGTTATGCCAGTCGGCAACGAAGCGCTCAAGTCTTCCGATAGCAACGGGCTCGCCCTTGATGCCTCTTACGCACTTGCTCTCGCACTGTGTCTCCTGAGGACATACTCTTCCGCATACAGCGGGGAGAGAGCTCGACTTTGTGATTATTTTATAAGCCTCTGCAAAATTCCCCTCAGCCACCTGAGCGATGAAAGCAGGGATATCTATCTGTACGGGACATCCTGTGGTGCAGGGCTTGTTCTTGCAGTTGAGGCAGCGCTTAGCCTCATCTATGGCCTGTTCTTCGGTATAGCCGAGTGCGACCTCGCTGAAATTCTTGTTTCTTACGTCGGGAGCCTGTACAGGCATCTCGTTTCTTGTAGCTGACATATTAGCCATATCACTTTACCTCCTTGAACAGATTGCAGGCTTCCTCGTAAGCATGGCGCTCAAAGGGCTTGTACATAGCACCTCTTGCCATAGCCTCGTCGAAGTCGATAAGGTGTCCGTCGAATTCGGGACCGTCAACGCAGGCGAACTTTGTTTCGCCGCCGACTGTGAGACGGCAGCCGCCGCACATTCCCGTACCGTCGATCATTATTGGGTTCATGGAAGCAACAGTGGGCACACCGTACTCCTTTGTGAGCTTACAGACGAACTTCATCATGATGAGAGGGCCGATAGTGATTACTCTGTCGTACTTTTCGCCGCTGTCGATGAGCTTTTTGAGAGCGTCCGTAACGAGACCCTTCTCGCCTGCTGTTCCGTCGTCGCTCATGAGCACGAACTTTGAGCTTGAAGCCCTGAACTCGTCCTCAAGTATAACAAGGTCTTTATTTCTGAATCCTACTATGGAATGAACTTCAATGCCGAGGGCATGGAGCTTTTTTGCAACAGGGTAAGCGATAGCGCAGCCTACGCCGCCGCCGACTACTGCCACCTTTTTGAGGCCCTCTGTCTCTGTGGCTCTGCCGAGAGGACCAACGAAGTCCTGAAGGCAGTCTCCCTCGTTCATGTGGTTGAGCTTTTCGGTAGTTGCGCCGACTATCTGGAATATGATAGTAACAGAGCCGCTTGTGCGGTCAAAATCCGCGATAGTGAGCGGTATACGCTCGCCGTCAGCGTCAGTCCTCAGTATAATGAACTGTCCCGGTTCAGCCTTTTTGGCTACCTTGGGAGCGTTTATACGCATAAGGGTAACAGTTGGGTTGAGACTTCTTTTCTCAAGAATTTCAAACATTTCCATACCTTCCTTGCCATAGATTTGCAATGCGTGAGCTTTCACGTCTGTCGCCTTTGACTTAATATGACGCAGCATTGCATATGATATATTAAATATTATATCATAGAAAAGAATGTTGCACAAATATAACAGGGGAATATCGATATTCCGATATCGATATTCCCGTAATGAATAATATGTAGACTGTTGTCAGACTTTGGCTTGCCTTCGTGGTAATACAGTGGTAAATAATAAAAAAGGCAGCCCTGATATATATAATTACACAGCGCAGTTCAAGCAGTAAAATGTAAGGGGCGATGTCAAAATCGCCCCGTAAATAACAATATATGATAATTATTCTTATTCAGAATGTACTCATATTCAAACGAATATATTATTTATATTCCGCAAAGGCGCTCTCGTTTCTGACCTCATAGAGGCGGTTCACGAGCCTGAGCTCATTGTCCGAGAGCTTGTGTCCCGAGGTATATATGAGAACGTCCTTGAAGTTGTTGTCGGGGAAGGCGCATCTGCGCTGTACAAGACCGTATTTTCCGCAGAGGCTTGCAGGCATGGGAGAGTCCAGCATGAATGCCTGCGGCACAGTCAGCAGGAAGTCGAGAGCGCTTCCGCGGTCGTACATACAAACCTTTCTCACAGGCACGTCCGCAGGTCTGTTTGAAGCATAGAGCTTCTCAACAGCTCCCGAAACGTAGGGAACAGCGTCGTCGCCCTGTCCGAGCTCGGTATAGCTGCACGAAAGGTCGGAGTAGGTTATGGTCTCGGCGTTTGCGGCAGGATGCTCGGAGGACATTACCGCCAGCATCTCGAACTCCCAGAGGAGCTTGCTGTCGAGGTTCTTTTCCGCAAGGAAGTCGGAAAAGTACTTCTCATGAGCCGCATTGAAGCGGATAACTCCGAAATCGTAGCCGTTTTCGCGGACATTTTCGATAGTTCTGAGTGAGTTGGTCTCGCAGAAGAATATCTCCATATCCTCGGGGGCGTTGAGCCCTGCGATGTACTCCGAAAAAGCCTTTGAGATATAGCCCGTTCTCGGCACGGATATGCGGAGTCGGCTGTTTTTCGGCTTATCGGGAGAGTGTATCGCCTCCATATTGTCTATCTGAATGAGTATCTGCTTGGCGTAATCGAGGAATTTAAGCCCCTGATCCGTGGGTATGACACCCTTTGAGGTACGTCTGAATATAGTGATGCCGAGGGTATTTTCCAGTTCCTTTATAGCCTTGCTCAGATTGGGCTGAGCCATGTAGAGATTTTCCGCAGCCTGTGTGATAGAGCGTGTTTTTTCGATCTCAACAGCGTATTTGAAGTGAAGTGTGTTCATGGTCCAGTCCTCCTTGTGTCAACGTCTTTTGTCGGGGAAACCGCCGCCGCTGTGGGGCGCACCGTCTACGCGGCGTATCTCAAGATGCCTTGTCTTTGGCTTTTCGGGGGCGGGCTCGGGCTTTTTCTCTGCGGGAGCCTCCGCAGGCTTTTCCTCAGCCTTTTTCGGAGCTTCGTGAGCTGTGCTTCTTTCGGTGACCTTTGTCGGCAGACAGGGATTTCCCGAAGCTATGCAGTCCGAGGGGACATCCTTGGTAACGACGCTTCCCGTGTTTATTACCGCGTTATCGCCTATGGTCACACCTGCCGCGATGGTGACATTGCTTCCGAAGCAGACATTGCTGCCTACCTTGATGGGCTTTGCGTACTCAGCGCCCGTATTCCTCAAAGCAGGTTCAAGAGGGCGTTCAGCCGTGCAGAAGCAGCAGTTGGGACCGATATAGACATTATCCCCGAAGGTTATCTCGGCGTTGTCTATCATGATGCAGTTGATATCGGCGTGGAAATTGTTGCCGATAACGATATTGTAGCCGTAATTGCAGAGAAATCCCGCTTCGATAGAGACGTCCTCGCCTTTAAGGGCAACTATCCTGTCGATAAGTCTTTCTCGCTTCTGAAAGTCGTTGTACTCCAGAGCGTTGAACTCCGCGCAGAGCTTTCTTGCCTTGACTCTTTCCGCAAAGAGCTCTCTGTCGCTTGCATCGTAAAGCTCTCCTGCCTGCTGTTTTTCCTTTTCGGTCATTTTAAACCCTCCATTCATCAATTCATAATTCATAATGCATAATGCATGATTATCTCTTGCTGCCCTTTGAGCCGAAGCTGCCTCCCATTGAGAGAATATTCGTATCAAAGGTATAGCTTATCTTCTCGCCCTGTCTGTAGCGTTTGAGAGCAAGCTGGATAAGTCTTTCGAGAAGCTCCGTGTACTTCACGCCCTTGGGCTCCCAGAGATAGAATGCGAGAGAGCCGGGGATAGTGTTTATCTCGTTGATGTA
>NZ_CAMKRR010000156.1 GCF_946415235.1 uncultured Ruminococcus sp. | reverse complement strand
TGGATATCGCAAATATGGTGATGTTCCTCTGCTCCGACAAGGCAGGCTTCATCACAGGCGAGAATATCTGTATCGACGGCGGTATGACCAAGCTGATGATATATCACGGAGATAATGGGTGGGAACTAAAATGATAAAAAGACCGCAGTTGATTCTGCGGCCTTTCATTTATCTTATATCAAAAGCACATTCGTCCTCTGTTCCAGTCAGTTCAGCCCAGCGGGCGGATAACAGCTTTGCATACAGCAACGGATCAAGTCCATAACTGCCAAGTGAGTATCCGTCGTTCACTTCAACGATTATAGTATCTCCTTCTGATGTAAGTCCCAAATCGAGTGAATATGCTGCGGGTGCATCAGAGTACGACGAAATCATTTCCTTGACTTTTTGAAACGAATAAATCCTGCCAAGTTCGCCTTTGTAACGCCGAATATCCAATATTTCACCGTATCTTACAAAGCAGCGCCACTCAGTAATGATATTCCTGATTTCGCTGCAATAAACAGGAATACTTTCTTCAGGTGAAAAGCGTCCTGCAATATCGGTTTCACTATTGCAAATAAAACCTGTAAACAGTTTCCCTTGTTTAGGCTTTACGAATAACGGAAAGTTATTATTCTCGGCAAGAAATGTATCGGATGTACTTCCCCATATCTTTCGACCGTAAAATTCAGAAAGACTTTCCGGATAGTCAATATCGTTCACTGTTATTCCTTTATTTTCAAGGAACTGTTTTACTCTGCCTACTCCGCCGACTACAATATCGGTAATTTCTGCATTTATTAAATCTTCTTTATCAGTGAAAAGAGTAGTTTCAATTCCCATTTGCTGAAAGCCGAGCATAGCTGAAAAAGTGTTCATATTGTACGGCAGACTGTTATTTCCGCATTGAATATATACTTTCACATTATCACTTCCTGTCATTTTTTCTCATTATAGCACACGAAAGAAGATTTTGCAATAAAAAAAGCATTAGCCGCAGGGTAATTCCTGCGGCTATTATACTTATAAACGATTTGGATAGTTTGTTTATTTCAGCAATTCCTTTGCTCGCTTGTGAATCTGCTCCTCTATTAGCTTTAGGCGCTTGCTGCCGAGATTATACCTTGAATGGCGCTTAAAGCGAAAATCAAGCAGTCTGCGAAGTCCTTCTCTGTGCCTGTTGCTGAGTACCTTTTTAGCAGTACCGATGAAGTCATCATACACGCACGGTACGAGTGTATCCGCATAATCGCTGAGTGCCTTATCGGAGACAAGATCGTCCCTGCCTGCAAGATTGAACAGGGAGTTGCCGTGGTCGAACAGCGGCGCAGGAGCAGCTACCTTGTTTGTGCAGTTATCCACCAGAAATCCGAAGTTTCCGAAATGTCTGTCAACGTTGCATATTATCGCATCAAGTACCAGCATATCGTTAAGGGCGGCAATAAATTCATCGCCCAGTGCTGCATAGTATTCGCGAACCGCTTTCATTCCGCCTTTGCTGACAAGTCTGCCTATCGGCATAAAGGAGTAGTCTTTGCTTGTGAACAGTTCGCAGGTGGAGCAGAGCTCTCCCTGCCATTTTGACAGTCCGTAGGAGATAGCGTTGATACCAAGAGCATCTGCTATCTGAGCGGCATAGAATTCTGAATACGGCTCGTTTTCCGTATTGGAAGCTCCGCTCGTTCCGCCCTTGTAAAGTTGTATAATACCATTTTCTCTGCGCCAGCACTTAGGCAGCATACCATTTGTTGTGAACTCGGGGCATGATGCAAGAGATGTTCTCACAGAGCTGCCATAGCCAGTGAATGCAATAAGTCCCAGCACTCGGCTGAATCTGTTCTCGTACAGGTTGTACTGTGAGAAGCTGCCTTCAAAGCCTTCCTCAACTACCCAGTAGCAGTCGTTTAGTGACAGTCCCTTTGATACACTGAGTATGCTCATAGGGCGGTTGAGATTTAATCCGCATTTGCTTAGAAAACTGTGAACGTATGCACGATTCTTCGGTATAATCCTGTGTCTCAGCCAACGTGAAACGCTGTCGCCGTCAATAGTCATATCAAGAGGCAGTAACGCCTTTTGGTCTTCATTTACCCAGAGAATGTCTATCTCGGGTGAGCTTGTATCTTCTGTGGCTGTGAAGCGCATCAGCGAAGTATCAAAGTGTCTCAGTTCGTAAGTCATGGCTCTGCCTCCTTTCGTTTAGTGTAGTTATTATACCACAACAGAGCGATTTAATCAAGAGGTTTGTTAAAACAATTTTACGCTATATCTTCAATAGCTTCGACTATTCTTGCTTTGGATAACTCTCTGCATTTTAACAAGATTAGAAACAGAGTTCCATCTCTGCGAGTTTACAATCAGAGATGGAATTATACTTCCAACTGTTGACTTTTTAAAACAAATATGGTATAATAATTCCAGAAAATCATATACTAAATGGCGGAAGGAGTTGATTACTATGATAGATCGCCCTGAATATCTCCGATTTCTGAACGATTGGAAGGATAAACAAATAATAAAAGTTATTACCGGCATCAGAAGATGCGGAAAATCAACGCTATTTGAGCTTTTCTTGGAACAGCTCAGAAAACAAGGCGTCAGCGACGACCAGATAATATCTTTAAATTTTGAAGAAGCTGAGAATGAAGAACTCCACGACTGGCATAAAATGTACAGCTATATAACGGCTCGTATGCTCCCTGATAAAACAAATTATATCTTTCTGGACGAGATACAGTGCGTGACAGATTATCAGAAAGCTGTTGACAGCCTGTTCGTAAAAAAGAACACGGACGTTTATATAACAGGCTCAAACGCCTATTTTATGTCAGGCGAGCTTGCAACGCTGTTATCAGGCAGATATGTTGAACTAAAAATGCTGCCTCTGTCCTTCAAGGAGTACGCAAGTGCGTTTGAGGGTATGAGCAAAGAGGAGCTTTACAGGAATTACGTTTATAACAGCTCCTTCCCTTATACAACTGAACTCAATGACAGGCGGAACATAAGAACATATCTTGATGGCTTATATAATACTATTGTTTTGAACGATATTGTCACCAGAAAGAAAATACAGGATCCACTTATGCTGAAAAGCGTTATAAAATATCTGTTCGATAATATTGGAAGTCCCTGTTCTTCAAAGAAGATAGCTGATTCAATGACAAGTGCAGGAAGAAAAATATCCAATCATACTGTAGAGAACTACCTTGAAGGTCTTACCGATAGCCTCCTTATGTACCGTGTCGGAAGATATGACATAAAAGGGAAAGAATATCTGAAACTGCTTGATAAATACTACGCTGCTGATGTCGGTCTCAGATATTACCTACTTGGTACTAATAATGCGGATAACGGGCATATCCTTGAAAATGTGGTATATCTGGAGCTTATTCGCAGAGGTTATGAAGTATATGTCGGAAAAAACGGCAATACGGAAGTTGATTTCGTAGCTGTTGACTATGATGGAAATACCGAGTATTATCAGGTATCATGGACTGTTCGTGATGAAAATACTCTTGAACGAGAACTCTCACCGCTGCAAAACATCAATGACCATAATACAAAGATACTTCTGACTATGGATAACGATCCACCTATATCATATAATGGAATCAAACAGAAATATGTTCTGGATTGGTTACTTGATAAATAATCTGAAAAAGGAGTTGGCACACCCAACTCCTTTTTAGCTTCTGGCAATTCTAATTCGTGGCTATTGTTAACATCACATATGTGTTGACTGAAAATGTTTTGTTTTTAGTGAATATACTGACAAAATCAAACTTTTTTATGGATGCTTTTATTTTTTTTAAGGAAACTTCCGTTTCTTTGCAGCTTGTGAGCCATTTCCAAATATTAATTAATGATTCATTAGTTCCATCAAGTGGAATTTGTATTTTCGACGTTGTCTCAATATATTCGGAAAGCGTAATGAGACGTTTGGAGATATTTGAGATGTACCATTGGAAAAAGCGTTCTGCTTCTTTAGGAGACATCAAGTCGAATTCTGGAATCTCAAATGGTGGAATATCTATTGTGTATTTTTCCATATCAATCACCAGAATCTATGAATTTTTACTTTTATATTGCTGAATAGGGGGGAATACCATATCTTTGATAATTTTGCAAAGCTCGTTCATAAATGTTCCCTCCGTTCATTTTTTTATGTAAGGGCGAACATTGTTCGCCCGTAAACTCAATTTAATTCCCGACACGGGGCGCACAGCAGGGGGCGATGCCCACATCGCCCCGCATTAATTTCATTTTAAGGCAGGGGCTGCCAAAGGCAGCCCCTACAATAATTCCGAATTAGTTTTTACAGTGTGTCGATGATATCGAGTGAGTGCTCCTCGTTCATTGTACGGCACATTTCGATGAACTTGTCGAGAGGTACGTTCTTAAGCTGCTTGTTTCCTCTGATATTGATGGAAACCTGCTCGTTCTCAGCCTCGCTGTCGCCGATGATAACAACATACGGATCCTTGTAGTCCTTGAATCTTCTGATCTTGTTTTTCATGTTGTCGTCGGTGTAGTC
>NZ_CAMKRR010000155.1 GCF_946415235.1 uncultured Ruminococcus sp. | reverse complement strand
TCAGCGACGAGCTTGTCGTAGCTTTCTCTGGACATCTTCTTTGTTGCCATATCAATGCACTCCTTAATATTTAATAATAAATAGCATTACATATTATTATACTATACTGTGCTGAAAAAGTCAAGACCTTGCTTAGCCCTTAGCCGTTAGCCTTTAGCCGTCAGTATGGGCGGATATTATCCGCCCGCGATATACAATTACGTAACATGAGAGTATTTGTAGGGGACGCCGCCCTCGGCGTCCCGCGAAACTTGTATTCCATAAAAACACACCTCAGCAGAGATGCTGAGGTTTTTGTCATATTTAACTCCATAATATATGGTACAGGCAAGAGGGATAAATAAAAATAATCTCCCTATCCCTCTATCCCAGTAACGGTTTAAATTGATAAAGTACATTGCTTTCACGCTTTAGTGGTATAGAGAGATAGAGGTATAGAGGTATTGTATGTAGGGGTGCCCTCCTACAGATATTCTCATGTTACCTGTTGCGTGAGGCGCGGGACGCCGAGGACGGCGTTCCCTACAAGGGCACGGGCATATCCGCCGTGAAATAATTACGAATTACGCATTAACTAATGAGGTTGTGGGCTATCTCAACAGCCTTGTAATACTGGTCGTCCTGTTCCTCGGTCTCGTTTGCCATGGGAATATCGGGGGTAAGTCCGATACCGTCGTAGCAGGGCGATACAGCGGTCTGATACTTCGCAACTGTGAGAACTACTGCGCCGTTTTTGCTGAATTCCGTGGTCTTCTGCATCACGCCCTTGCCGTAGGTCTTTTCGCCAACCAGGACAGCTCCCGAAAAATCACGGAGCGAAGCCGCAAAAAGCTCTGCCGCACTTGCCGTGTTATTGTTCACGAGCACTGTCATTGGTATATCGAGCTTGTTTTCGTCGGAGTATATAAGTGTCTCGCTGTGACCGTCCTTGTACTCGGCTGTAGCGATAACGCCCTCGGGGAGCAGCGGGTCGAGACAGGAGGAGAGCATATCAATGCTTCCGCCCGCATTGTCGCGGACATCGAAAATAAGCGATTTAGCGCCGTTCGATGTGAGCCTTTCAAGTGTGTCGACAAACTTCTGAGGAGTATTCTTCTTGAAGCTGTTGACCTTTATATATCCCACGTACTCGTCAAGCATTTCGCCTGTAACGCTCTCGACTTCGATAGAGCGGCGCGAGAAGGTGTAGTCCTTGTCTATACCGCCGCGGCGGATCGTAAGTCTTATCTCTGAGCCCTCTGTGCCGCGCATGGCTTCGATAGACTGGTCAAAGCCCTCGTTGAGCACGCTCACTCCGTCAATGAGAGTGATGATGTCTCCAACGCGGATACCTGCCTCTGCAACGGGGGAGTCCTTCATTATTTCGGCAATGCGGATATATCCGCTCTCGTCCTCGTCGAGGGTAAGTCCGAGACCTATGAGCTGTCCTTCGTCCTCGTTCTGCTCGGCAAGGTACTCCTCCTGAGTGAGGTACTTTGAGTATTTATCGTCAAGTCCCGAGATATAGCCTTTCAGTATTCCGTCGCTGAGCTTGTTCTCGTCGATATCGCCGAGATAGTTCTCGCGGACGTAGGAGTCGAGGGTCTGGAGCGAATTGTACTTTTTGCCCTTTTCGTTTACGTCAACGACGGTCTTGTTGAAGCTTTGCAGCGAGAAAAATGAGGTGAGTATGAATGTTACCGCAGAAGCGATAGCTATAAGGCTCAAAGCAAAGCCGAGACTGATCTTTCTGTTCATATTATCATCGCTTTCTGACAAAAATTCGGGCAGTTGCGCGAACTGCCCTTGTTTTTATATGTTATTGTTTACGGCTGAAGATATGTACATCATTACGGACTTACATAACCCATGGGGTCTACACGGGAGCCGTTCACACGTACCTCAAAGTGGAGGTGAGCGCCTGTTGACCAGCCCGTAGTACCGATATAGCCGATGACAGTTCCCTGTTCAACGTACTGACCTACAGAAACGCAGGCACTTGAAAGATGTGCGTAAACAGTGGAGTATGTACCGTCATGTGATATGATTACGTGGTTGCCGTAGTTTCCACAGCCTCCGCACGGACAGTAGCCGTCCTTCGGGTAGTCGCAGTAGCAGGAATTATAGACCTGAATAACTGTTCCCGAGCGGGAAGCAACTGCTGCGCCGCCGTAGATGCCTGCATCGCCGACGTCTATTCCGCCGTGGAAGCCGCCCCATCTTGAACCGTAGTAGCTGGAGATATAGGTATATCCCGGAGCAGGCCATGCAAAGCCCGAAGCTCCCGCAGAAACGGGTACATATGAGGGCTGGCTTGAATAATCATAGTTCTGGATAGCCTGAGCTCTCTGAGCTGCAAGGCGGGCCTGTTCAGCCTCGTATGCTGCCTGAGCGGCAGCTGCCTGACGGGCGATCTCAGCCTGTATCTCGGCATCGAATTCAGCGTCTATAGCTGCGAGCTCGTCCTGATTTTCTCTTATCCTCTGCTGCTCGGCAGCGATACGGTCGATCTCCGCCTGAGTCTTTGCCATCTGCTCGTTGAGGATCTCCATTTCAGCCTTTTTCTCTTCCTTACGCTTTTCCTGCTCTTCCATCTTCATTTCGAGAGTAAGCTTTTCGGTCTCGAGATTTTTCTTGGACTGATCCATTTTTTCTATATCGGCAAGGATATCATTTATGAGCTGCTCGTCATAGGAAGCTATGCGGTTCACCATTTCAACTCTCGATATCATATCGTAGAAGCTGGAGGTTCCCACAACTACGGAAGCGAGGTTTTCGTTGCCCGAGATATACATATTGCAGAGACGCTTCTTGAAGAGCTCTACGTTATTGTCGATCTCTTCCTGCTGTCTGAGGATGGAGTCGTCAAGCATTTCTATGTTGAATCTTGCAGTCTCGATGTCAGCGTTTATACTGTCTATCTCCTGATTGAGGAGGTTTATATTCTCGTGGATCTTGTCGATCTGATCCATGAGGATATTCTGATACTGCTGCTCCTCAGCCTTATTGCCCTCAAGGGCGTCGAGCTGTCCCTGAAGCTCTGCTATCTTTGCTTTATTGCTGCTGATCTCTTCCTGCATTTCAGCGATAGTCAGTGCGGAAGCCTTATTTCTGGTTTTATCGTATTCAGATGTATAAGCTGCGAGCATTGAGACCGACAACGCAGAAGAGATAACAAAGGATACTCCTTTTTTGAATATATTAAGTTTTTTCATAATCAAGCTGCGTGACAGACCGTCGGGAGTAAGGTCGACGAGTCTGACAGCACACTCCTTTCACAAAAAGATTTCATATTATTCGTTCGGACATCCATATCAAACGTCGATATGCTTTCTTGTGCTTACAACACTTCCCACGGCGCCTATGAGCGAGCCTGCAACAAGGTAGCCGAGGATTATATAGGGCCTTATCTTCTCGAAGGGGATAAGACTTCCCACACCGAAGGTATTCATAAGCATACCCTGCTCTGTGAGCATATTATAAGCCGAGCGGTATATCGCCCATGTGATGAAATATGCGCCTGCGCCTGCAAAGAAGCCCGTTACCATGCCCTCTACGAAGAACGGCATACGGATAAACGCATTTGTAGCGCCGACATACTTCATTATCTGTATCTCCTCACGGCGGGCAAAAACGCTTGCCTTTGTGGTATTGGAAATAATTATCATTGCAACTATGGCAAGTGCGAATATTACTGCGCCTGCTATAATTGAAACAACTTTTCGCAGCTCTCTGAGGAACTCTGCAACCTGCGGAGAGGCGGAAGCGCTCTGGATATTTGTGATAGAGCTTATCTGGCTGACGGTATCTGTGATCTTGTCGTTGTTCTTGACTGTTACGCTGAATCCGTCAGGCATAAAGCTTGCGTCATCACCGATATAATCGTTGAAGATGACCTCAGCGCTTGGAAGGCTTGCCTTCTGTCTTTCGAGAGCCTCTTCCTTGGATATGAACTTGATGGTGGCAACATTGGGGATAGCCTTTATGGCTTCCTCGGCAGCGGTATTCTCTTCGTCAGTAGTACCCTGATCCATGATAACCACTACTTCGTTCTGACTTCCGAGGCCCTTTATCATGGAATTGAGGTTGATATAGAAGAGACCTGCAATTCCAACGAGAAGAAGGGAGATGAGCAGTACGCAGAATGTGGCGAATGCCATCATTTTATTCTTCCATATGTTTTCCACGCCCTGATCGGCGAGGTATCTGAAACCGCTCAGCTTCATACCGCACCTCCTTCCGTTTTGTCGGAGAGTGCAGCAAGTATCTCCTCGGGAGTCTCACCCTCGGGTATCTTGGGGAGCTCCTGTGTGATGTCCACGTCGATATTCTCCTTTACGGGCTTCATAAGCTCCTTTTCGGGCTTTTCCGGCTCGGGAACTCCTCCTATAGCGGAGATTATATCGTCTGCGGTCATATTTTCGATGGGGAGCTCGATATTGTCCTCGGTATTTACATCAGCGCGGACATTATCGTTGAAATGCTCGGCTTCGCTTACGGCTGCTGCCATAGCGTCGGCAGGCATTTCCGCATCCATATCTGCAAGGAGCTCGTCGCCTGCGCCCGAGATGACCTCGTCAAAGACGATCTCGCCCTCTGTGATATTTATGATGCGTCCGCCGAAGTGACGTACCAGATCGTGCTCATGAGTTACCATGAGTATAGTAGTACCCTGATCGTTTATGCCCTTGAGGAGCTCTACGATCTCGTAGGAGAGCTCGGGGTCGATATTACCCGTAGGCTCGTCTGCGATGATGAGCTGAGGGTCGTTTACCAGCGCTCTTGCAATGGC
>NZ_CAMKRR010000154.1 GCF_946415235.1 uncultured Ruminococcus sp. | reverse complement strand
TCTCCTTATAGCTGTCCCACTTCGATGTGTCGATATCGGGCTTTTCGGGAATGATTATCTCGGGGACCTTGCCCTCGCCGCCTGTTGTAACTGCTGACTTTGTGCCCTCAGCTGCAACAAGAACATCGTCGATATAGAAGTCCATAAGGTCGCCCGAGGACTCTACTGTCTCAACGTAAAGCACCATATCGCCTGTATTGTCGGGGATAGTGAATGATGTATTCTCTATCTTTGTCCACTCGCCGCTCTTGCAGGTCTCCTTGGCGATAGATGTATATACAGCGCTTCCGCCGCCGTTGCCGCCCTGCTGGAGAGAGATCTGGATAGTTGCATCACTGCCTGAAAGCTGGAGAGCTCCTAAGCTGATGCTGTATGTCTGACCTGCCTTGAACTCGGAACCGAGGTCGATAGCTGCGCCGTTCCACTCGGAGCTTCTGTCTGTGACATAAAGCGATTTGCCCGATGTACCGTAGTATGCAGTATCCGATGCTTCAACGGAAGCGCCGCCTCTTCCTGCCCAGTCACCGATGCCCGAATCAAAATTCTCCTTTAATGAGCCGCCTGATACGGGAGCAGCTGTGGTAGTAGTCGTTGTTGCCTCTGGCACTGTTGTTGTAGTTGTAAGCTTGGTCGTGGTTGTATCGAGCTTATCCCAATAGCTCTCGGGAAGAGACTTGATAAGACCTAAGAGGTACTTCTGGATAGTCTGTGCATCGTTGGTTGTGATGCCTGTACCTGCCTCGTAAACGTCTCCGTTGTACTTGCCCTGCTCTGAGAGCTTATACTTGTTTGGATTTGCAAGCGACTGCATGATAGCTACAGCGTCGCCCATATCTATTGTTCCGTCAGCGTTTGCGTCGCCCCACTTTGATACCTTTGCATTGAGCTCTTCCTTGGGGTCTACCTGCTTTGCGGTAGTTGTAGTAGTTGATGCGGGCTTTGAAGTAGTGGTCGTAGTAGTTGTTGTAGTGGTAGTTGTGGTTGTAGTAGTAGTTGCAGCAGCTGAGGACTCATCTGACTTGAAAGCATATCTGAAGAATGTGTAGAGATGAGGCTTTACAGAATCAGCGCCATGTCCGCCGCCCGGAATGGACTGGTAAACGTGGTTGACGCCGTTCTTTGTAAGGATACTGCTGTACTGTGACGGGAAAGTTCCTACAACAGAGTCATTAGTACCGCCTGTTATCATGAATACCTCAGGCTCGGGTCCTACGTCTCTGAACTTCATTTCGCTCTCCTGCATACAGCCCGGGTGAGACATGAATGAATCAGTGCCCGGTGTGATTCCCGGTGCAGGGCAGGCGCCGCCTACGTAGCCGAATACATCGGGACGCATAAGTCCGCAGTAGATAGCCTCACGGCCGCCCATTGAGAAGCCTGTGATAGCTGTATTTTCTCTGCCGTCCTTTATGGGATAGTTCTCCTTGATGAAAGGAAGAAGGCTCTCGGTCACATCGTAGAGGAAGTTGTCGTACTCAGCGCAGGTCTGCTGGTTGATACCGCTGGGTCCGCTCATTGTCTTACTTGTGAACATATTCGGAGTTACAGCAATGAACTCCTCAGCCTTGCCGCTTGTCATAAGACCTGTCATGAGCTCCTGAACGCCCATTCCGCTTACCATATCATTCTCACTGCCCATGATGCCGTGAAGGATGAACATTACAGGGTACTTCTTGCTTGAGTCATAGTTGGGAGGCAGTATAACGTTGCAGTTCTTGGTCTTGCCTGTATATTTGCACATATAAGACTTCTTCTCAACAGTGCACTGACTTGATTTCTCAACTCCGCTCGGAACTGTTGTGGGCATATCGTTCTTTATCTGTGCGTTGAGGCCTGACTGTGCGTTTCCGCCGCTGCCTGCATCTGAGCCGATATTGGCGCCGGGATTGTCAAATCCGCCTGCGAAGCCGCTCCAGTCCATGCCGCCGTTGCCGCCCCAGCCTCCGCCGACATTGCTGCCTGTAACAGAGCCTAAATCAATTTTTACATCAGCAGCTGAAGACGAAAGAGGGATACTTGCTGCGATCATAACTGCGGAAACGGTTCCGCTGATGATCTTTTTCATTTTTGAAAGTTCCATTTTCAACACTCCTTTGTTTTTTATTTCTGAACTGTTCCGAGCCAAACGCCGTAAAGCGTAAAGCGCCTAATCAGAACAGTTTTCATGCGGGGTAAATATGCCAAATGCGCCTGTTTTCTGCCTAAAAAAACAGACCGCGGAATAATATGCGGTGATCGTTCCGTATCCGCTGCAGCGATCACGGCATTGCTGCTTTAATAAATCCACCTTGATGGTTCTTTATGAGAAATGTTTGGCATAATTGTATAATATCTTTGATGTAAATATACATTATATAGCTAAAAAAGTAAATAAGCTATCGTCAACTTGGCAATTTTTGGTCAAAAATCAGCAATAATCGCCCAATTCTTAACGCAAAATATTGCGGTTTTTAATCGGATTTTGGCATTTTCTTTACCTTTGTCCCGCATTTCCTTAATATATCGTTCATCGGGCTCACCAAAAATTGCTGAAATATATTATTACTGATTTCCCCAAAACCAAAACAGCGCCGCAGTGACGCTGTTTTACTGTATCACGAACGCTTATTTGTATGAATATCTCATGAATGTGCAGAGACGAGGCTGTGCTTACGCATCGCTTCCGTCCGAAGCAGCTGCAGGATCGGGAAGCTTTGAAGCTCCGAGAAGATACCGCTGCAGGCATACAAGATCAGCCACGTTGACAGCGCCGTCGCCGTTTACGTCGGAATTGGAAGGAGATGAGCCTGTCCCCGACATAATACTGAGTATGCCTCTTCTCAGGGAAGCAAGGTCGAATACGTCTATAACGCCGTCCTCGTTGGTATCGCCTCTCTGTTCGGCGGAGGTCTGCTCCTCGGGTTCGTTGTAGATCGGGAATGAGACGGACTTTACGATTGCGCTGCCGTCTGACATGGAGCCGTAAATATACAGCGATACCTCGCCAAGAGTGCCACTCATATCAAGACCTGCATCTTCCCACGCATCGAAGTGCTTGTATACACTGACCGTACCCTTCATATAGTTCGTTTGATTGTTCCGTGAGCCGCTCGTCTGACGGATGCTCCAGTAACGCGGAGATGTAACCGTACCGTATGGAGAGGGCTGATTGTAACGCGTCGTTTTATAGATATCGTATGTATTTCCGTTCAGTGTTACCTGTCCTTTCAGCTCTGCACCTTCTCCGGGCGGACGCCGGCTGCCCCAGCCTTCAACGATGAAAAACTCCGCGAGAGGTTCCCTTGTCCAGCCATATACACCTATATAGGAATCCCCTCTTGGCGTATACTCAACGTCATAGGCAATGGTCATACCGCCTAATTCCTTGCAGTTTTTCTTCTGACTGTCGAAGTTCCTGCCCATACGGGCACCGAAGCCGCTGACCCCGCTCCATGAACAGGTGAAGCAGCCTGCACCCGGCTCCATTGAAGCCTGTCCTTTGTGCTCCTCATTCCACATTTCGTAGTCATATCCGCCGATAGGGAAATAACAGCGACACTGTAACAGCGTCGCTGCTTTCATTCTTTTCTTTTTTTAGTTCGTCGAGCGTAATAGATAAGCGCTTGATACAAATATCAACGAACTTATAAAGAAATGTTGTTTTTTAGTGTTAACTTTCATGATTGTTGATATTAACCTTTTGCTTGACAACGATAAACTTAATGTCTTATAATAATGAATGTAAATTTTTTGTAAATCTTACGATTTACATATCATGAAAGGAGTAGTGTGAAGGAACACAAAGGTCAATATAAAGCTACACCGCAGTATAAGACTGTATATGATCCAGAAATTATTTCTGATTTAGAATTTATGAACAAAGGATTTGAAGCTTTTCAAAATGCTCTATCAGAGAATCCAAATCTACCGCGTCAATGGTTTGCTCCTGACAATAACGGATTAGAATGGACAGGTTTTACAAATTCAGCTGGAGAACCTACAAATTTTTTCCCAGCTGATTGATTATGGAGGGAAATATGTTTTCAAAATTTGACAAAACAAATACAATGAAGATATTTTTCAAAATGTGTTGTAAAATTGACTTGATTAAGTTGTTAAAAGGCTTTACGCATGGAATAGGATGTTGTATAAATGACATCGCATTAGTTTTTTCTGATGATCCCGATGAAAATGCTCCTAATCAGATGCGAGAATATAAAGAACTTGAAAATTTTATCGGCGTTGGTTTTTATTGTGATTTTTTTCCAAGTCCTTTATTGATCACATATCCGGAATTTTATAATTGCTTAAAAACAACAGTTGATGAATATATAGCAGACAAAGATGAGTCTTATAAGCAAGAAGCAACCATGTATTTAAGTAAAATAAAAAAAAGATACATATTAATGGAGAAAAATTATGCGAATGATTAAACAGTTTGTTTCTGTAATAATAGCATTATTTCAAATCATGGCATTTGTAACCAACGTTGTTGTATTTGCTGATTATTCATATGCTATGGTATCTGACAATAAAATAATGCTAACAATTGATTATTTACAGAATACACGAATAAATGTAGACGACTGGGGTTTAAACAATAATAAAATAGTTCCGATTGCTGATATATGTGAATTCGTCTATGATAATACAGAAATCTTATCAGAGGAAACATATAGAAAAATAGATGAACTTATTATAGAAGCTTCAGATTATCTCTGGAGTAAAGAGTTAAAAAATGTAGATATACTTTCTAAATATCTTTACTTCGAAAACCTAAGAAGTCAGTATGAAATAGATCTAT
>NZ_CAMKRR010000153.1 GCF_946415235.1 uncultured Ruminococcus sp. | reverse complement strand
AATGTCTGCCGCCGTGACCTCTCTGCTGAGTGCTGTTGGGATTTGTGAACTCGATTCCAAGAGCGTCAGCAACAGCTTCCTTTATACCGTTGCTGCTGAATGTAGCACCGCTCACTGCATCAACATCTGTGCTCTGAGACTTGATGATCGAGGAAATCACTCCGTTCTCAGCGCGGCTGAAAAACTGATCGTCATCACTGTATGAATTGACTGTGATGTCTGTAATCTCGCCATTTTCAACGGTAACAGTAACATTTGTAGCTCCTCTGAAACCGTTTCCAGTGCCTGTATAAACGCCGTCTGCGAATTGTCCTGCCGTATCTGCGGCTGTGTTGTTATTATCTGATGTTACAGATTCGGTAGTCGTTTCTGTTGTGGATTCAAACGCTTCAGTAGTAGTTTCGCTTTGCTTTTTCGGCTTTTTGCTCTGTTCTGTTACTTGTTCAGTAACTGCACTTATTTCCTCGCCAAGCGCATTTTTCACTGCTTCGATTATGCCATTGCTGCTGAATGTAGCACCGCTTACTGCGTCAACGTCTGTACTCTGAGACTTGATGATAGCAGAGATAACGCTGCTTTTTGCTTTCTGGAAGAATTCCTTATCGTCCTTGTATGAATCAACTGTAATATCAGTAATAACGCCGTTTTCAACTGTGACAGTGACATCGATATCACCTCGGAATCCTTCACCGCTGCCTTTGTACGTTCCGTCTGTATATATGCCGTTAGTTTCAGCTTCAGTAGTATTCTGAACCTGTACTTTGCTTTCTTCGGCAGAATCGGAAACAGAAGTGAGAACTCCTGCATAGTAAAGACCAGCCACAGCTGTTGCGGCAACAGTTCCCGATATTGCAGGAAGTGTTTCAGCCGATATATTCTCATTGGGACAGACGGAAGTACACTTCATGCAGTTTATACATTCGCCCGAGCGGACTTCGTCGTACTTGTAAAGAGGTACGCCCATTGAGCATTTTGATGTGCAGAGTTTGCAGTTTCCGCACTTTTCAGGCTTACGGTTCAGACTGTATATCCTGAAACGTGATACCAGTGAGAACAGTGCTCCGAGGGGACAGAGATATCTGCAAAAGAAGCGTTCAATGAACAGCGAGCCTATGATAATGAGAAGCAGAAGTGCTCCGCCGAGGGTAAGAAAATATTTCAGACTGCTCCAACCGCTGAGAGAACTGTATATGCCGAATACCGTCCACGGGCTCCATACTGTATCGCCTGTGACAGAGAAGCCCCATACTCCTACTGCAACAAATGCAAGAACTGCATATTTCAGAAGCTTGAGCCATTTATCTGCCTTTTCGGGAACCTTTACCTTGAATGGTATCAGCTTTCCAATGAAATTCAGCAAATCCTGCATTGCACCGAATGAGCAGATGAATCCGCAGAAGAATCTTCCCCAGACAACTGTCATGAGGAATACTCCAAGTATCAGAACTAACCTGCCTAAATTATCAAGCAGAACAAAGCTGCCGCCTGCAATCGATGATATGATCTCTCCGATTGACGAAAATATGGTGATAAACAGGGCGGGTACGGTAATGAAGGCTATAAGCTGAATGACCGCTCTGACTATCTGTATGGAGGATATCTTATTCTTCATATGATCACATCCTTATTATTTCTCTGAGATTTTCAGTGACGTAGACTTTGTTGTCACCTGTAATAAACAGCGCTTCGATATTGTGCTGTTTCAGTAACTCCATGCTTTTTTCTGCTCCCATAATGAAAGCAGCAGTCGCAAGTGCATCAAGCTCTTCTGCGTTGTCTCCAATAAGAGTAACGCCCAGCGATCCCGAATCTGACGGCTTGCCTGTCCGTATATCTGCTATATGATGTATGAAGCTGCCGTCAATGATACAAAATTGCTCATATAGTCCCGATGATACAACGGCTTTTCCGTTTTCGACTTTAATTGAAGCAGCGGACTGCCCATTGGGAGCAAACGGCTTCTGTATACCGATATTCCGCTGTTGCCCCATATTTATAACAGTTCCGCCGAAATTGATAACAGCATTTTCTATGCCATAGGCGTGAAGTATATTTCTGACTTCATCTGCGGCATATCCCTTTGCAATAGCGCCGAGGTCAATCTGCTGTCCCTTGTTTTTCAGCATTACTGTGCGTTTTGGGAAATCAAGGATAATGTCCCTGTAGTTTACAAGCTTTCTCGCTTCATTGAGTGTATTTTCATCGGGGAGCTGTCCGCATCTGATCGCATTTTTCCATAACTGTGAAAGAGGTCTCGATGTTATATCGAACAGCCCGTCCGTCAGCCTTGAATACATTACAGAATGCTTTATGAGCCTGAATGTATCTATTGAAACCTCAACAGGAGCAATACCTGCACGGCTGTTTATTGAATATATCTCGCTGTCGTGGGAATATGCCGAAAGCTTGCGGTCAAGGTTTTTTACACGTTCCTTGGCTGCTGACAGAGCTTCATCAGCTTCTTCAAATACAGTAATGGTATTGACTGTCCCCATTGCGAAGAACAATTTCTGAGTATGAACAGTTCCGATCATAATATCACCTTATGCTATCAGAATCGGCCGCCGCGTCCACCGCCGAAGCCGCCGTTCATGTTTCCGTTCATTCCGCCTCTCATACCGCCGCCCATCATGCTCTGCGGTATTTCAGAAACTTCCTGTCCATTGACTATGATAGTACCGCCGTTGAATTCAGCTGTTCTGTCATAGTCGAAGGAAGACATCTGTGCTGTGATGTTAATCGTTCCGCCGTTCACATAGATTGAGCCGTTGGAGTCAATGGCGTCTGTATCGCCCTGACCTACTGAGACATTGATATTTCCGCCGTTGAAAACTATTGCTGTTTCGTAAGCATTTGTATTTGTTACAGCGTTTATTCCGTCATCGCTGGCATCTATAGTGATATTGCCGTCATTGATAACTATGTATGTAGCTTCAAGACCTTCTGCGGCTGTGATATTGAAATCGCCGCCGTCTATCTGAAGAACTGCACAAGCCTGTATACCGTCACTTCCACCGTTGATAGTGAATGTGCCGTCTGAAATAGTGATACTTCCCTCGGCTTCGTCATTCTCGCAGTGGAAACCGTCTTTGTTTGTGGTGATATTGAAATTTCCGTCATAAACCGAAATAGTATCGTTAGCTTCAAATGCGTCCAGAGCAGCCTTGATATTGTATGTACCGCCTGTTATCTTCATATCGTCCTTGCAGGTGATACCGTTGCCGTAGTTTGATGTAACATTGAGAGTGCCTGTGCCGTTGAGAACAATATCGTCCTTGGAGTAGATAACTGCGTCTGTATTGTTATCGCCGTCAGCTGTGAACTGTCCGCTGACTGTAAGTGTATTATCAGTGTCGGTAGTGGTTATAAACAGCTTATCTGCTGAAAGGACATATATTGCAGGAAAATCCTCGTTTTCAATGTCAACGCCGTCAAGTACAAGCTGTACCTTTGCGGAATCGTCTGCATTAACTCTGATAGTGCAGTTTTCAGCACTACCGTTTATAGTATACACGCCCTCATCAGTGATGTCAATGGTCTTATTATCGGCAACTGTTATATTCTGTGCTTCACTTGTATCTGCGGTCTGCTCAAGGTCACGCTCTGTAAATGTGGTTTCCTGAGTATTGTTTGAAAGCTGTTTTACCTCAGCGGAATCTGTATTCTCAGAAGAAGTTTTATCTGCCTTGGCAGTCTTTTCTACGGTTTCAGCGCTGTCTGATACAACAGTCTTTGCATTTGTGCCTACCGATGTGTTTTCGGATACTGAACTATTATTTCCGCAGCCTGTCATGTAAACTGCCATTGCTGCCATTAATATAGCTGAGGTTATATATGTTTTTTTCATAATGATACTTCCTTTCATTGGGAGAGTTGTGTTTGTTTCTATGGTTGTATTATATCGCAGGTATTTGAAGATAAAATGGAACGAAAGTGGAATATAAGCCTTTTACTGTGGAATTTGCAGAAACATTATGTGACAGGAATGTGAAACAGCAAATACATATATTGCATTTTTGTGCAAAACTCCCTTTGCATTATCTTTCAAAAAGTGCTATAATTATAAAAGAGAACGTGTAGCAGTTACTGCGTAAGTCCAGTTGCTTGCTTCACGTTCTATTTTTTTGCGAGGTGATTTTAATGTATAATGTGGGTGACATTGTTATGTACGGAACATTCGGTATATGTAAGGTCACAGCAATAGAAAAGCGTGATTTTACAGGAGAAGAACAGGAATACTATATACTCAAACATACAAGTTCAGAAAAAAACACTTTCTATGTCCCTTTAAGCAATGAATCGGCACTTAGCAATATGCATTATGTATGCTCAAAGGCAGAAGTTGATGAACTTATCTCCCATATGAATTCAGAAGGGCTGATATGGATAGATAATGATAATAAGCGCAAGGAAGAATACAGCCGTATCATAAAGGATGCCGACAAGCACGAGATCATCAGACTCATAAAAACATTGTATCTGCGCCGTAAGGAGCTTGCCGAAAGCGGAAAGAAGCTCCGTTCCACGGACGAGAATTACCTCAGCCTTGCAGAAAATATGCTTTTTGAGGAGTTTGCTTTTGCTCTTGATATTGACAGGAGTGAAGTTGTCGAATATATCGAAAAGCATATCGCATAATCTTTGTGCAAAAATGCCTTTGAATTATTCTGAAAAAATTGATATAATTAGCATATAACGAGTTGCAATTCTGCGTAAGTCCAGTTATTGCTGCTCGTTTTATTATTTTTACGGAGGTAAGTCATAATGAAAAGAATCAAAGAAGCGTGTATCTGCCAGACACTGCATTTTATGCTCA
>NZ_CAMKRR010000152.1 GCF_946415235.1 uncultured Ruminococcus sp. | reverse complement strand
CACCGCCTTCTTTTTTATCATATCATGAACACGTGAAAAAGTCCAGCTTTCGGCTTAATGTCATTAAGCTAACTGAAAACGATAAAGAAGCAGGAGTATGTTTGTATGTAAGCGAACGAACTCCTGCTATTACTTACACCAAAATGGCATAACGAAAAGACAGATCAGAGATCTGCCTGAAAAAACATTGACAAAGGCGTAGAATTATGATAACCTGTAATTAAAATTTATTGTTTTGTAATGTATGGCAATATTGTGAAAATAATGGTATATTGCGAAATAACTAAGTTGTTCTTTAACCATTTAGGGCAACTTTTGGCAGACAACAATAACTTTGTTGACCAATAGTTGCCCACAATAATAATGAAATGACAGTCGCATACTCAAAATATCTGGTCTGATTATATGGAGCAAACAGAAGATATCCGTCATACGACCGGAATGCGGGAACTCTATGACAAGAGAAAAGAAACGATCGAGCGCTGCTTCGCAGATGCCAAAGAAAAACATGGTATGCGTTACACACTCGTCAGAGGCCTCTCCCAAGTACGCAAATGGGTCAGGCTTAAGTTTGCTGCAATGAATATCAAAAAATTCGCTCTCCACGTTGCTTGATGGAGAGCGTTTTCGTTGATTTCTGTCATGATTTTGGGGTTTATTGACAAGCTGAAAGCTGCGTAGGTTATCCTACGCAGCTTTTTACTTTAACTATATCTTTTTCATGGCCGATACCGCACCTATTTTCAGTACTGTATCAATTACAGCCTGTTCCCCTTCAGTGAGCTCGTCAGCCGGTACATCTACCATGGCAGATGTACGCGGAGCTGACAGATCGGGACTTGTATCTATCCAGAACCTGTATTTTATCACACCTCCGCCGACAAGCTTCATAATCATTATACTTGTTCTATATATGTCGGGATCGTATTTCTCGCGCAGCTTCTCAATTATTACGTCGGGAAGCAAAGCCATAGGTGCATATACTCCTAAACCTCTTACCACAGAAGATCAACTCCTTTCAAAAAACAAGTTCTCATCATACGGCTGTTATAAAGATCAGAACACTGTTTTCTCTGTCAGCTTCCCCGTAAGGAGAAAACAATGTCTGTTCCTTATAATTATTATAACACATTTTAAATTATTTTGGTATATTTTCTAAAAATTATCAACAAACTTTTTACTGGTATTTAGTCAGATATATACAAAGACTGCCTTTACATAAACTGCTGCTAAAAACAACGGTTCGTTACTTTTTTAAACGTTAGCTCTCTCAAAGGCAAATATAAAAACATATTTTAGACACAAAAGCTTATAAAAAAGTTCAAACTTTTATTACTGATTCTATCCTATCACTATATTATCTACTATATGTATAATTTAGGTGCTTCTGCTGTTTGCCGAAGCCCACAAATCGAACCCGCTTCTTTCTACAAACACTACAAAATTATACTTCTGGCACAAATAAATATTGATTTTTCTATACAATCATTGTATAATATGAATATAAAGTGATACGCGTTCAGTATAACACTTTGTAGAAATAGATTATTAATAAGGAGGATATGTCTATGAAAAAAACAATTGCAGGTATTTTAGCGTTACTATGCGTTCTTAGTCCGCTAAACGGAAGCTGGCTGCCATCGGGGGGCGAAAGCAGCTCTATTATAATGGAAGCTAACGCAGCTTCAAATCAGACCGAAGTTCCCGACCCGGGAATAAATGCAGGAGACTACAATTATGCATATGCAGATACCCAAAGATATTCAACCTCATTTTCTCTTGTAAGCAATAAATGGAAGTCTGAGGACGAAAAGTTTACATACGGAATATATAAAATTAGAATAAATCCCCTTGACCCAAAGGAGGAAGCTCCTCTAGCTATTGATGAATGTATTATAGGTATCTACGCAGCAAATGAAAATGTCATAGATGTAGACTTGACCACAGATGTTAATATTCCTGACAATATACAATCTGCCATAGAAACCTCAAAAATCAAATTAAAAGATCAAAAAGTTCACTATCTTGCAAAAAATTCATTTGCAAATTCTTACCTCAAGAAAATCAATCTTGATGGCGTGGAATATATAGATGAAAATGCATTCGGTAAATGTGCATATATAACTGAAATTGAAATACCAAAGACAGTAAAGTATATTGGAAAAAGCACTTTTGCTAACAGCGGACTGAAAACCCTTACTGTTTTGAATGAATTGCCTGTTATTCCAATAGAATTCTGCATGGGAACACCTCTTACAAAACTGACATTTGAACATCCCGAATTAATTCGCACAATTAGCAAGTCTGCTTTTAAAAATTCTTCAATTCCTGCTCCGCTTTTCATGTCAGGCTACGGCTATGGAGATGATGTAAGCGGATATGAGGAGCTTACAGTAGGCGAAAGTGCCTATGAAGGCTGCAAATCCATAAAAAAAGTTGCTTTGCCTGAAAATGTTATATCATTAAAAACATCTGCCTTTAGAAGTTGTACTTCCCTTACAGATATACAATTCAACAATGTTATCAATACCATTGGTACTGAATGTTTTTCTGGATGTACTTCGATCAAGGAAATATCAGGTATTCCCGAGACAATAAAAGATTGGGTATATACAGATGAGAAAAAAACACAAGGACACGGTTTAGGTACAGGTGTTTTTAAAAACTGTACTACTCTTGAAAGCTGTACTCTTCCCGAAGCATTAACCATAATACCTGCAAGTACATTCAATGGATGTACTGCATTTACCACTATAGATTTTAACAAACATTCAGGCGGAAGCAATATCAATATGATAGGAGACAGCGCATTCTGTAAGTGTACAAGTCTTTTAAGTGCTAAGTTTGAAAACGCTACCATAATTGATTCAGCTGCATATTCAGGCTGCACCAAGCTCGCAAGCGCTAACTTCCCTGCTGCTAAATTTATAGGTGGAACAGAAGGCAAAATAGGCGAAAAGTATGAAAAACCAGCCTTGACAGGCACTGGCAGCGCTTTCTCGGATTGTACCTCTCTTGTAACTGTCAATATTCCTTCATCACAGTACATTTTCCAAAACAGCTTCAAAAACTGTAAATCTATGACATCTTTTAAAGCAGGAAAATGTGAGATAGTAGGAAATAATGCTCTTGACGGCTGTAGTTCAATGAAAGAGATAACTTTGCTTTCAAATCAATATGGTAATGCTATAGTTACAAAATCCAATACTTCTGACGGATATATTTTCCAGAACTGCAGTTCTGCCGTAAAGATAACGATTGATTCTACTTTCCTCGAAAACTTCCCTTTCAAGACTCCTAACGGCTTCTTTAATGGCTGTACCAAGCTTGCTGAAATAGTAGGAGACTTCTCAAAGGTAACCGTAGTTAGTACAAAAACATTCTCAGGCTGTGAAGCTCTCAAGGAAATGACATTTGAGGATATCCGTATCGTTGAAAACGACGCATTTTCAAATTGTAAATCTCTCACAAGAATCTCACCAAAAGTTGTCAATGATAAAGGTGAAGAAGTATCACCCACTCTTAATGCTAATGATTATGGTGATAATGCTTTCCTTAACTGCCCGAAGCTTGTATTCAAGGTCGACAGTACAATTTCAACAGTAGGCAAAAACGCATTCAAAAACAGCGGCGTTACATCTGTTAATATTGATGGCATGGAAGGCGGTACAGTTGTTATCGGCAGCAGCGCCTTTGCTGACTGTGAAAACCTTACATACGCATCTATCACATCAGACAACGCAGCTAAATTCTCCATAGGTGACGGTATATTTACAAATTGTCCGAAGCTTAAAGAAGCTAAATATCAGGGCAGTATAATAACCGCAAGTATGTACAAGAATTGTCCTCTGCTTGAAAAGCTGACTACGAATGCCAAGAATATCAAGGAAAGCGCATTTGACGGAGATACAAAGCTTGCTATAGTTGCTGACATGAACGATACTTCAAAGAGCATTATCGCAGACGAAATAAATCAGTATGCTTTCAGGAACTGTAAGGCTCTCAAGGTATTCCCCGCTAATCAGAAAACCGTTCTAAAGGGCGTATCAATTTTTGAAAACTGCGCTTCTATCCCCGAGGCGGAAGTCGGAATGCTCACGGCAAGCATATTCTCAGGCTGTACGAGCCTCAGTGATGTAAAATTAAAGGATACTATAGAAGAGATCCCCAAGAGCGCATTTGCAAAGTGTTCATCACTCAAGGAAATAGGAATTGAGAATATGAACAATATCGGCGCAAACGCATTCGACAGCGCGGGCCTCACAAGCGTAAAGCTTAACAATGCTCAGACTGTTAATGCAAGTGCATTCGCTAACTGCAGTGCTCTTAAATCTGTTGATGTAACTGCGTCCAAGATAGATTCCAAGGCGTTCAATAACTGTTCAGCTCTTACAGACGCTGTATTGAATGTAAGCACTATCGGAACTAACGCATTTGACGGCTGTTTTACACTCACTAATGTGGAATTCAACGGCCTTACAAGCCTCGGTGCAAATGCTTTTGCTAACTGTACCGCACTCAAACAGCTTACGATCAAGGGCGATCCGACTATGGGAACCAAATGTGTCGGCTTCAAAAACGGTAAAGCAGATCCTGACTTTATACTCCTTGGCGATACAGGTTCCAAGGTCGAGAACTATGCTAAATCAAACAACATAAAGTTCTATGATGCGGATACATATGATCCCACAGCAATAACAACAACCACTACGACCACTAAAACTACTACAACTACGACCAAGACTACCACAACGACCACATCAAAGACTACTTCCAAGTCAGGAAACGGCAATCTCCTCCCCGGAGACGCAAACTGCGATAAGGAAGTCGATCTGTCAGATGCTGTTCTTATAATGCAGTCTCTTGCAAATCCTGACAAATATGGTGTAAATGGTACTGACAGCAAGCACATAACCTCACAGGGCCTGGATAATGCAGATGTATATGAAAGAGGCAGCGGCGTTACAACATACGATGCACTTCAAATACAGAAGTATCTGCTTAAATCCGTAAGCAGCCTTTCATAAGTGTTAAAGTGCTTTGGCAGAACAGTTAATAACCGCTAATCGAAAATATCATAAAAGATAAGCAACCGTATTATCCACACAAGGGTCGGCATAATGCCGACCCTTCAGCTTGTCAAAAAAGTCCAGCCGAAAGCTGGACTTTTTCACGTGTTCATGATATGATAAAAAAGAAGGCGGTG
>NZ_CAMKRR010000151.1 GCF_946415235.1 uncultured Ruminococcus sp. | reverse complement strand
TAAAAGGCTATATATCGCGGAGCTTTTTACACACCTGCTGTTCCGTTGCTGTGTATCGGTGTGTAAAATAACCAACGCAAAATCGGCAAATACACACCTTACACAGCAAACACAACATTTTTCAATTTCATCTGAGATTATTTCTGTAGCTTGTATCAATGCCGCGATAGCCTCTTGCTCTTTTACTGTTTTCATGACTCTGGACGTTTGCACAATACTCGATTTTGAACTTCTCATGGTTCTGTTTCAGCCACAGGTTGAACATTTCCTTTTTCATAGGATCGGTACTGTTAATAGCACACCAGTGACAATAACCGCTGTACAAGTCGGCTGTGGAACATTCAAGTTCTTTTCCGAACTTCACAAACTGTTCGTCTTCTAAAATCTTTTCTCTCTTCCTGTGTTCCGCTGATGAAAATATTGCAGTAGTTCTCATATTCGTCCTGATTGTTCAGGCTCTCCACAAACAGCGGACTGGGCTCTTCTCCCTGCGTTCGCGGAGCATATTCTTCCCGGAATCTGCACAGCAAATGATAATAGTCAGACAGTACGCGGAAGGCTTTGCCCTCTTTCTCGCGCTGAGTTTCTCTCTGTATCACCGGTTTTATGAATGGTTCTTTGCTGCTGTGTACGATACCGAAGGCGGAGCAGAGCTGCTTTGCAGCTTCGTACTGTGACAGTCCCGTTACCTGAGCTGCAAATGCTACTGCATCTCCATGAGCTCCGCAGCCGAAGCAATAATAGTGGTCATTGTAGAGCTTCATGGACGGAGTTTTGTCATCATGGAAAATACAGTTTATCATTCCTCTGCGAGCGTCGATACTGTACAGCTCCGCAACCTTCTGCATGGTAATACTGCCACGAATCTTTTCAAAGATATTCATGCGGCATCACCGCCCTCGGGTTCATAATGTCCGAAAACAGCTTTCATGAGAGCTTCTTCAGAAATGAGGTACTTCTTGCCAGCCTTGAAACAGGGCAGGTCTCCCGAAATACACATCTGCCTGATGCGGTATTCCGTCAGTCCCTCGATAAGCTTCGCCGCCTCTTTGATTGTAAGCACTTTTCTTTTTGGTGTAGTCATTTTCATGACCTCCTTTTAATAAGATCAGCATTGCTGCTGACATACGCTTTTTAAAAGCTGTATGTATATATAGGCGGAAAAGGGGACTTTTTAAACGGAAAACCGTTTAATATAAGAAAAATAATTTTCAACTTTGTAGCATTGTACAATTATGGACTCCATTTTCCAGTGACATGATGTGAAATATTCTGTTTTCAAGTTTCTTCTGCAACGCTGCAATCCCATTATAGCCAACCGAAACAGCAAAGTCAATAGATGTGATACACATACTCTATTTCAACTATTTCACATCTATTTTCGTATATACTCTACTTTTTCAGATGTAACATCTATTTTTGAAAAGATATATTATAAACGGCTTAATTGCGCCTATTTTTATTTTTCTTTTGTAAAATCCAGCATCTGAAAAAAGTCCCTGCTAACAAAAATGCATTATTTAAACAAAATTGAATAATCACTAATTATTTAAATTATAGAAAAAATACATTGACACAAGCTTGCTGTTTGTTGTAAAATATACTTAGTCTATTTAAATGATTTACAAGACAATTCAATAACAAAAGGAGTATTTTGACAAATGAAAAAATTAAGAACACTATTAAGTGCAGCAGTCTGTATAGCTGCTCTTGCAGCTACGCCTTTCTCAGGATCTGCTGCGGACAGCGAAAAGATATATGGTACCATGAACATACCCTATGCCGAATTCTACAAAGCAGAGATCGATGACGCATACACTGTTGACGCTGTTTCTTCCGCGACCACAAAGGGCAAGTGGGGCATGAACGGCGAAGGCGAGATCGTTGAGGGTACATACAACAACGGCAACGGAACCATCCTCGGTGTAAAGTTCCCGGTTGAAGTTTCATCAGCTGACGTTGATGCTCTCAAGGGAAAGTATGACTTCTCTCCCCTCGACAGTAAGCCGACAGCATACAAGGAAGTAGCCCTTTCAGGTGATTCTCTCAGCGTATCGAAGCTCGTTGACACAAACGGCGAGCAGACAATCGAAGGCTCTGCAACAGTTTCAACAAACAGCTATTACGGCGACTATCAGATCAAGGTAGCAGGCTATCCCGAGAATACAGTTCTTTACGGCGTAATAATCAATACAAAGGAAAACGACCACTACGCTATGCGTCACCTCGAAAATATCTGGAGATCTGGTTCGTATGCATGGTCGGCAGGCATAAAGACTGTAGAATATCATGGAAACCATGTAAAATACGAAAACTACGCAAGCTCAATGGGCAAGACCGTTACATCTGTAACATTCATCACACTTGACGGCTATACCACCGTAAATGTCGGTGAGCAGTATCTTCCTATCAGATTTGCAGGTGAGGTCAAGGCTGAGGACGCTTCTGCAGGCACAGGCAAGACAGCTCTTTCACTCACAGGTTTCCCAGAGGACTATAAGAAGGTCATCAGTGCAGATGAGGGTCTCACAGCTACCGAAACAGAAGTAAGCTACACAAATGCAAAACCTGGCAAGTATAATGTAAACGTTAACGATGAAAGCGGCAAATATGCTCCCATGACAGCTCAGTTCCTGCTTACAACAAATGATATTCCTGTAAAGTTCGCAGACGGAAAGCTCACAGCTGCTGACGGCTTTACCGCAGATGACGCTGCAAACTTCATCAAAAACCTTGCAACTGTTGACATAAACGGAACTTCTTACAAAGCAACAGGCAGCAAGGGCATAAAGCTCTTCAAGGAGGACGGTTCTATCGATCTCGATGCAACTGTAAGCGACGCAGAGGTGTTTGAGAACAGCGGTACTTACACTGTCACTCTCAACTCAACAGGCTATAATGCACCATACAGCTTTGAAGTCAATAATGAAGCAGCTACTGCAACGACCACAACAAAGGCATCTACAACAGCAGCAAAGACCACATCATCTTCTTCAAACAGCCCGAAAACAGGCGTAAACGGAATGGCTCTGCCTTTAGCGCTCCTAACTTTTGCCGGAGCTACAGCTTTCGCGCTCAGAAAGAAAAACGATTGACATTTCGTTTCCTGACAGATAAATTATAATGCAGCTGACCCCTGGAGCTTTTACGGCTCAGGGGTCAAGTGCTGAAAGGTTGTAATAATATATGTTATTTATCATTTCACTTATAATTGCGCTTTTTACAGCATTTATCCTTGATAAGCAGCTAAAAAAGCGCCCCGTGATATTCTATATCGCGGCAGTTGTCCTCACAGCTGCTTCTATCATAACAGCACAGTCCGATATCACTATAAACAACAGCTTTGTCAGAAATTACGTTTTAGGTATGTTCTCACGCGGAGCTCTCGGAGCTGCTTTCTGGGCAGTAGTAATGTTTACAGGAGCTCTTCCCAACGGCTCTGCTCCGATTAAGAAGCTCATGCCGATAAGAGGAGAGCTTTCAATTACTGCCGCTGTGCTCACGCTTTCGCATATCGTAACATTCGGTATCAGGTATTTAACCAGCCTTGTAAACGGCAGAACAGGCAGTGGAGACGCTTTCAGGAACTTCGTCATCACCTTTGTTTTATCAGCTGCAATGACGCTTATAATGATACCGCTTACTGTGATGTCCTTCAAGGCTGTCCGTAAGAAAATGGCCGCTAAAACATGGAAGAAGATACAGTGCTTTGCTTATCTTTTCTATGCGATGATATATATTCATATCATGGTGCTTTTTATTCCGAAGGCTCAGAATGGTAGAGAGGGATATTTCCTCAGCGTTCTTGTATACAGCGCAGTATTCATCGGTTACGCTGTACTCAGACTGAGAAAGTATTATCTTTCCAAAAAGGAAAATGCTTCAAATTTCCTTCCGAATGCAGTTTCTGCCTGCGCTTTTATTATCCCCTTATGTCTCTGCGGAGTTGTTTCACGGAACACAAATGTTAAGTCAAAGCCTGTCAGCACATCGGCAAGCTCGACATTTGAAAATCCCGAAAACGAACAGGCTCATACAGAAAAAACTGCTATCTCCACAGCTTACACATCAAAAACGACTTCAACAGCCAAGTCAACTGCGACAACTTCCGATAAAACCGAAAAAAACACTGAAACTTCAACTATTGAAACTACAGAACCAACCATTGAAGCTGAGCCCCAGAACGAACAGCCTGCTGAAGATGAGCCGGAAGAAACTCCACAGCAGAGCAACCGCTTCAGAAACGGTACTTTTGAGGGTACAGGCGAGGGCTATGACGGAAAGGTACACGTTTCCATTACAATTGAAAATGATGTTATTACTGCGTTTTCGGCAACTGCCGACGCTGACGATCCCGACTATTTCGGCGACGCTATGAACAAAGTAATACCACAGATAAAAAGCAGCCTCAGTGCTGACGGCATTGACGCCTGCTCTGGCGCTACGTACAGCTCTAACGGTATAATCGAAGCAGCAAGAAACTCTCTTGAACAGGCATTGAATTGAGTTATTGCTAATACGTAAAATTCACTTCTTAAAACAATTACATAAAAAGGATCCATAGATAATATTTATATCTGTGGATCCTTTTTATACATCGATTTTCAAAGCTTTTTCCGCCTCGCAGAGAGCACATACCATGTAAGCTTCACTTCAATAATTTAATTTCATTTTTATAATTTATTGATATGTTAGAAACATTAAAAACTATCATATCCACTAAACGAATAAATCTTTTGATCAACATTAGGAAGATTAGTTTTTGCTAATGCTGCGTTTCCTGTATTTTTATAATCTCCAAGCAAACTTCTAAATTCTTTAATATCATTATATATTTGTAAATCAGAGGCATTAAGGTCTCCTGCTGCAACCCAGCCTCTGCCGAGTACATAGAACAGATACTATGTTTATTATAGTATCATATTGCTTTCTTGTCAAGAAAAAAGCCGAGGTCAGAGGCCTCGGCTTTCTCATGGTAATAATCGCCTTACGACGTTTAAGGTTAAAACAAATCCTTACTGGAATATTTACAGCAAGGCTTACAAGCAACATTACGCCCGCTACATGAAAAAGAAAATGTCACAGGCTGAATTTGCTGAGTGGGCTGATTATGCTCTTGATCTCAGGTCTAAGGCTGAAAATGGAGAAATCGAGTTTGAAGTTTATGAGGCGGAAATCAGTAAGCGTCAAATAAACTGCGTCCCATAAGATATAAAAATATCCTCGCCGATGG
>NZ_CAMKRR010000150.1 GCF_946415235.1 uncultured Ruminococcus sp. | reverse complement strand
TTATAAGTAATAACTGATCGGAACTTCACAAACGGTCCCGGTCATGTTATAATAGTGATACAGAAACACATAAGGAGGTATCCCACATGAGCAAGAAATAAATACTTTGTGTCATTAAATACAATTCTGTGTCATATAATACATTTTAGCAAAGTTTTACAAGTATATTATGCGTTAAATTATACTTGCGGTTTAACTCGATTATAATTATATAAAAAGCCGACTTTGTATGGCATCTGTTAGAAACCAACAAAATCGGCTTTGAAATCGTTTGAAAATTCTCTATTCAATTTTTCTCTTTTTGGGGTGAATTATCCGTTTTTTGCTCCTGACAACCTCCAAAGCAACTCTGAAAAGGCTCTCTGGAAGGGTTCGAATCCAATTTTTATGGTTTGGGATCTACTGCTTCACCTTGAAAAATTTTCTCTCTTGGAACAAAAAAACTCCCGAAAAATCGGGAGTTTTTGGGGTGGGATCTAAATCGATTCACCATTTTGGCGCAGTGGGTGGGATTCGAACCCACGTCCCTCAAGGGGCATCATGATTTCGAGTCATGTCCGTTATGACCACTTCGATACCACTGCGTATTTAATTTAACTATAAAACTGCGAGAAAACTGCGAGAAAGCCAATTGCAAACGCAACTGTGAACACCGCCGAAACCACGCAGAACAGGGATAAATCAAAGTGCGGCAAGCTCAGAAACGACTATGTTTCGAGTCATGTCCGTTATGACCACTTCGATACCACTGCATAAAATCACTATAATATTATATCATAAAGAAATAACAAAATCAATAGGATTATAAAAAAATAATATTATAACAAAAAGCTGCCGATCTGTTCACACCAAAAACACAGGAAAGCTGCATTGAAAATGGCAGAAGTCAGAGAATATTGCCCTGACCTCTGCCATTGTTTGTATGATATTGAACCTATCGTTTCCCGAAGAGCTTTTGGCGGATTTTATTTTTGTCCTTCGGATCGTCCTGAAGCTGCTTTTCCTGCGGCTGTGGTTTTGATATTTCGCTTTGCGGCTGTTGTTCCGTTTTGTAGAGCTGAGCACACACGACGTATTTCCCCGAAAAAGCAGTACCTTCCTTTTTGTCGAGCAGCATCCTGCATATATTGAGGATAGTGCTGTATTTTTTTGTATTACGGGTATTTATGCACTTGTCGAATTCGGCGGTGATATTATGTGGAACGACTACCTCATCGAAATATGACAAGGCTTCTTTCAGAAGGTGAGAGCTGTGCGAACTGGCTGTCAGCTTTATGAGTATCGCGGCAGCAGCCTTTATGATACGGTTTTCTGCGCGGTCAGGCGTAAAAACGTCATGTCGCACGTAGATACGTTCGCGGTGGACGAGATTGCGGCGGATATTCTCGGCGAACATAATAGTTCCCTGTACTGATGTGAGATTATCCTCACGGCTTGCATAAGCGGAGAGGACGCCGCTTTTTATAATCTTCATGGTCTCGCCTGCAAAAACTGATATGAAGTACTCCATGAAGTTCATATCCGGGTCAAAGGACAAAGGTCTGAACTCGTATCCGCACCGTTTGCAGAACTCGGTGCAGAGCAATTTACGCGCATTTGCAGTACCGCCTTCGGTATTCGGAAGTATCTCGATAAGAGTTCCGTCGGCAAGGCAGACAAATCCGCAGTAATCTCCTGCCATGAAGTATTTTACTCCGCTTTTCCGACTGACAGTGACTGCGTTGCTGCCGTCGGCTGTACAGACCTCGGCAAACTCGCCGAGCATATTGGAAAGCTCGCCGTTTTTCGGAGAGACCTCCGCGATTATTCCATTTGCTGATACGCAAAACTGTCTGGTGTACATTTTATTCTCCGTTCTCAGGATCTATCCTTGTAGATCTTAATGAAATGCTCCTTGTTCCAGTTTTTTGGATTTCCGAGACGGTACAGCTTCTGTCCCGAATCGAACTGCTTGATATACTTCGGAGTGATGCACTCGACAAATACATTGTCATCATTCAGGACGAGCCTGATCCTTTCGTAGTCATCGAAGAAGTACTCCTGGAGGAGAGGGATTATTTTAGTCGAGAATACCCCTCTCAGTTCGTCGATAGTTGTGATACAGCCGATGTTGTTCATGAAGTATGCATGGCCTATAGCGTGTTCGCGGTCGTAGTAGTATTCGATACGCTCGTTCAGAGCAGTGAGAAGCTCACAGAGGTCAACGCCGTCGCAGTTCCCGAGGAGGGAGGGCTCAGGCATCATCTCTATGAAGTTGAATCTTCTTCTCAGAGCGGTATCGAGCATAGCGATAGAACGGTCGGCAGTATTCATTGTACCGAGGATATACAGATTCGGCGGGACAGAGAACTCTGTCTGCGAGTAGGGGAGAATGATGGTAGTTCCGCGCTTGGACTCCTCGATGAGAGTGATGAGCTCACCGAATATCCTTGATATATTGCCTCGGTTTATCTCGTCGATAATGGCGACGAAGTTCATGCTCGGACTTTTTGCCGCCTTTTCGCAAAGGGACTTGAATATGCCGTTGTATGGGCGGTAGATTACGGTAGTATCGGCGTGTGCGATATTTGAATCGTTGCCGTATTTGTCAACTACAACAGGGCGGATACCCTCAACGAATTCCTCATAGCTCAGGGACTGATGGAAGGTGGTGAATTTTATCTGACCTGTGGCGGCGTATTCCTCATAGCGTTCCTTTATAGCACCGTAGGTCTCGCCCTGGGCTATCTTCTGACCTTCCACAAGCTCGACCGCATATTTTACGACATTGTAGGTCTTACCTGTTCCGGGAGGGCCGTAAAGTATCTGATTGAGCGAAGCTTCCGCCCCCGAGAGCGGCTGATCCGATGTGGGAGCGGTTATGGGAACAGGCTTTTTCTGAGCGGCGAGCAGCTTCCATGACATGATGTCAAAAGCCCTCATGTTCTTGAATCTGAAGTTTGCGTTGCGGAAATCTATTATCTTATGGCAGTTGATGATATACTGAGATATATCTCCGACGCTCTTCAGCTCGATGCCGAGCTCGTCAAAAACGAGGGAATCTGTGGCTCTTTCGCCGAGAATAGGGAAGGTTTCGGGCTTGAGGCAGTGCAGTATCCTTGACATGACGAATACGGGCATTCCCGAATCCCTGAGGTGTGCATTTATCATCTTCTGAGCCGTAACGAGTATCTTGTTATCGCTTTCGAGTCCTGAGAGATTTATACACATCTTGAAAAAGAACTGTATCGCTTCATCTTTTTCCGCGACGAGAGATTCTCTGAACGAAAACGGAGCTGTAAGGAATTCCATTTCCTGCTTTTCAACGAGGTGGCTGAACAGCATTCTCGAACCGTTGCTCCATATCTTGTCGAGCTCAAGCTCGAGCTCACGTTTATCGTTGTGGAGCATATGGCATTTCTGAATACGGGTCTTAAGGTCTGATCTGTCGTTTTTCCATACTCCGAGAGAGAGCGAGTACAGCAGTTCAAGGTCATGGAAATCAATGATGCTGGTCTTTCTCAGCTTTGAATAGCATTCTATGGCTTTGTTTACAGATCGGTATGTTCCGTCGAATTCTTCTGGTTGGATCTCATTTTTGTTTTTAAGTTCGTCAATAATAATATTTTTATCCATTTTATATGACAACCTTTCCAAATAATATCCTATAGTTATTGTATCATACTGACAAACGTATGTCAACTGAGTTTGAAATTTTTACACACCATTCACAAAGAAATGCGATTTTTATTGCTGAATTAATTATTTTACTCAAACCTTGGGTATGGCTGAAAACAGGGGCTCATAAAAAAAGCCACAGGCCTTTTGAGAACCTGTGACTTTAAATAAATATATATAAGCATTATGAAATGGAGTTCAGCTTCACTTTGTGAGAGCTATGACCTTTTCATAAGCAGGCTTAGGCTGATAGCCGTTTGTGAACAGGAGTGGATTCTGTGATGATCTCCAGCTTACGCTGTCCTGTGTGCCCCAGATGGTAACAGCAGGGATCTGTGCTGAGTTAGCCATTGCGAGCTTGAAGATCTTCTCGTAGAGGTCTGCCTGTTCCTGTGAATTGCTGCAGGTGATGTCAAGCTCTGTGATCTGTACCTCAAGACCTGTGCTGAGGAACTTCTTGAGAGCTGTCTCGTATGTATTTGCATCGGGATATTTTGTATCAAGATGCGACTGCATACCGATACCGTCGATATAGCCGAGCTCCTTGAGCTTCATTGCCATGTTGTAGATATCGTTTGTCTTTGCTGGAATGTACTCGTTATAGTCGTTGAGATAGAGCTTGCAGCCTGCGGGAGCATACTGCCTTGCGTACTTGAATGCGTTGATAACGAAGCTGTCATCGCCGTAAACTCTTACCCAGTTGGAGTTGTCAGCGCCTCTCATTCCGCCGCCGTCATTGAGGAAGAGTTCGTTGCAGACGTCGTATGAGTATACTTCAAGGTTAGGATACTCTGACTTGAGAGCTGCGAAAGTATTCTTTATCATGCTTTCGAGACGCTGATTCATGATATCCTTTGAAACATATGCGCCGTTCTGTGAGAAGTTCTCACGGAAGAACCAGTCGGGAGTCTGGCTGTACCATACGAATGTATGACCGCGGAGAGCGATGCCGTTCTCCTCGCAGAACTTAAGAGTCTGAGCTGCTCTGCTGAGGCTTATCTGAGTATTGGTGTTGTTGCCTCTCTGCTGACAAGCTGACTGATCGAGTATGCTGTCGGGCTTGAGCTCATTCTCGGGAGTAATGGAGCTGTAGTTCTTCTTGAGGAATTCAGCGCCGCTGCCGAGCTCGTGAGGACTTACGGATGTACCGATCTTGAAGTAGCTTGCAAATGCATTCTTGAAGCCGTCGCCCTGTGAGCTCGTATTGTTCTGCTGCTGACCGTTGTTCCAGTTGTTCCAGTCGTTATTCTGCTGCTGATTCTGGTTATTCCAGCCGTTGTTATTGTTCCAGTTGTCCCAGCCGTTATTCTGCTGCTGATTCTGGTTATTCCAGCCGTTGTTATTGTTCCAGCTGTCCCAGCCGTTATTCTGCTGGTTCTGGTTGTTCCAGTTGTTTACATCCCAGTTGTACCAGCCGTTATTGTTGTTATTGTTGTTCCAGTTGTTATTGTTCCAGCCGTTGTTCTGATTGTTCCAGTTGTCCCAGCCGTTATTCTGCTGCTGGTTCTGGTTATTCCAGTTATTTACATTCCAGTTATTCCAGTCATTGTTCTGCTGCTGACCGTTGTTCCAGTTATTCCAGTCATTGTTCTGCTGCTGAC
>NZ_CAMKRR010000149.1 GCF_946415235.1 uncultured Ruminococcus sp. | reverse complement strand
GAACCTGCGATGTTTACCGCAAGGGTGGCAGATTTACAGTCTGCTGCGTTCGCCAACTACGCATACTTACCCATATTTCGTCACCTATATACGGGTGACGATTATTATCTTATCTATCGGCACATCAAACATATCCGCCAGTATTATCAGGTTATCGATAGTGGGAACAGCGTCCCCGCGCATCCACTTAAATATTGCCTGCGGAGTATTGAATCCGCACCGGGCCTGCACATCGGATATCTTGAAGCCTTTAGACTTTATTATGTTTTTTATATTATTGCCTGTTGCTTTTACATCAATGATAGGCATTTTCAGCAACTCCTTTCAGTATATGATCCTTGACAAAGTAAGTGCTCCCGATGAGATTCGAACTCATACTATACGGATTTTAAGTCCGTTGCCTCTGCCATTGGGCTACGAGAGCATATGGTACCCGCAGCGAGATTCGAACTCGCAAAAACCTGCTTCTTAGGCAGGGATGTATGCCAAAATTCCATCATGCGGGCATGAAAAAACACCGTCTGCTGCATACAGACGGTGCTATATCTGGCTATTCAAGGATCTATACTGAAATCAAGTCCCTAAATGACCGTATCATTTGCACTATGTTCTGTATGCAGCACAATAAGAGTCTCTTCCAGTTCGAGGCTGAGACTAAGTAATGTTTCGCTATACAGATAAGACATAGCAAATGCGTTCATTTCGGGTTACTCCTTTCAAAATAATTCTTGCTACAGTGGTCATCCTACGACCGTTCCTGTTCTGACTTTACCTGTATTATATCACAGCTTTTCGGAAAAAGCAAGTAAACCACAGGTATATTTTTAAGTTGTCGTAAAAACGAGTCCTCACAGTTTCGGCTGTGGGGACATTTTTGCCTTAATTGACTTTTTTATGTTCCTATGCTATGATATGTAAAACGGCTGTTTCCATAAAGTACGGATATGGCGGTGAGTGAAAGGAGAATATGATTGTGAGTAAAAAGCTTCTGATTATTGGCGGCTCACCGTGCAGCGGAAAGAGTACTGTTGCAGAGCGTATCGCACAGGAATACGGTGCTTACTATTTCAAAGTTGACGATCATCTCAGTGAACTGATAAAGCAGGCAGCAGATAATGGAAGTGCAGTCTGCAAGGCGATACAGCAGATGTCTCCTGAGGAGATATGGATGAGAGAGCCGGAAGAACAATGCAAAGAGGAATTTGTGATATACAGGGATATTGCACCGTTTGTATTTGATATGATAAGCAGAATAGAGGAAGACCTGATCATTACTGAAGGCGCAGCATACACGCCAGAGGTCATGAAGAAATACACGGCAGACGTATATGTCACAATTATCCCATCGTCTGAGTTTCAGATATCTCATTACAGAGAGCGTGAATGGGTGCCTTATGTTCTTGAAGGCTGTTCTGATAAGGAAAAAGCCTTTGATAACTGGATGCAGCGAGATACTCTCTTTGCACAGCGGATACAGACTGAATGTGTTGCATCGGGTATTCCCTGCAAGGTGAATGATGGTTCAGAGTCTGTCGAGCAGCTCTATCAGTGGGCTAAGGAAGTGCTTGGACTCCGATTTTTACTATGAATATGGAGCGTGATGATCATGAAGAAGATATACTGGTTTGAACCGTTGTTTTTTCTTTTCTTCGGAATCTTTCACCTGCACAGAATATGGGGAATACTTGACAGAAAAGCCTATGCTGAATTCTGGCTCGGGATAATGGAAAGCAGAGGCGTATTATATTATGCTATTATGATAATACTTGCAGGTTTCTGTATGCTTGGAATAGCCGTATTTTTCAAAGAAAGACGTCATAATTACTGGTGGAGATGGATATATCTGTGCGGCGGTGCTTATCTCCTTTTCGACCTTTTTGCTATAGCGGCAGGTCTTGAATTCTGGCATGAGCTTCTCTGCAGAATGTTTGACACGACTGCATGGTACTGGAATATCATATGGGGAGGCTTTATTATTCTTGGCGGATTGGTATTTGTGTTGGGATTGACTTTACTATCTGACCGAAAGAAAAATGATGTTATCAATTAAAGTGTTATTATAAAATAAGCCTTGCCCCAAACGGGGCAAGGCTCTTATCTTTCCTGACAGTTTTTATTCGTTATAAAGTTCAAGCAATCGCTTTATCCTGTGTCGGATAAAGCCATTAAGTGCTGAAAATCTTTCAGCAGAGACAGGATAATCCGTATGGTTTACAAAGCTAAAGTCCCTGATGTCGTAAATACGCTTATACATATCCTTGCTCATAAGCTAAGGAATATGATCGTCAAAGCTGTAATAAGCAAACGGAACATGGTTGTTTCCATAGTCTATGAAGGCTTTTGTTGTTTCATCCTTACAATGGCTACAAAGTCCCATGCCGTTATCAAATACAGGAGCAAGGCTTATAATCTCATACGTGTCAGAATCAACAAGGAATTGTATGTTGTTAAGATGCCTGTCATAGTTACAGGTCAGGGCATCGAGGACAAGCATATCACGTAGTCTTTCACCTGCACCAAGCTTATCAGCAATATCAAGGTATTCAGGCAATTCAGAGCAGTTCTTGAAATAATACACCGATGGTATCATGATAACTTCTTTTGAAGTTACAAGCTTGCAGGAACTAACGATGCGGTCATGATAGTTGTCAAGGTCATATTCGATATGCTCAATGCCGAGAGCATTTTCAAGCTGTGAGACAAAGAATTCGGAGTATGGTTCATATCCGGCACCGTTGAATCCTTTTGTGCCGCCTTTGAGAAGGTATACTCCGTCAGTACGTCGTACCCAGCACTTGGAAAGATTTCCGTCAGAGCCATATTCAGGCGCAGGTATTTTAAAGTTCAGGTCGGATATACCACCCATAAAAGCGGTCTGTGATACTATCTCACTGAACTCGTTGTCATAAAGGTTCACATCGTTCCATGTACTATCGGAATGCTCTTCCTTTACCAACAGCGTATCTGTAAGAGTCAGCCCGAGGGAGATGTCGATAAAGCTCTTGATATCGGTCATCCCAAGATTTCGCAGCAATCGTGCGATATCTGTACGGCGTTTCCCATTTCGGCGAGTCTCAAGCCAGCTTTTCAGTTTCGTATATCCGTATATCTCAGGAAGACTGCCGGATACAAGCTTAGGCACAGCGGTGCCGAGTTCATTGGTGATATAGTCAAATTCTGCGATGATACGGTCTTTGTTCATTATATAATACACGGCACAGCCTCCTCTCAATGTCTTTTACGGAATAAAACAAGTTTTGCTGCGTGTATATGTTATTCTTATCTTATATCAAAAGCACATTCATCTTCTGTTCCGGTAAGTTCAGCCCATCGGGCGGATAGGAGTTTGGCGTACAGCAGCGGATCAAGTCCGTAACTGCCAAGTGCGTATCCATCGTTCACTTCAACGATTAGAGTATCTCCTTCTGATGTGATTCCCAAATCGAGTGAATATGCTGCGGGAGCATCAGAGTACGATGAAATCATTTCCTTGACTTTTTGAAACGAATAAATCCTTCCAAGTTCGCCTTTGTAACGCCGAATATCCAATATTTCACCGTATCTTACAAAGCAGCGCCACTCAGTAATGATATTCCTGATTTCGCTGCAATAAACAGGAATACTTTCTTCAGGTGAAAAGCGTCCTGCAATATCGGTTTCACTATTGCAAATAAAACCTGTAAACAGTTTCCCTTGTTTAGGCTTTACGAATAACGGAAAGTTATTATTCTCGGCAAGAAATGTATCGGATGTACTTCCCCATATCTTTCGACCGTAAAATTCAGAAAGACTTTCCGGATAGTCAATATCGTTCACTGTTATTCCTTTATTTTCAAGGAACTGTTTTACTCTGCCTACTCCGCCGACTACAATATCGGTAATTTCTGCATTTATTAAATCTTCTTTATCAGTGAAAAGAGTAGTTTCAATTCCCATTTGCTGAAAGCCGAGCATAGCTGAAAAAGTGTTAATATTGTACGGCAGACCGTTATTTCCGCATTGAATATATACTTTCACATTATCACTTCCCGTTATTTTTTCTCATTATAGCACACAGAATAGCTTTTGGCAATATATTGGATACTATCTCAGAAAAATCTTTTTGCGTGAAAAAAGTGGTATAAGTGGTTATTATATCGATAGCTATCGGCAAGAATTTCTATAAAATCACGTTGATTTCTTGCCGATAATATGATATAATAGAACAAAGGAGGTGGTAGTGTGGCATACAAAAGTGTAGCCGAAATGGCTGAATTATGGGGGATATCCGAAAGGACAGTACGTAATTACTGCGCTGAGGGTAGAATAGACGGAGCTGAACTTATCGGCAAAACATGGAAAATTCCTGCCGATGCTGTAAGACCTGGACGCCGTAAGCTTAAACAGGCGGAGACTCTTCTTCAGATACTGCGCGAACAGAAGCGAAGCAACCTGCACGGCGGTATCTACCATAAACTGCAAATCGAGCTGACCTATAACTCTAACCATATCGAAGGCAGCCGTCTTACACACGACCAGACGCGTTATATCTTTGAGACGAACACTATCGGTCTTGAAAATGAAGCAGTGAATGCTGATGACATCGTCGAGACTGTCAATCACTTCCACTGCATTGACTATGTTATTGAGAACGCTGAAAAACCGCTTACAGAAGCCTTTATCAAGGAACTGCACAAGATACTGAAAACAGGTACTGCAGATAGCAGGAAGGATTGGTTTGCGGTAGGAAAATATAAGAAGTTTGCCAACGAAGTAGGCGGTGAAGTAACGGTATCACCTGATGAGGTACCTTTAAAAATGAAAAAGCTTCTATCACAATACAGTGACCTTAAAGCTGTCACTCTTGAGGATATAATAGACTTTCACTATCGGTTTGAATCCATACATCCGTTCCAGGACGGTAATGGCAGAGTCGGCAGGCTTATTATGCTGAAGGAGTGCCTGCGGCATGATATAGTCCCATTCATCATATCAGATGACCTGAAGATGTTCTATTATCGCGGACTCAAGAACTGGGAACAAGAACGCGGCTGGCTGACAGATACCGTACTGACAGCACAGGACCGCTTCAAGGCGTATCTTGATTATTTTCAGATAGAGTACTAAGATATTACGTATTATAGACAAATATCCCTTAACGGGGAGACTATATTTATATCTAAAGATGTATATAATAAATGTATAAATCGAAATGTCGCCCAAATATGGGCGACAATATGTTACATCATTCATTACAATGATAATGCCTTTACAGTATCAGCGT
>NZ_CAMKRR010000148.1 GCF_946415235.1 uncultured Ruminococcus sp. | reverse complement strand
ACCTGGGCTGGGTAGGCGAGATAACAAAGGTCAACACAAAGCCTATCACAGACGCTCTTGCAAACGGAAATATCCCCGTTATCGCTACAGTTGCCACTGACAGCGAGGGAAATACATACAATATCAACGCCGACACTGCCGCTGCAAGGATAGCAGCAGAGCTTGGCGCGGAAAATCTCATACTCATGACCGATATCGCAGGACTTCTCCGCGATAAGGACGACCCGTCAACTCTTATCCCCGAGGTAAATGTCAGCGAAGTGCCTTTCCTCAAGAGACAGGGCATAATCTCAGGCGGTATGATCCCCAAGATCGACTGCTGCGTTGAAGCTGTCAGACGAGGCGTAAGAAAGACCGTTATCATCGACGGAAGAGTACCTCACTCTATCCTCATAGAGATACTTTCCAATGAAGGAATAGGCACTCAGTTCGTGTGATAGAGCTACCGCTTGTAAAATAATTTACTTGTATACAAAAAATTTACTTATAAAAAATCTTAATTGATTGATTTTGACTGCCTTTCAGCGCTATAATAATAGTGTGTCTGATAAAGTCCATGGCAGTCTGCCCCAAGGAGGACGTTATGAATACAATAGATAAATTCAACTCGCACGTTATGCAGTCCTACGGACGCTATCCACTGGTCATGGAAAAGGGAAGCGGCAGACGCTGTAAGGACGAGAACGGCACGGAATATATCGACTTCGGAAGCGGGATAGGTACCAATTCTCTCGGATACTGCGATGAAAAGTGGGCTGACGCTGTATGCACTCAGGTAAGGACTCTCCAGCACAGCTCAAATTACTACTACACTAAGGTACAGGCGGATTTTGCCGAAAAATTATGCGGTATCTCGGGATACAAATCCGTATTTTTCTGTAACAGCGGCGCAGAGGCAAACGAGTGCGCCATAAAGGTGGCAAGGAAGTACAGCTTCGATAAATACGGCAAGGGCAGGCATACCATAATCACCCTTGTGAATTCCTTCCACGGCAGGACTATCGCTACTCTTTCCGCAACGGGTCAGGATGTGTTCCACAACTATTTCTTTCCGTTCGTGGAAGGTTTCGTAAACGTGACCGCAAATGATATCGCCGACCTCAAAGCGAAGCTGGACGATACCGTTTGCGCGGTAATGCTCGAATATGTACAGGGAGAGGGCGGCGTCAACGTTCTCGGTCAGGAATTTGTTGACGCTGTTTACGAACTGTGCGCGCAGAAGGATATACTCGTTATCGCCGATGAAGTCCAGACGGGCGTAGGCAGGACGGGTAAATTCCTTGCAGGAGAACACTTTGGCAAAAAAGCGGATATCACCACACTTGCAAAGGGTATCGCAGGCGGATTGCCTATGGGCGCCTGTCTTGTGAACGAGAAGTGCAGCGGAGTCCTCACAGCAGGTACTCACGGCTCTACATTCGGCGGAAATCCCATTGCCTGTGCAGGCGGCCTCGCTGTCCTTGACAGGGTCGGAGGCGACGGTTTCCTTGAAGAGGTGACGAAAAAGAGCGAGTTCATAAAGAGCGAGCTCGGAAAGTGCGGCGAGGTCGAGTCAATAACCGGTCTCGGACTTATGATAGGCGTAAAGCTGAAAAGCAAGGATGCCCATGATGTCGCACAGAAGGCTCTCGACAGGGGACTTCTCGTTCTGACTGCCAAAGAGAAGGTAAGACTTCTTCCTCCACTGACGATCTCATACGACGAGCTAAAGGACGGACTGAAAATTCTGATAGAGATACTGGAGGAATAAATTATGGAGTTTCAGGTAGTTGGAAAGGGCGGTAAGTATACCGTTCAGGACAAGACGGGTCGTCTTATCTACAGCATCAAGAAAAAAGGCTTCGGAGCCCGCTATAACCTGATGGACGCCAGCAATTACAACCTCTACACCCTCGTTCAGACAGGTGACTCCAAACGACCGTTTTTTACAATAATCCTTAATGATAACGTATTTATGTCGATGGAATGTACTTCATTGTTCCTCAATCCGACCATAACCGCCAAAAACAAGACCATGCGGTTCGAGATAACCAGTAAGGACAGAAAGAATTTCGATGTAGTCCTGAATGAAGCGAACGTCGGAAGTATCCAGAGCCTTTTGGGCGTGAACGGAGAGATGCAGTACCATTTCGACATAGACAACAAGGCGTTTGACGATTATATAGCGCTTTTTGCTGTGGCGATAGACAGAGCGTTCGGTGAAATGAACAAGTAATAAAAAGAATTGACAGATCGGAAGGATAAATAATATGAAACACTTACTTAAAATGCTTGATCTCAGCACAGAGGAGATCATCGAGATACTCAACCTTGCAGACCAGCTCAAGTATGAGCTCAAGCACGGTATCCCGCACCCCCACCTCAAGGGAAAGACCCTCGGAATGATATTCCAGAAGGCTTCCACACGTACAAGAGTTTCTTTTGAGACAGGTATGTACCAGCTTGGCGGATATCCGCTGTTCCTCTCGTCCAATGACCTTCAGATAGGCCGCGGAGAGCCCGTACAGGATACTGCAAGAGTTCTCTCACGATACCTTGACGGTATAATGATCCGTACATTTGAGCAGAAGGAGGTCGAGGATCTCGCTAAGTACGGCTCAATCCCGATAATCAACGGACTTACGGACTTCTGCCACCCTTGTCAGGTACTGGCTGACCTTATGACTATCCGCGAGTTCAAGGGCAGCTTTGACGGACTTAAAATGTGCTTTATCGGCGACGGAAACAATATGGCTAACTCCCTTATCGTTGGTTGCTTAAAGGTAGGCATGAGCGTAGCTATCGCCTGCCCGAATGACTATCAGCCGCCCAAGGAGATACTTGACTTTGCAAAGGGCTGCGGCAGCAAGTTTGAGCTGACAGACAAGCCTATGCAGGCTGCAAAGAATGCAGATGTGCTCATCACCGACGTATGGGCTTCCATGGGTCAGGAGGGCGAAGCCGAGAAGCGCAGAAAGGCATTCGCAGGCTATCAGATCAATGATGAGCTCATGGCTCAGGCAAAGGCAGACGCAATGGTGCTCCACTGCCTCCCCGCACACCGTGAGGAGGAGATCACAGAGAAGGTATTCGAGGCTCACGCAAACGAGATATTCGAGGAGGCCGAGAACCGTCTCCACGCTCAGAAGGCAGTAATGGTAAAGCTCATGGCATAAGCTTAGCTGTTAGCCATTAGCCTTTAGCAGTTAGCTTTAGGCTGTGGGCGTCGAAATACAAGGGGAACGCTATGGATAGTATTATTATATTGTTGTGTATTTTTATTGTAGTTGCTGCAATCGTACTTGGGGTTGTATTATTTATAATAATCAGTAGTCACACTAATCCGTTTACATACCCAGTTATAAAACGTTCAATTGATATATCTGGGCGTAAGCAGCCTTCGTATGAAGAGTGCATAGATCAATGGGTGATTGATAATAAAGATTATGACGCAGCGAAGCATTGCAATGATATTTTAAACAAATGGGATAATGACTGTAAAGCTATATTAGAAACTACGCGCTTTGGCAAGGAACGCAAGACACAAATATATAATGATATGAAAAATACGGTTAATAGCAACGAGTATAAAATATATCATTATGTTTTCTTTCGTAAACAAACACGATACAAACAAGAATACTATCAAAAACACGCCTATACTGTTAAAAATAAGGAATATGTATGTAAACTTACATTAAAACAATTGCTTGAAGTATACGATGAACTTGAAGAAATTGATTTTGAAACAACACGCCAAAAGTTTTTTGCTAAGAATCAAAGGAAATTGATGACAAAAGAACTAAGGCAAAGTATCATGAAGCGTGATAATTATACCTGTCAGAAATGTGGCAAGTATATGCCAGATGAAGTCGGACTTCATGTTGACCATATAGTTGCGATTAAGAATGGCGGAAAAACAGTTGAAAGTAATTTACAAGTTCTTTGTGATAAATGCAATTATCGAAAAGGTTCAAAAAAATAATACAGTTCCGTATCTTATATTAAAATAAACATGAAACCATATGCAGGAGCGGATACTATCCGCCCGTGAAAAATGATAAAAGCGGACAGTTCGTGCTGTCCGCTTTTTACGAAAATGATATGAGGTATTATAATGAAAAAAATAAAGGTATCATACACACCGACGATCGTGTATATCATATCCGCGATTATATGGGTAGCGGTCATGTTCGTTATTTCGGGGTATCTGAATGAATTAGGCTTTTATATATGTGTACTGGCAGGTCTCGCCGCATTATTATTCGTATACTGTCAGGGGACTGTTGTTGAGTACGGCGAAGGGAAGATCATCAGGTGCAGAAGCTTTTTTTATAAATGGAAGATAGATCTTGAGCGTATTGATACTTTCAGCTACACGGTGAGAAAGTATCACGCAAGAGGCGGCATCCGCCATATGATGGTGATAATGTTTGATCACAGCATGAGGGGGATAAATGACTGTTATAAGCTCACTTCATTTATCGGAGAAAAAGAAATGAAAAAGCTGATGTACAACGAAGCGGACAAGCTTGATATAATGCAGATATACAAGTTCGCAGAGAGCCTGTACCCCGATAAAGCAAGGGGCTATACAGAAAAAGAAGATATCAACGCATAAATACGGGTAATACATATTTGTAAAGGCGGACTTTTTGTCCGCCTTTTTCATTGACAAACCGCCGAAAAAATGCTATCATTGCATACGAGGTGATAAAATGCAATATCTTATACTTGCCTGTGTGGGACTGGCAATAGCTATAGCGGGCGGCGTGTATCTTTGCAGGCTGCTGTACCTGAAAAAGTACGGCGTCGCGACCAAAGCGGAAGTTATCGGAGTAAGGGAAGCTCCTCCGAGAAAGGGCAAGCCCTCGGGCGCTTACATACATACGATGCGTTATAGCGTCAGCGGCAAAAGCTATGAGGAGGATGACAAGGCAGGCTACAGCGAGCCGATGAAAGAGGGCTCCACTCATATTATCCTCTGCGACCCCAAAGGCCCCAAGAGGTTCAAGTTTGAAAAAGACCTGCAAAGCCATATAACTATAGCGGCGGTCTTTTCGGCAATGGCGCTTATTTTTGCTGCGAGATTCCTGTATGAATATATGAAATAGCATAGATTGTAAAACATGACTAAAAATTGCAAAAAATGACTTGGATTCTTTTAGTTGACAAACGCTGTACGGCGTGATATAATAATTAAGTCGCCTGAGGACAACAGCCTTCGGGCAGACACAACAGCATCTTGAAAATTGAACAATGCGAAGAAAAGAAAAACGACCCTTGAGATT
>NZ_CAMKRR010000147.1 GCF_946415235.1 uncultured Ruminococcus sp. | reverse complement strand
CTTGTCCAGCTCCGGAACTGCCCGATGTAGTCCACCAGGGAGAGCAGTCCGTAGGCAAGCAGCAGCACTGCCATTATCTTCCCCATATCACTGCACTCCGAACTGACAGCACCACCAGCGCACAAAGTGGCCTGTTGGAATAACGAAGCCAGCATTGAGCTTACCGGGGCGCTTCTGAGCTATACCAAGAAAGCCATGCTGTATAATCGCATTGCGGACGCTGTCCTCTGAACAATGCCACCACTCTGCGATGACCTTGACGGGTATCTGGAAGGGATGCTCCTCAACGATCTCAGCGAGCTTGTCAGTGTCCTGTGCTATAAACTCTCTGATTTTCTCTGTGCTTGTCATAGTGATACCTCCTTTTTAATTAAGTTGATATTTACCTATCCCTAAGGCTTTTGCAAGAGCTTCAACGCCGTTCCTGTTGTAGCGGAAGGTCGATACTTCTTTGTTGCTGTGTCTTGACTTATCCAGAACGAAAATACCATTCTGCTCAGTCTTAAGACCAAGAGCATTAGCTTTCTTGCCAATAGCCATTGAAGACACTCCGAAAGCGTTACCGATCTCTGTAGCGCTCCATGTCTTTTCAGTTTGAGGAAGTGCATTTCCAACATCGATACCTGTTGCCGCCTCAATCTTTTTAAGTCCGAGCGTTTCGATGCCGATGCCCGAAAGCTGCATGTCCTTCCACTGAGGATTGTCGAAAAGCAGTTTCAAGCGGCGGTTCTCAGCGTTTATTCTCATGGCGGCAGCTCTGTCAGCCCTTGCCTGTGTTTCAAGTGCGTTAAGGTGCTTCTGCTGAGATTTCAGCTGATGTTCCATAAGATTGAAAGCTTCTATGTACTTAAGTTTCCATTCAAGGGCTGCCTTACCGGTGAATCCCATTGCAAGCAGTGTGAAACCGTCTCTTGTCATTTCATAGGACTTGTAAGACTTTCCTGTACCTGCCTGATAAGCCGATTCTATGAACATCTGGGTCACAGCGCAATTCTGCGCTCTGATGTTCTCAATAGCTTTCAGCACATCTTTGTGCTGTTTCCCAAAGTTCTCCGCAACCTGTACGCTTGATACTGTAAGGCTGCCGTTGTTGTTGCTTATTTTGATGATATCATTCATTTTTAATTTCCTCCGTTTCAATATTTTTTTGTTCTTGATTAATAATCAATTCAGGAGCTACGTCAAACAAATTAGATAGAGCAATTACAAGTGTAATGTCCATTTTTTTCTGTCTCTCACCTGCTTCAATAAGTTGATAATACTGACGTGAGATGCCGATTCTATCAGCTACTAACTGCATAGACATATTTCGTTCTTCGCGGAGCTCCTTCAAATAATCTCGTGGCATTATTTCACCTCCTGCCTCATTGTTTTGTCCTCAATTTGTTGACAACATCATTTTAGCACATCATTTTGTCGCTGTCAACAGTTTGATTACATTTCTGCATTTTAGCCAATTTTATATCAACTTTTTGTTTACATTGCTTCAAGTTGTTGACAGGTCAACAAATAGTTGCTATAATATTTTATAAGAAGGAGGTGCTTATATGTTGAATCTTAAACAGCTCAGAGAAGCAAAAGGTGTATCTCAGGCTACGGTAGCAAGAGAATTAAATATATCAAGGCAAACATATAATAATTATGAGTTAGGTAAAAGAGAAGCTGATTATGAAACTCTTTTAAAACTCGCTGAATACTTTGGAACATCGGTTGATTACCTTATATCCAATAGAATTAATGATGATTCTTCTGATGAAATAATTAAAAACTCTGTCGAATCTGATCAAGATCTTATTTTACTAAATAGAAATGCAAAAAAACTCCCACCTGAAAACAGAAAACTTCTTATAGATATGGCTAAGGCAATGCTTAAGGAGGAATTTGATGAGAACTGAGCCTGACTATAAATATGCAACAAATGTGGCGTATGACGAATTGTCATACTACAATGGTAGTTTCCCTCAGATAAATATATTTGAATTACTCTCTGAGTCAGGTGACATAGTTTTAAAAACATACTCTCAGGCAGCAAAATATTTAAAATGTTCTCATAACGAATTTACTTATAATATCGCTCAAAGTGAATTTGGCTTTACAGTTTCAGATTTAAAATCAAGAAATCATATTATATATTTTAATGATTTGAAAGATGAAAAAACTATCCGCTTTACACTGGCACATGAACTCGGGCATATAAGATTAGAGCATAAAGAAGATAATGAAGTTGCTGATAAGGAAGCTAATTGTTTTGCGAGAAATATACTCTGTCCTATTCAACTTGTTAAAGGCTATAATCTTTCTACAGTGGAAGACTATGCGGAGTGTTTTGGAATCAGCATTCCAATGGCAGAAGCTTCCTTAGCACATTCCAAATCGGACTTCTATTACATTACCAATAGAAATTATAGAATAGTAGATGCTAAAGTATACAGCTATATGACAGGTTATGCTTTATCAGAACTGTACGGTTACTAATAGAATAGCAAATTATTATTTGAACAATTAAGAGGATAATAATATGGAAAGATGCATATGTTGTAATTTGACATTTTCTACAAACGATTCCTTAGTTTGCCAAATTTGTGAAGAAAAATACGCTCTGTCTGATGAAGAACGCAAATTCTTATATCATTTCCTTCATGTTTGTTTCAGCGAATATGATAGTTCTGAGCGTTCAATTCTTATGTCAAGTTCAACTGAATCGGTTATTGGTTCTTGCAGAAAAATAATCAATAGTATTATTATTAATCTTTATAAAGAATCTAATGAGTCACTTGACAATTTAGCGGTTGCAATGACATACGCAAGAATGTACGCTTCTGATCGCCCTTTAGCAATTACATACTTTGAAAAATATAGAGAATTACCTGTTCCTATTCCAACTATTTACCATTATGCATATAGTGAACGCACAATGATTAAAGGGCGACCTGCTTATACACCTTGGCAAATCTTTTCAAAATTTGCTAATATTTACGAGGCAGAAAAGCAATATACAGAAGCTATAAAATGTTTAGAAAATTGTATTATTGAAGATAATGGAACAAATCCAGCCGATTTTGAAAGAATAAATAAAATAAAAATGTTGTTATAAAAAATCCCCCACGGTACTGGTAATACCGACGAGGAAAAGAGTTGATATGTCAGGAGGTGCTTATATGGGACGACCAAGAAAAGAAACTCCAAACCGTGCAGACGGTCTCTATGAAGTCAAAGTAACTATAGGGAAAGACTTCAACGGCAAACTGATCCGCAAGAGCTTCTACAGCTCCGTCAGCAAAGCCGATGCCAAAGCGAAAGCAGAGCAGTACAAGATAGATCAGGCTGTCTACAAGGCTACAGGAGAGCTCCCTGAACCCTCAGTAATGACTTTCGAGAAGTGGGCGAACAAGTGGCTTGACACATTCAAAAAAGGTGTAGTCAAAGACCACACCTATCACTTCACATATAAGTCGAATATCGACAAGTACCTTATCCCCTATTTCGGCAAAGCTCACCTTATGGATATACAGCAGATAGACATCCAGAAGTACTTCAACACCGTCAGGAGCGATTCCGGTGAACCACTTGCTAAGTCCACTCTGGATAAGCACAAGCTCATACTGAAATCAATGTTTGATGCTGCGATCGACAACGATCTGTGCTATAAGAATCCTGTCAAAAACATCAGATTTCAACACGTCTCAGATGCAGCTGTAAAGCATGTCTGGACTAAGGAACAAGCTGAAACTGCTGAAAAATATGCTCGGCATTGCTGGCGACTTGATATAGTTCTGTATTTGAACACGGGTCTGCGGCGTTCTGAACTGCTTGGACTGAAATGGGAAGATATCGATTTTGAAGAGAATACCCTTCACGTCCAGCGAGCTGTGGTCCAGACTAAAGGGAAGATCGTCGTTGACAAACCAAAGTCAGCTACCTCAGACCGGATAGTCCCCTTCTCTGCCGATTTTGGAAAGTACTTGAAGAAGTTCCAGAGTGACAACGAATACGTCATAGGTAATGACGGAATAATGTCCCCTGCAACATATTCAAAGCACTTTCACGATTTTATGAAAAAAATGAGTGCTGCAACAGGAGTCCCTGAGCTTACTCCGCACGAGCTCAGACACACCTACGGAACTCTCCGCAGAGAGGAAGGTGTTGATATTTACACCATTCAGAAGGTCATGGGACACGCTGACATTTCTATAACAGCTTCGATTTACGTTCACAATGACATCGATGTGCTGAAAAAGCAGCTCAAGCTTTGATTACTACGACACTACTACGACATTTATGAATGTTTTTATCACTCTCTTTCAAGTTTTCAAAACGTGTAGACCGCTAAAAATAGGCAAAATAATGATACATCGTTTCTTACTATTCTTATTTCCAAGCAGACTGGAACTCGTGTATACGTTAATAGCGTATCGAGGGTTCGAATCCCTCTCTGTCCGCCAGAATGGTAAATGAGAAGAATGGCTGTATTGCGTAGAATAGCGTGATTCAGCCATTTTTCTTTTTGTCTGTGATATGAAGATGATTTCAGAAAGTCGAAACAAAATGCACGTAAAATAGGCGTTTTTCAGACCTATTCCACACGAAATTCCACACGGAATACTTAGTGGCTAACGCTGGAATGGCATACAATGGCAACTGAAATATCGTTGCCTTTATACATAATCCAAAGCAGATATAAGGCTATTCTCCGTAGTGACAGCTTGTTTACTCCATAATTTGTAATCTATGTATTTGGCGATTTATAGCCTTTAATCAATACTGAAATGAGTTGTATTCCACATAAAGTTGTATTTACTACCGCGAAATGTTGCTTATGCAACAAATATAACCTATTTCTGACTATCATTGATCTCTTTTAGAATAATTTCAGTAGCATATGAAAATAAGAGCAGCGGCGCATTGCTGCGCCGCCGTGATTATCTGTTGTCCCTATAAATACAAACATCATTCTTCTTGTGCAGATAAGAAGAATCAATTCATTTTTTCAATCAGAAGTCTACGCATGAGTACCATATCAAAAACATCAAGACGGTCGTCCTTACATAGATCGGCGTTCTTCCAGTTGCCAAGAGTTTTTGTTCTGCCAAGTAGGAAGTTTTGAAGTGAAACTAAGTCTGCAATGCTTACAGTACCATCACAATTAATATCTCCGGGAGTATCAGTTGATGTGTCAAAGGCTATAAACTCTCGGTTGTATTTTTTTGCATATGCTTCCGCAGTTGAATTCTTATATCCGTATATCACAACATCGCCGGGAACTGTATAAACGCT
>NZ_CAMKRR010000146.1 GCF_946415235.1 uncultured Ruminococcus sp. | reverse complement strand
GAGAGGTCGATGAACAGCTTCAGATGCTCGTTGAGGAGATTGGCTGCCTGTGATAATGCTTCCTTAGCGGAGATTGTACCGTCTGTCCATACCTCCATGGTAAGCTTATCATAGTCGGTGACCTGACCGAGTCGTGTATCCTCTACGGTGTAATTCACCTTAAGAACAGGAGTATAGATACTGTCTACGGCGATAACGTCAACGGGGAGGTTGATCTGCTTCTTGTTTCTTTCTGCGGAAACGTAGCCTCTGCCTCTGTCTATTGTGATCTCCATATAGAGCTTAGCGTCCTTGCCAAGTGTAGCGATATGCATACCGGGATCGAGGATATTTACCTCTGAATCAGTCTTTATATCGCCTGCGGTGATCTCGCATTCGCCCTCTGCCTCTATATACACTGTCTTGGGGCCTTCGCCGTAAAGCTTAGCCGTCAGTCCTTTGATACTGAGGATTATTTCCGTAACGTCTTCTTTAACGCCAGGAATGGTTGACAACTCATGGTGAACCGTACCATCCTTGCCCGAAAGCTTTACAGATGTTACAGCCACACCAGGAAGTGAGGAGAGCAGCACACGTCTGAGGCTGTTTCCAAGTGTAATACCGTATCCACGCTCCAGCGGTGCTAAAACGAATTTGCCGTATTTGCCGTCACTTTTAAGCTCGACAATATCTATATCAGGCTTATTGATCTTTTCCAGCATAAAAACCCTCCTATTTCGCAATAAATGTTTATTTCGAGTTGAGTTGATCCAAACAGTCTATTCAGATTACTTGGAGTACAGCTCGACGATGAGGTGAGTAGCTACCTCGTAGTCAATATCCTCAGCAAGGGGAAGACGATTTACTGTTGCGGAGAAGTCGTCCTTTTTAGCTGTGAGCCATACAGGAACGAGTCTGTCCTTTGTTTCCTCAACTGTAGCCTTGAACTTTTCGGAAGTTCTGTCCTTTTCTCTGAGGGCGATAACGTCGCCAACCTTAACTCTATAGGAAGGAATGTTTACCTTCTTGCCGTTTACTGTAAAGTGGCTGTGTACAACGAGCTGTCTTGCTTCTCTTCTTGTGAGAGCGAGGCCCATTCTGTATACAACGCTGTCAAGTCTGGATTCGAGAACAGTGAGAAGATTATCACCGGCCTTACCCTCCATTTTCTCAGCGATAGAGAAGTAATGTCTGAACTGCTTCTCCAGTACGCCATAGATGAACTTCAGCTTCTGCTTTTCCTTGAGCTGGAGTCCGTATTCAGATATCTTCTTTCTGTTGTTTGCGTTCTTGAAACGGATAGACTCCTTCTTTGAAACGCCCATTACAGCGGGGCTGATTCCCAGATATCTGCACTTCTTAAGAATTGGTTCTTTCTGTACTGCCATATTAATACACCTCCAATTTGATCAGACACGACGTCTCTTAGGCGGACGGCAGCCATTATGCGGGATAGGTGTTACATCCTTGATCATTCTTACCTCAAGGCCTACGGTCTGAAGTGCTCTGATAGCTGCTTCACGGCCTGCACCGGGTCCCTTTACGTATACTTCAACATTCTTGAGGCCGTGCTCCATAGCAGCCTTTGCTGCTGTCTCGGCAGCTGTCTGAGCTGCGAAAGGAGTTGACTTCTTTGAGCCTCTGAAGCCGAGTTCGCCTGCGCTTGCCCAAGAGATAGCGTTTCCGGCTGTATCTGTGATCGTAACGATCGTGTTATTGAAAGTGGACTGGATATGAACAGCGCCGCTCTCGATATTCTTACGTTCTCTACGTCTTCTGACAGTAGTAACTTTTTTACCCTTCTGCTGTGCCAAAGCTCATGACCTCCTTACTTCTTCTTGTTAGCGATAGTCTTTACAGGGCCCTTGCGGGTTCTTGCGTTTGTCTTTGTTCTCTGACCTCTTACGGGGAGACCTTTACGGTGACGAACGCCTCTGTAGCAGCCTATTTCAACAAGTCTCTTGATGTTAAGAGCAACTTCACGGCGGAGGTCACCCTCTACTGTGTAATGCTCGTCGATATAATCACGAAGCTTAGCTACATCCTCTTCTGCGAGATCCTTAACTCTTACGTCAGGGTCAACGCCTGTTGCTGCGAGGATATTTGTTGCAGTCTGACGACCGATTCCGTAGATATAAGTGAGACCGATTTCGATTCTCTTATTCTTGGGAAGGTCAACACCGGCTATTCTTGCCATATTATAATTGCACCTCCATTAATGCGTCGGGGATTAGCCCTGACGCTGCTTATGCTTTGGATTTTCGCAGATCACCATGATTCTGCCTTTACGTTTAATAACCTTGCACTTTTCGCAAATAGGTTTTACTGAAGGTCTGACTTTCATTGAAAATACCTCCTTTAGCGGATAGAGGATATCTCTGATATCCTGTATTTTTACTTAACGCGCCATGTTATACGGCCTTTTGAAAGGTCGTACGGTGACATTTCAAGCTTTACCTTGTCACCCGGTACGATTCTGATATAATTCATTCTGAGCTTGCCTGATACATGAGAAAGCACCTCATGTCCGTTTTCAAGCTGAACCTTAAACATTGCATTGGGCAGAGCGTCAGTTACAACGCCCTCGACCTCGATTACATCTTCTTTTGACACTTTGCATAACCTCCTTTACTCAGCGTCACTGAACTGCTTCAGTGTATTCCTGAGTTTTTTATCAGTTATATCGTTTAGATCGATCATACTGTCTGTAACGCGGATATGTTTTATATTCTTACGCTTGGGAGCTGAAAGCTTTCTGCTCTTCCCGTCTGCGATAAGGCAATATTTTTCATCGGCTTCCACGACTGCGAAATACTTTCCGCCGTCGCGTCCTGCCTCCGCTATTACAACAGAGCCTTTCAGCAGCTTCACGATAATTCCCTCCGTCAGGGCTGTGTCAGAATGACGGGACCGTCAGGAGTTATTGCGATAGCGTGCTCAAAATGAGCCGACAGTGAACCATTTTTGGTAACCACGGTCCATCCGTCCTTGAGAGTTTTTACATCATCGCCTCTGACATTTATCATTGGCTCGATACATATCGTCATACCCGCCACCAATCTGGGTCCGTGACCGGCTTTACCCCAGTTCGGGACTTCGGGTGATTCGTGAACCTCTCTGCCGATTCCGTGGCCGCAGTAATTTCTTACGATTCCGTAGCCTCGTGAAGCACAATACTCTTCTACAGCATGAGAAATATCTCCGATTCTTGCGCCAACCTGAGCCTGTGCGATACCTTCGTGAAGGCTCGCCTCGGTTACCTCAAGCAATGCTTTAGCTTCATCAGAAATTTTACCCACAGGGAAGGTCCAGCAGCTGTCTCCGTTGAAGCCCTGATAGGCGGCTCCCGTGTCGATGCTTACTATATCTCCTTCTTTTAACCTGCGGCTTGCCTTGGGGATACCGTGGATAACTTCCTCATTTACTGAGATACAAGCGTTACCCGGAAATCCGTAAAGGCCTTTAAAGCATGATCTACAGCCGTGACGGGCGAAGTACTCGCCGACCAGCTTATCAACGTCGAGCGTTGACATACCAGGCTTTAATCTTTCGCCCGCATACCATATTGCGCCGCAGGTAATCCTACCTGCTTCACGCATTATGGCCAATTCGGACTTTGATTTAATGACTATGCTCATTACTTCTCTACTCCTGCTGCTGCCAGTGTGAGCTTTGAAGTTTCTGCTACCTCTTCCTGACCGATTACAGTGACAAGCTTGCCCTGCTTCTCGTAATAGTCCTTGAGAGGAGCTGTTTTTTCGTGATAAGTTGCGAGTCTTTCGAGAACTACCTCGGGCTGATCGTCCTTGCGAACGATAGTCTTGTCGCCGCACTTATCGCAAACACCCTCGACCTTGGTAGGCTTATACTCAACGTGGTATGAAGCTCCGCAGCCCTGGCAGACTCTTCTGCCCGAAACTCTCTGCTTGATAGTCTCGTCGGGAACGTGGATCTCTATTACCTTGTCGATACGGATGTTCATTTTATCAAGAGCTTCTGCCTGAGGCACCGTTCTTGGGAAGCCGTCGAGGATGAAACCGTTTTTGCAGTCGTCCTCTGCGATCCTCTCCTTCAGGATACCGATAACGATATCGTCTGAAACGAGAGCGCCTGCGTCCATAGCAGCCTTAGCCTTAAGACCGTACTCTGTGCCGTTCTTTGCAGCCTCACGAAGGATATTGCCTGTTGAGATCTGTGGGATATTCAGTGCTTCGGAAACTACCTCTGCCTGTGTACCCTTTCCTGCGCCTGGAGCGCCTAAAAAGATAAGGTTCATATTGACGGTCCTCCTTTACTGTAAGAAGCCCTTATGATGACGCATCATAAGATGTGATTCAAGTGTTCTTGTTGTTTCGAGAGCAACAGATACTGCGATGAGTATTGTTGTACCGCCCATTGAAAGCTGCTGGAGCTGTCTGTCAGCCATTGCCATAAAGATCGGGATGACTGCGATGAAGCCCAGGAAGATAGCGCCCACGAGAGAGATCTTGTTGAGTACTCTCTGGATATAATCCGATGTAGGCTTGCCGGGTCTGATACCGGGGATACCGCCGTTTGACTGACGGAGATTGTTAGCTATCTCAATAGGATTGTACTGTATCGAAACGTAGAAGTAGTTGAACGCGATTACGAGCAGGAAGTAAAGCACAGCGTAACCCCAGCCTCTTGTGCTGAAGAAATCGCAGAACTTTGCATATAAGCTTCCGTCGTGAGGATTCTGCTTGATAAAAGTGAATACCAGTGATGGAAGTGACATAAACGACATAGCGAAGATGATAGGCATAACACCGCTCATGATAACCTTTATCGGGATATGTGTCTTCTGTCCGCCGTACTGTTTTCTGCCGACTACGCGCTTTGCGTACTGTATCGGGATACGTCTTTCCGCTTCGTTCATGAATACGATAAAGCCGATCTCGAAGATGATAAATACAAGATATGCAAGTGATATCCAGAGGTATTTACCGTTTGATCCGTTCTTGATACTGTCCTTTGTAAGTCTTAAAAGAAGAGCAGCATCATTCGGGAATCTTGCTGCGATACCCGCAAAGAGGAGTATCGAGATACCGTTGCCGATACCCTTATCGCTTATCCTGTTACCCATCCATACAACGATGAGTGCGCCCGCAACGAACAGTGCGATGATAACGAAGGCTGCAAATAAGCCCTCGCCGCCTGTTATATACTTAAGAGCGTTGCCTACATAGTTGCCGTCAGCATCCTGAACATTTGTCGTGTGCTTGAGGGTAAGGTAATAAGCAAAGGACATGAATATCGCAAGAACCATTGCCACGAAGGCTGTGATCTTGTCGATCTTCTTTCTTCCCTCTTCTCCCTCATCGCGCATACGCTCGAGAGGAGGCAGTGCATATGTCAGCAGCTGCATGATGATGG
>NZ_CAMKRR010000145.1 GCF_946415235.1 uncultured Ruminococcus sp. | reverse complement strand
ACCAGTTTTACTGGGATAACTATCAGATCGAGAGCTTTGAGTTTGCAGACGGAACGATTGCTCACATTGATCTTAATAAGTCTGAATTTGTTATCGACGTAGAAGGCACACCTGTGATAGTTGAGCAGACTACAGCAGAATACCTCAGCGACCTTTATGCAGAGGAGATGTTCAGCGGTGAACTCACAGCAGACGATACAGTTATCGCAGAGATAACAGACAGCATAAGCATAGGTGATGAAAGCGACGAGATATCTGATCTTGCAAATATCCAGGCAATGATACTTGCAGAGAATATGTCGGCATTCAGCAATGACAGTCAGATATCAGACGGTATAAAGATCGGCGATATAACAGCCGATTCTTCAGCACTGGATCAGCTTCTCATAAACTCATCAATGCAGTAAGCTTATTGCGTAATAAAATCGTGCAGCAGTGAAAACTGCTGCACCTTTTTACGTAAACGGAGGTTTGAAAAATGACAAAAAAACAAGACAGCGGACTGTCCTGTTTTATGATAGTAATGAAGTTCCACGGTATACCAATAACCAAGGAACAGGCTGAAAATCTTGCGGTGCTCGACCCCGAACAGAAAGCGGGAGAGGTTGAGATAATCCAGTCGGCAAAAGCTCTGAAAATGAAGGCAAAGCTTTGCAGACTAAAAATTGAAAAACTCAAAGATGTCAATTCCCCTATAATTGCAAGAGGCTATGACGGTGAGTTCTTCATAATTGCAAAGTCCCATGAGGACAAGTTCATGATACTGTCCACGGACAAGACTCAGCCCGAGATTGTAACAAGGATAGACCTGCAGAGGAAATGGGACGGCACAGCTATCATAATAAATAAAAAGGGAGTAATGGACAGAGAAGCCATTTTCAGTTTCAAATGGTTCATTCCCACTATACTTAAATTCAAGAAGGAGTTCATACAGGTCCTCATCGCCGTATTCACGGTGCAGATACTTGGTATCCTTACACCTGTAATGACGCAGGTAGTAGTGGATAAAGTCCTTGTACACAGGAGTATGTCAACACTCAATGTCCTTACAATAGGAATAGCCATAGTATATATCTATGAGCTTATCCTCGGACTTGCCAAGAACTATGTTTTCACTCATACCACCAACCGAATAGATGTAATGCTCAGCTATAAGCTGTTCAAGCACCTGTTTGCCCTGCCGCTCAAATATTTCGAGTCACGCAGAGTAGGTGAAACAGTTGCAAGAGTAAGAGAGCTTGACAGCATAAGAAGCTTCCTTACGGGAACTCCGCTGTCATCAATGATAGACCTTGTGTTCATCATCGTGTACATAGTCGTACTGTTCATGTACAGCAGGATGCTGACTGTTATCGTTATTTGTTCCATACCTGTATACGCTATACTTTCAGCAATAGTAACCCCTCTTTTCAAGAAAAGACTTGATGAAAAGTTTGAAACGGGTGCAAATACCCAGTCCTTCCTTGTTGAGTCCATAACAGGAGTACAGACTGTAAAATCCTACGCTCTCGAACCCAAATTCGAGAAAAAATGGGGAGACCTGCAGGCAGACTACGTAAAGGCAAGCTACAAGACTTCAATGGTTTCCGCAACAGCAGGCTCAACAGGTCAGTTCATCCAGAAGGTGTTCGATCTGCTTATCCTTTTCTTCGGTGCAAAGGCAGTTATGGACGGAAACTTCACAGTCGGACAGCTCGTTGCATTCCGTATGCTTTCGGGCAGAGTAAGCGGACCTGTCCTCAGACTTGTACAGCTGTGGCAGGAATACCAGCAGGCTTCGCTTTCCGTAAAGCGTATCGGAGATATCTTCAATACAGCTCCCGAGCCCGTACTAAATACCAATATAACATCGCTCCCGAGACTTGAAGGAAAGATAGTTTTCGACAAGGTACACTTCCGATACAATCCACAGGGCAGCGAAGTAATCAAGGGCATGAGCTTTGAGATAGAGCCCGGTACAGTCGTGGGAGTCGTAGGACGAAGCGGTTCGGGAAAGAGTACTATTTCCAAGCTGATACAGCGACTTTACATACCAGAGGCAGGAAAGATATCCGTTGACGGTATGGATATATCCCTTGTGAATCCGTCAATGCTCAGAAAGCAGATAGGCGTGGTATTGCAGGAGAACTTCATGTTCAACGGCACAGTCGCGGAAAATATTTCCATACACTGCCCTACAGCAACTATGGAGCAGATAATCAAATGTGCAAAAATAGCGGGAGCTCACGACTTCATACTTGAACTTCCCAACGGCTATGATACCATAATCGGTGAAAAGGGAATTGGACTTTCGGGCGGTCAGAAGCAGAGAGTTGCAATTGCAAGAGCTATACTCAACGACCCGAGGATACTCATATTCGATGAGGCTACCTCCGCACTTGACTATGAGTCCGAGAGCATAATACAGAACAACCTCAAGGAAATATGCAGAAACAGAACTGTTATCATCATCGCCCACAGACTTTCAACTCTCAAGGACGCGCAGAAGATAATGGTAATAGACAAGGGAGACCTTGTGGAGTACGACACACACGAGAAGCTTATGGCACAGAACGGCCTTTACGCTTATCTCTACAATCAGCAGCAAAGGGGTGAGGTAGATGGATAACAACAAGCTTACCGAATACGCTCTTAAACACAGCAAAAAGCATGACAAGGAGCTTAAATACGACTTCATGCCCTCAATGCTGGAGATAATTGAGCGCCCTGCACACGTAGCGGGAACTGTAATAATCTTGGGTATCTTCTCTCTCCTTGTGGCAGCCGTTATATGGGCTTGTCTTTCAAAAACTGATATTGTCGTAACTTCCAGCGGAACAATACAGCCGGTAGGTAATATATGGTCTCTTAACTCAGCAATGGGCGGAACTATAAAGTCCATAAATGTCGAGGAAGGAGCATATGTGAACTACGGCGACGTCCTCATAGAACTTGATACACAGAGCCTTGATATCGACGTTGACTCGCTGAATAATCAGAAAAGTGTACTCGAAGCACAGAAAAAGGTCTATAACATGATAATGAACAACGAGGACCTTTCCACAATTGACCTTACTAAGTACGCAGCGAATATCCAGCCGTCAATACTTACCATAATCGACACTGACAAGACCTATCATAACAATATAAGCATACTGGAAAGCACGAAAGAAAACGCAAGACACGCCACTGAACGCGCAAATATCATACTCAACGAATACAACTCAAATCCCGATATATCGAGGGCTGAGTACGACGCACAGAGCATAGTGGTAAAGCAGGCTGAAAACGAGTTCATGCAGGCTGAGATAAACGTATCCAAGGCTCAGAACACATACAGCGAACAGATAAATGCAAAGCTTTCGGAGATAAATTCAAATCTCAGCCAGATAAACTCACAGCTTGAAAAGTATGATATATCCAAGAAAAGCCAGCAGATAACGGCTCCGACGAACGGCTATATCAACAGTATTTCCGTTAACAATATCGGCGAGAACGTAACTGCTGCACAACAGATGGTGACTATCGTACCTGCGGGATCTGCGGTTGAAATGGTCTGCTATTTCAAGAACATGGACATTGCCGATATAAAGGTGGGAATGGATGCCGAGATAAAGCTTGAAGCCTATCCCTACAACAAATACGGAACAGTCAAGGGCAAGGTCAAATATATCAGTCCAAGCTCATTCAATACCGAGCAGATGGGAAGCGTTTACCTTGTAAAGCTTGAAGTTGACGACTCCAACGATAAGATAGACATAATGTCGGGTCTTACGGGAGCAGTCGAAGTTAAGGTAGGTAAGCAGTCCATCATGCGTTACTTCCTTGATCCTATCGTTAAGGGTTTCGGGGATAGTTTGAAGGAGAAATAACAGAGGCTGTTGTTTTGAAGACCTGAAAGACTCGGATAGCTATGCAACACCTATATCAAATATTACAAAAATATGCTATTATTCCTTTGCATATAAAAGCAAAATTAGTTCATGACTAATTGTGTTTATGCTTCTAATACATATCGCATACAGCGGACAGGCGGAAACTTCATTTTGGGAGTATCCGCCTGATTTTTTATTTCTGCGAGGACCTGTCAATGTACTTTTTTTGCCACGGCTGATTTTAGGAGCCGTTTTTTCAGATTTACAAAGTTTTTCTCCATAAAATAAAAAAGGCAAAAAAAGTGTTGCACTTTCAGAAATATATGCGTTATTATAAATGAGGACGTTTTTGACTTCCATAATTATGAAGTTATGTCCTGATGATAATGTATCACTGAGGTAATACATAGGATCATATTTTTATTTAAAGTATATTGTAAAAATACACATAAACAGTATAAAAATCTAAAAGGAGTGAAAGAAATGTTTAAACGAATCATTGCCGGTGTGCTAAGTACTGTTATCTGCTCATCGGCGATCACATCGGGAGCTCCAGACCAGTCTGCATGGGCTGTCACAACGGGCGCACTAAATGACGCAACACGAGTTTACGACGAAAACATTCCCAAGACAGAAGATGATTCCTCTGTCAGAACCACTATCAAAGCTGTTCCTGATAAATCAACTATCATTGAAACAGTCGCACTCGGAGAAAACATTACTGCCGATATCTACAGCAACGGTCTGCTTCGTATCAGCGGATACGGTGATATGAACAATTTCGGAAGATCGCCGTTTCAGAATGCAGCTGCTGTAAAGCAGATCTTATTTGAAGACGCTGACGCGGAAAAAGGTCTTGTTATATCAAGTATCGGAAACTATGCGTTCAGCGGCATGACCTTTCTTCACTGCTCGTCATACGGCAGCGCGGACAAGGCTGCTGCGGGTATTATCGTTCTTCCCGACGGTATCAGGAGCATCGGCGAATATGCATTCCAGAACTGTACAGGCATAACATCTTTTACTGTTCCCGATTCTGTAACATCAATTGGCGGTCAGATATTCAACGGCTGTGTAAATCTTAAGGAGTTAACGCTTCCGTATGCGGCTACTTCAAAGGCTGTTGCAGCAGGTGAAGAAAATGCTGATGCATACACCTCTGTTGCCGATCTTTTCATGTATAGCTGGATTGATTCGTATAACGACGGCATGGATTTCTCAGCTTATGCCATTGAAAAGATAACTATCACAGGCGGCGAGATCGTTCCAAATTATGCGTTCTCGAACATGAAAACGCTCAAAACTATCGACCTCAGCGGTACAAAGGTAACTTCGTTGGGCGGACATGCAGTAAATAACTGTACTTCACTTGAAAGCATAAAATTACCCTCAACACTAAAAAATATTGGTTCTTATGCTTTCCAAAACTGCACGGCAATAAAAAAACTTGATCTGCCTGACAGTATTGAGACTATAGCTGAAAATGCATTCCAGAACTGTACAGGCATAATATCTTTTACTGTTCCCGATTCTGTAACATCAATTGGCGGTCAGATATTCAACGGC
>NZ_CAMKRR010000144.1 GCF_946415235.1 uncultured Ruminococcus sp. | reverse complement strand
CTTCAATCTCAGGCGAATTGAAAGATATCTGACTGCTGCATGGGACAGCGGTGCTGTTCCTGTTGTTCTTTTGACGAAAACTGACCTTTGTGATGAAGTCACCGCAAAGATCGCTCAGATAGAAAGTGTTGCAGTCGGAGTTGATATCATTACGACATCAGTCGCTGAACCTGACGGTTACAGTCAGATCACGCCGTATCTGAAAGCTGGAAAGACTCTTGCTTTTGTAGGCTCGTCAGGTGTAGGCAAATCGACGCTTATCAATCACCTTCTGGGAGATGACAGGCTTGATACGAATGGACTACGTAACGATGACAAGGGCAGACATACCACTACTCACCGTGAACTGATTATGCTTCCAGGCGGCGCTATGGTCATTGATACGCCTGGTATGCGTGAAATGGGAATGTGGGACAGCAGCGAAGGACTTTCGGCTACATTTGAAGATATCGAGGAACTTTCAGCAAAGTGTCGCTTCAAGAACTGTACTCACAAATCTGAACCTGGATGTGCAGTACAGGCTGCTATCAAAAATGGTGAACTTTCAGAGGAGCGGCTGTCATCTTATGAAAAGCTGAAAATTGAAAATGCTTATTCTGAAGATGCTGAAGGATATCTGGCAGCAAAAGAGGAAAAATTCAAAAAGATAGCCAAGTACAATAAAGCTAACCATAAAAAGTAAGATGAACGCTATATAAGAACACCAGCTCCCTTACGGGAGCTGGCTTCATTTGTAACATTATATCGCCTTTTCTTCGTGTGAATTTCGTGTGAATTCGTGTGAATTATGCCTGTTTTTTCTTCACACGCAACTGCAAATTTTCATTTAAAACTGTTTTCTGTAGGTAACAGAAAAGCCTGTATTTCGGTGTTTTTCTCGAAATACAGGCTTTTTAATTCTGGCGGACAGAGAGGGATTCGAATATTTGTAACGCACTGTTTTTGCCTATTTATAGCCTTTTATAATTTTCGTGTGGAATAAATGAGTGGAATAGTTTTATTCTGAATGAAAACCAATTCTGCTATAGCTATTATATTTCGATTGTTGGAATATTAATAACTACCAAATGTTTATTCGCTTTAATCGAGACTGCTTATGATCTTAAGAAGAAATTTCTATATTAGTAACGCATCATTTCCTGTAATGCCCGATGTTGATGTGTCAATATCGGCATTTAAAGAACCCTGATCTGTAAGACGCCTGCTGTCAGTACCATTAATTCCATACTTGTTAGGATTTGCAAGAGCCTGCATGATAAGTACAATGTCTGACATATCAATATTGCCGTCACAGTTTGCATCACCTTTAGCTGTTGTTTTACTGAGCTTTATAATAAGATCCTGATGTTCACCGTATTTTGTAAAAGAAATATTCGGTTCTTCATATTTATATGCATAGCCCTCTGGAATATTGGTCAATTTAAAACTGTAATCGTCACTCCAAAATCTCAGATAATCCAAATGAATCTCAGGTGTATCGTTAGTATTCCAGCTGATATTTCCGGGATAATTCGGTGATGACATAACAGCAGTTACACCTTCAACATTTTCTCCCGTTTCTTCATCAACGACCTTAATATCAGCCGTATGTTCGTCATCGTCGATAATAAGAATGTGGGACATAGTTCACCTCGAAGCATTTTTATTATAGCATTTATTATATCATTTATTTTAGTGAATTGCAAGCTTGAAAATCATTTGTGGGATTATTTCTTATGCATTGCAGAGCGCACATACCATGTAAGTGGTATATAAGTGCGCCCTTAGATCAGGAAAAGATTTTTGGCAGATGAAAAATAAAATTTCGCAGTGACAATTGATAAAAGGATTCTTAAAAATGCACAGAGTCTATGGAAAAAATCTAACCTTGACAATCGCCTTTATAAAGTGTATGATAAGATAGAAGACTAAGAAGCAATAGTATATTGAACCATGACTCAAAACGTACAAAAAGAGGTAATTTATGAAAAAAGCTGTATTTTTAGATGTAGACGGCACACTTCTTCCAGAAGGAAACGGAAAATCTGTTTTGGAAAGCACAAAAGAAGCGATTAAACTTCTTCAGGCGCAGGATATCGGAGCTGTACTCTGTACAGGACGTCACCCGACAGAATTAGTTACTCTAGGACTCCTTGACGTCCTGTACGACGGTTTTGTCCTTCTCAATGGTCAGCTAGTTCTTGACAGAAATATGAAAAAGCTTTACAGCCATCCAATTACAGGGATCGATAAAAAAGAAATTGTAACCATGTTTGAAAACCGTGATATTCCTGTTGTAATTGTTGAGGAAAAACGCTTGTATCTGAACTTTATAAATGAAAATGTTATTCAAGCGCAGGCTGATGTAAACTCAGGCGTTCATGCCGTTGGAGAATATAATGGAGCTGATATTTTAATGTCAACCGTTTATGCAGATGAAAATGTCAGTTTCTCAAATCTGCGTACAGGACGGTGGCATAAATGGGCAGTGGATGTTTATCCTCCAACAGGCGGAAAGGCAAACGGTATAAGAGAATTTATAAAAAGATACGGTGTTGAGAGAAAAGATGTTATCGTATTCGGAGATGCACAAAACGATATCGAAATGATAAAATATGCAGGTGTCGGAATCGCAATGGGCAATGCATACCCCGAAACAAAAAAAGCAGCAGATTTTATCACAGATGATTGTGAGCATGACGGAATATGGAACGGATTAAAGAAAATAAATCTGATTTAAATCCAACAAAAATACACAACCGTTTTTTACAACAAAACCGTACATTGAGTGCGTGGTTTTGATGAAAAGAAAGGAATATTATCTATACTCTGCCATTCCCTCCTTCATTCCCTGGACTCTCTTGCTCATAGATAAGCACAAGGATAGAAGATCTTTTTAAGCGTTCTTGCTTTCACAAGAGAAATAATTGTTACGTTAAAGTTATAGAAACAATCATATCTTATGACAAAAAGAAATGTCATTTTCATTGGAACATCACCAATAAAATAAGACATCTATTGATAAGTTTCACAGAAAAATCTCAGATGAAATTGAAAAATCGCCGTGTAGGTGTGTAAAATGCTCGTTTGCCTCTGTTTTATGACATTCCTTTTACACACCTATGTGCAGCACTACACACCTCATGTACAGCAATGGAACAGTAGCCGTGTAAAAAGCTCAGCGATATATAAGCGATTACACACCATGTGCAGCATACACACCGTTTTTGAAATCCATTAAAAAATGTTAAGCGGAGAAAGTGCTATTTTCTGAGGATAAGAGAATCTTGAAAAAAACTCATTACAACAAAGCATTAGTCATTGCTGCCGCCCTGGCTGTAGGATGCAGCATCCGATACAATATCAGTTAGATTAACCGATGTTTATATTGTAATGAAACGCGGTGGAAAGATAACATCAACTATTAATTTGGGTGATGTAAATAATGATAATCTCATCAACGCAGTCGATGCGTCAATTGTTTTGACTTACTACGCAATGATTTCTACCAATAAGAATGGCAATTTCACTGACACTCAGAAGAAAACATCTAATATTGATAACAATGGTGATATCAATGCTCTAGATGCATCATATACTCTTTCATACTACGCATATACATCTAACACTAAGGAAGATATTATGTCGATTGAAGAGTATATGGCGAGCGAAGAACCGAAGACCAAAGTTATATGAAAGCATTAGTGCTAGAAAACATGTTTCAACATAAATTACCCATAAACAAGCATGAGTATCTCATCTCTCGCCTGATGAGGGGATAATTATATTCCGCTTTCAAATATAAGAATAACAGCTCCCGTAAAGGGAGCTGACTTCTTTAATAGCTTTGTACCACCAATAAATTTCGTGTGATTTTCGTGTGATTTCGTGTGATTTTTGACTGAAAATCAGTCACACGCAACTGCAAAATTGCAGTTGTAACTGTTTCATACAGGCTTCTTTAAAAGAGCGGACAGAGAGGGATTCGAATATTTGTAAAGCCTCGTTTCTGCCTATATATAGCCTTTTATATTTTTCGTATGGAATACTTGTAAGGAATGCGTTTTTAAAAGCTGAAATACTATTCTTCTAATTGAATTTAATTTCAACATTCTTTTCAATAATACATGAGAAAACCGTTGCAGTAAATACTGCAACGGCTCTATTCCCAATAGGGTGTCAATTACTTTTGCAACGTTTCAAAAGCCAATATATCACTTATATGAAACATTTTTTACTGTTTCAATAGACCTTGGGCTATTGAAATAATATAGTCACATTATATATTGACAAGTGTTTAGACTTCTGATAATATAAGAATAACGACATGGTTCCAAATACGTCACACGTTGAGTGCGTAGTTTTAATGTCAAGGCAAAAATCCTAAAACGCCGATTTATCGCGGATAATTGGCATTTTGCAGTTCAGTAAACAACCAAAATAAGCACTCATTTTCTGTATGCGGGAACACGTAATATCACCTAAAGAGATACAGACAGCATTTCGGCGCACTCGCGATATAAACAGTCTTTTTAAGCACTCGATTTTTTGTGCTTAAAACTGCTGTTTGTAACTTTTAAGTGTGTAGAAATGCTGTCACTCGTTAAAAAGTCCGAAAAATAGAGAAAAATCACGCTAATCAAAAATTGCGATTGAGAGGTAGGGTTGAGTGCGTGTAAAAGTTACCGCAAAGAAAGGACATAAATATGGTTACTGTTACAATTGAAGGCAATAGCCTCAAAGTTATTGTCTGACGAAAGGAGCGTTCATTATGAGCGATAAGGAATACTCGGGCTACAGAGGCTATATTATAAAGGTTAATGGCGAGATAGTCTATGATGCAGGCTTCTGCTGCATTGCTCATTACAACTATCCCGCAGACACAAGATACTATGTCCAGTGTGAATTCCCTGTAAAAACAGGTGCCCGTGAAACCAGCTGTCCGGAAATATGGACAAGTGACGAAACCGAGGCAAAATATCTGCTGGACAACCCTGACAAGGTAGTGGAATGGCTCCGTGGACGTATCAAGGCTGACACGAAGTACAGCCGATATGTAGATCAACCCATAATCGAAAAGGATCATCAGTTGCCTAATTACGGAGGTCATCCGCAGCTTCTGGCGAAAACCCCGCAGTATATCATTTTTCGATGCCACTGGCCGGCACATGAGTACTATGAGCTAGCAGCAGATTACACTCCGAGAGGCTGCCATGATTGCGCTCCAATGTGGTCCTGCCGTATAACCAAAGAGCAGGCAAAGGATCTTCTTGCACATCACGAGAAAATAGGACCGTTTTTCGGTGAGATGCAGAAGAAATATCCCTACGGTGACTGAAAGTACATAAAGGAAACCTAAAATATGGCAAAAGTACAGCTTGTTCCTCTGGAGGCATCAGACCGGGAACAGTTTATATAAGATAATCAGGAAGCCTTCAACTACGGTGCAATGGAAGCCACGTATGTTGTCGAAAAAAGTATAAAGAACAGGAGTCAGAAAAATGCTTAGGCTTAGACCATTCAGAAAAAATGATGCAAAAACAATTATTACATGGACAAACAAAAAGGAAGAATTCTATAAGT
>NZ_CAMKRR010000143.1 GCF_946415235.1 uncultured Ruminococcus sp. | reverse complement strand
TGAATAATTTGTTAAATTTCTGTAAATCATTCGCCGCTGATAACATTATTATGTTTTATAACTTTACGGGACATCGAGGACGCCTTCCCCTACAAATTTATACGGTGTATTTCAGGCGGATAATATCAGCCCCGATATTCAAATAAAAAAGACCGCATTAAGCGGTCTTTTCCTGTTTTTTAAAAAACAACGTACGGCTCTCCGTCAATAGTATAAACGCAGAGAACGATATAGTCCCCAAGCCTTGCCTGCAGGGAATAAGAACCGCCGTCGTCAGGCTTGACTTTATAAGTGCAGTTTATCATAAACGCCTTTCTTTCAGTGAAGTTTGCGTCAGGCAGCGCCTTTCTCAGGTTCACATCATAGCCCGTAAAAGCTGTTCCGTCGGAATTATCCACCATATCGTCGATAAGCACGAAGTCAAAGCTGTAATCCGTTTCCGTGAACTGCTTTATCAGCTCATACTCATTCTCAACATAGGTCTGAGCACTGTCAAAGCCTGTCTGTGCAAGTATGAACTTCAGGTAATCGGGGTGAAGCGCCTTTTCAAGATATTCGGAATTCTTTTCGGAAATGGCATAGAAGTAGTCCGCGATCTTTGCAGCCTCTTTGTCAGTCAGGTACCTCGAATCAAAGTCAACACCGATAGGCGTATCATACTCCTCGGGAAGCAGCTTTTTGAACTGTCCGCCGTATGGCATATCGTCAAGACTTATATTTGCATCATCAGGGATCTCATCTTTGCCGACTACCTGATGGTCATGATCGTGATCGTCATGTTCGTCCTTATCGCTGCATGATACCGCCGCGGAAGCTGTCATGACAGCAGCTGCAAGCAGCGCCGCCGTTCTTGCAATAAACTTCTTCATTTCACATTTCTCCATTAACCGAATGTGTAATACTTTCCGTCCTTCTGAGCAAATACTATCTTCTGTGCTGAAAGTATCATGCCCTCCTGACCGTTGGGGCCCTCGCCCATTACGTAGAAGCAGGCATCAATGAGGTTCTCGCTCTGCTCCTTCGCTATGCTGTAATAGTCCTTTTCAAGGTAACTGTTGAGCATCTCGAAATATCCCTGTACGTTATCCTGTCCGTCCTCGCGGGGAGCGGGCTTTTCAAGCTTGATACGTGTTACCTTGAAGTCGCCCTTGGTTATGTCCGCAACACGAACGCACTGATTAACAAATGAATCCTTGAGGTCATGGTCTCCCTTTGCTGCGAGAGCAGCTTCCATTTCGGTGATATACTCGGGGAAAAGAGTCTTGTAGTATGTGCTGTAGTCTCCGTCCTGCAAAGACTCGAAATACTTCTCGAATGTAAGAACGAGCTCCTGCGGGAACTCTGTCTCGTCATAGTAAAGCTTTACGCCGCTGCTGCTCACGCGGTAGTCGCCGAGGTCATAATCTACAGCGCCCTCCTCGGGAGATACGAGCTCACCGTTTATTGAGCCGAGTTCAAGGTCGCCTTCGCTAATCTCTGCTGCATCAACCTGCTCGGAAAGCTTATTTGCATAAGCCTCGCTGTCAAATTCTGTCGGCTCTATGCTTGAAGGTGACTCTGCGTAAAGAGGCATACTGCTCTTCTTCTTTTTTCCGCAGCCTGTAAAGCACATTGTTACTGATGCTGCTGCGAGCAGCACTGCTAAGATCTTCGTGTTTTTCATAATAATCGTTCCCTCTCTTTAGATCAATATACTGAGTATTTGCCCATTGCTCCTGCCCACTCGGCAGCTGCCGAGCCCTCAGGCGCATAGACTGTAAGATCAGGTATATCCTCTATTCCCCATTCGTCATAGCCGAGCTCTGTACTCAGTATGACCAATGACTTCATGCTCGCGCAGCTTGCGAAAGCACCTCTCTTTATCTCTTTTACTCCCGCAGGCACCGTTATCTCCGTAAGAGCCGAGCAGCCCGCAAAGGCGCCCATTTCCACAGTCGTCAGTGCTGACGGAAGGTTTATGCTTACAAGTGAAGCGCAGTCTATAAAAGCTCCCTCACCGATGACCTTTACGCTCTCGGGAAGAACAACTGATGTTACGGGCTGTGCTTCAAAGGCGTAAAATCCGATCTCGGCAACGGGTACGCCGTCTATTTCGTCGGGGACGGTGACCTCGGTCTGTCCGCCCTTGTATTTTGTTATTATAACGCCGCCGTCATATATCTCATATTCATAGGTGTCGCCGGAAACGATATTTCTCTCTCTTACTGTCGATGAGACAGCGTCGCTGCTGCTCCCGTCACCGCTGTCGGCTGACGGTGCTTCTGTCTGCTGCTGAGACGTTACTGCGGCAGTATTATCCGAGCTGCCCGTCTTATCTCCGCAGCCTGCAAGAGCTGCAAGTGACACAAGCAGCATTGAAATGCTGATAAGTTTTTTCATATCATATCTCCTGAACCTGCAAACCGTATGGTTTATATGTGTTAATTTGATGAAATCTCATACACGGTCAGGCTTTTTTTCCTCTTTCCTTTGCTCTCTGAGTATTGCTGAGGACTCTCTTCCTGATACGGAGCGACTCGGGAGTTACCTCAAGGAGCTCGTCGTCTGCAAGGAATTCAAGGCAGTCCTCAAGGCTGAGAACTCTCGGCGGAACAAGACGGAGCGCGTCATCGCTTCCGCTGGCACGGGTATTAGTAAGGTGCTTTTTCTTACATACGTTTACAACGAGATCCTCGGTCTTTGGTGAAGCTCCTACTACCATTCCCTCGTATACGGGAGTACCCGAGGTGATGAAGAGCTGTCCGCGCTCCTGAGCGTTGTAAAGTCCGTATGTTACAGCCTCGCCTGTCTCGAAGGAGATGAGAGAGCCTGTGTTTCTGCGCTCGATATCGCCCTTGTAAGGCTGATAGCCGTCGAATACGTGGCTCATGATGCCCTCGCCCTTTGTATCTGTGAGGAATTCGCTCTTATAGCCGAAAAGTCCTCTTGCAGGGATAAGGAACTCTATACGCATACGGCTTCCCTGTGGGTGCATATCCACCATATCTCCCTTACGGGTGCCTATCTTCTCCATTACAGCGCCTACGCAGTCTTCGGGAACGTCAATGACAAGGCGCTCGATAGGTTCGAGCCTTCTGCCGTTCTCGTCGGTCTTGTAGAGCACTCTCGGAGTGGAAACGCCCAGCTCATAGCCCTCACGGCGCATATTTTCGATAAGGATGGAAAGGTGCATCTCGCCTCTTCCCGCAACGCGGAAGGCGTCTGTGCTGTCTGTCTCCTCAACGCGGAGAGAAACATCCTTGAGAAGCTCCTTGAAAAGTCTCTCGCGGAGCTGACGTGATGTAACGAACTTACCCTCGCGTCCCGCAAAGGGGCTGTCGTTTACGGAGAATGTCATTTCAACCGTAGGCTCGCTTATCTTTACGAAAGGAAGCGGGTCGGGAGCTTCGGGAGCGCATATTGTATCACCGATAGTGATATTCTCGATACCCGATATCCATACGATATCGCCCATCTGAGCCTCCTGTACGGGTACACGGTTAAGTCCCTGTATCTGAAGGAGGGAAACTATCTTGGCGTTGTAGTTCTTCTTTGAGCCTGTATAATCACAGACCGTTACCTGCTGGTTTACGGATATCTTGCCTCTTACGATGCGTCCGATGCCGATACGTCCAACGTACTCGTTATAGTCGATGGAGGATATGAGCATCTGTAACGGATCATTCTCCTCGCCCTTAGGCGGCTCTATATAATTTATGATAGTATCGAAAAGGGGCTTGAGGTCTGTACCTGCCTCGTACTGGCTAAGTGAAGCAGTACCGCTTCTGCCCGAACAGAAAAGCAGAGGGCTTTCGAGCTGATCCTCGTTTGCGTCAAGGTCGAGGAGGAGCTCCAGAACTTCGTCGCCGATCTCGTCAAGACGGGCATCGGGACGGTCTATCTTGTTAACTACTACTATTATCTTGTGTCCCATTTCGAGAGCCTTTGAAAGCACGAAACGTGTCTGCGGCATAGGGCCTTCTGCCGCGTCAACGAGCAGGAGAACTCCGTCTACCATTTCGAGGACACGCTCTACCTCACCGCCGAAATCGGCGTGGCCCGGGGTGTCGATAATGTTTATCTTTGTTCCGTTGTACATAACAGAGGTATTCTTTGCAAGGATAGTGATACCTCTTTCCCTCTCGAGGTCGTTTGAGTCCATTACTCGCTCGGCAACTGCCTGATTTTCACGGAAAACGCCGCCCTGCTTGAGCATTTCGTCAACAAGGGTGGTCTTGCCGTGGTCAACGTGAGCGATTATGGCAATGTTCCTTAAATCTTCTCTAATCATATTTTCTTTCCTCCATAAAAGGTTTTCTCAATATAAACGGCAAAAGTCGTGCTTTACTTCACCTTGTACTTCTTTCCTATCTTTTCGCGGAGCAGAGCCGACAGCTCCTGAGGAGTGCCGTTTGCAAAGCTGTTCTCGTGGAACGCAATGCCTGTTCTGCCGCCGAATAAGAAAACGAACCAGCATTCGTTGTAAATAACTTTCCTTACTGCGGAATATTTGAGCTTTAAGTTCTCGTTTATGCCTGTGCATTCGTTATGTATCGTAAGACAGTCCTCGGTAAAGGTGTACTCGCACTTCATATCGGGAGTGATCTTCTGCACAGCCGCAAATCTTCTTGCAGGATAGCGGATCGTTCTTATGAGCACTATGGCAACAGCGCAGGCTGTAACCACAGCCAGTACCACAAAAAGTATATTTCCTGCGCCCTTTTTAAGGGATATTACAGCAAATACCAGGGTGGTCAGCATTATGAGCAGGAATACCGAAAAAGCAAATATGCTCCTTGATGGTGAAGCCTGAACCTTCCACAGCCTTGTGAGGCTCTCACGGGAAGGCTTGGTCCTTACAGCGATCATATCCAGCCCTCCTTGGTCGTATATTTTTTACCGAGAGTCTCGGTGAGGAAATTCCTCAGCTCCTCGGCAGTACCCTCTGTGATATCGGTATCCGAGAACATGATACTGCCCGCCTCGGCAATATTTATCTTGAAATATCCCAGCGTCTCGCGGGCGGAAACTATGCGTGAGCGGCTGTAGACCGCATTCTTGCGGAGATTTTCCGCCTCGGAAGAAAGCTCTATGTTCTCGCCGCCTATAGTTACCTCATATCTGAGATCGGGGTAGTACGAGGAGTACTTCCTGAAGCTTCTCACAGGAGACATGAACAGGAGCTTTATAACGCTCCCCACGAATATCCCGAGAAATACAGAAAGGAGGAGTATCAGGTCGATCGTTACCCTGTGCTTTGACCACGCAGTAATGACTATCACGAAGGACAGCAGTATGAATTCTATCGCGCCGACAAAAGCAAGGACGCGGTATGCCCTGTAAGGCAGCGATGATCTGACTGCTGCCGAATGGACTTTGATGTCGTACTTCACATTAGCTTTTACCATTTTTCCACCTACATTCTTTATACATTTATGAACATTAAGGCTGAATTTCAGTGCAAATCCTCTTTTTTTCCGGACATAAAAAAGCCCTTGCAGAGGAAATGCAAGGTTAAAAGTTGCAGGACTAAACAAAAACAGCCCCGAAAAATTTTCGGGGCGTTTCTGGTGGGAGAGGATGGATTCGGACCATCGAAGCTGAAAAGCAACAGATTTACAGTCTGCCCCCTTTGGCCACTCGGGAACTCTCCCATA
>NZ_CAMKRR010000142.1 GCF_946415235.1 uncultured Ruminococcus sp. | reverse complement strand
GGCATTCATCACCCTCTGCGTATGCGAGATGCTCCACGCATGGAACATGAGAAGCTTAAAGGACTCGATATTCACCATGAAGAGCAGAAATATAGTACTTGTCGGAGCAATCGCACTTTCCGCTTTACTCACAATACCTGTACTCTTCATACCTTCACTGAGAAATATGTTCTCACTTGAAGCTCTCACAGGAGCAAATTACCTGTGGGCATTCCTTGCAGGCGCCTGCATAGTACCTATCGTTGAGATAGTAAAGTGCTTCCAGAGAGCAGCTGACAAAAAATAATTGCAGGGGCGGATAATATCCGCCCGATAATGCGGGGCGATGCGGGCATCGCCCCCTACATTTTTATCTGCGGACACAATAATTACGCATTACGAATTACGAATTACGCATTAAAAAAGGGGTGTTGCCATGAGACTGAGAACATACATACCAAGCAGATGCAATATGGTATTCAAAAAATAAAAGCATAACGACGAAAAAGCCATAGTATTCTGAAATACTATGGCTTTTACTTTGCACTGAGCACTGAAAACTATTCATTTATTTTGTGCCGTCAACGAGGTAGATGAACTTAACGCTGCCGTCCATTTTATCTGATATGCCCGAGAATGTGTTGTACTCCCTTGCAGCGTCCCTTATTGCCTTAAGGTTATCTATTACTGCGGGGAGCTTTTCGTCAACTGTGCCCGTGATAACGGAGATTCCCTCGTCGTTGAATTTTATCATGCCGTCGCTGAGCTCCTTTGCGCCGCTTTCAAGTCTGCTCACGCCGTCCGCAAGAGCTGCGCCGCCTGTCTTTAACTGACCTATGCCGCTGTAAAGCTCGCCTGTTCCTCCGTAAAGTTTAGTCGCGCCGCCGCTGAGGAGCACTATGGAGTCGTACAGAGTCTTTGCACCGCCGCTGAGCTGAGTGCTTCCGCCGCAGAGCTGTGCAAGTCCGCCGTCAAGCTCTGCCGCGCCTGTTTTCAGCTGACCGAGACCGCCGCCCAGTGTGAGCGAACCCTGTGAGAGCTGTGCAAGTCCGCTGTCGAGAGCCTTTGCGCCGTCGGAGAGCTGATATATACCGCCTGTGAGGTCTACTGCGCCTGCCGAGAGCCTGCCGAGACCGTCGTTAAGGGAAGCGCTGCCGCCGCCCAACTGTTCTATGCCCTTTATGAGAGAGTCCAGACCCCCTGTGAGCTTGCTGCTGCCGCCCGAAAGCTCGCCTATGCCGCCGTCAAGAGCTGCCGCGCCTGTGCTGAGGTCTGCCGCGCCCTTTGAGAGCTGCTCCGTTGAGCCGTAAAGCTGTCCTGCGCCTGCCGCCAAAGCCTTGCCGCCCTCATCGAGCTTTGCAAGTCCCTGCTGCAATGAAGCCGAGCCGCTCTGTGCGGCTTCAATACCGCTGCCGAGCTGCCCTATACCGCCAGCCAGCTGTGCTGCTCCTGTTTTGAGTGAAGCTGCTCCCGTACTGAGCTGTCCGCCCTCGCCCATTGAAGCGGATATCTGCTTCTGACCCTCTATGGTCTGCTGCAATGTACCTATCGCCACAGCAAGCTCCTGTGAGGGAGACTGCTGATATACTGCCTGCAAAGCAGCAAGAGCCTGTTCGTTTGCCGCTATGGTGGTATCCAGTGAAGCTCCTGCGAGTGTGATACCGTCGCTGAGCTGTGAAGCTCCCTCCGTAAGAGCAGATGCTCCCGCAGAAAGGCTGTCAGCTCCTTTTTTTGCGCTCGTGATGCCCTCCGCAAGAGCGTCCGCGCCGTTCTTTACAGTGCCTATGCCTGCGGAGACCTGTCCTGCCGACTCACTGAGCTTTGAAGCTCCGTCGCTGAGAGCAGCCGCGCCCGCCGAGAGCTGTGCAGAGCCGTCCTTTACCTGCTTGCTGCCGTCCGCAAGAGCTCCCACGCTGCCTTTAAGGGTATCTGCACCTGTTTTGAGAGCTTCCGCACCTTCGTTTACCTGTGCGAAGCCTTTATTCAGTTCGTCCGAGCCAGCCTTTGCGTCGTTTATACCGCTGCTGAGAGCCTCCGCGCCTGTGCTTACCTTTCCGATGCCCTCAACAAGAGCCGCAGAACCGTCCTTTGCGCTGCCTATGCCCTCTGTGAGCTGAGAAGCTCCGTCACTTACCTGTCCGAGACCGTCAGCAAGCTTTGCGGAGCCCTCCTTTGCACTTCCGAGACCCTCCTCGAATTTTCCCGTTGAGTCTGAAAGTGTCTTTGCTCCGTCGGCAAGCTTCTTAGCGCCGCTGTCAAGCTCTGCCGCGCCGTTTCTGAGCTCCAGAGAGCCCGAAAGGAGTTTGTCGATGCCTGCCGTAAGGTCTCCTGTGCCGCCGCTGAGCTGCTTTATGCCGTCATAAAGTGAAGCCGTACCGTTTTCAAGCTTTTCGGCTCCGTCACTGAGTTCCTTTACCTTTGCTTTGAGGCTGTCAAGGTCTACAGTATCATCAACGTCGAGCTTTGAGAATATTTCGTCGGATACCACGGTAACGGAGGTATTCATCTCAAAGTTTTTTACGTCTGCGGATATCTCGAAGCTGTCGGGGATATCAGCGTCTATGCCATCAAGTCCGCTGAGGTCGAGGCTGTCCCGAAGTCCCGGGAAAGCCATACCCACAGCTATGAGCTTTTCGCCGTCTGACAGTATCTTTCCGTTGGTCACTTCAACATTGAGGTATTTGTCAGTGCTGAGCACAGCCGCGCTTGCCGCCATGAACGGAACGTATATATCCATGCTTTTGCCGTTTACGAGCTTTGTGACCTTCTGCCTGTTCTTATATGTCCAGCGGATAACAAGATGACCGCTTTTACCCTTTATACTTTCGGGAGTGACCTTCTTTCCGTCGAGGAAATACTCCATTGTCACGTCAACGGGGAGCTCCTTATCGGAATAGCCCTTATAGTATATATCGTCACCGTCAGCGCTCCAGCGCAGGGAGCTTCCGTCCTCGTCGAATATCTCGTCGCCCTTTACGTTGACTATATCGCTGAGGTCGGAGATATCATAGAGACTTGACAGCGCGGGGGAGTTTTTCAGCCAGTCGCTGACAACTACGTTTTTTACCGATGAATCGCTGCTGCAGAGCACATATACGGTCTCGTCCTTGAATGCCTGTTCACCGTTGCTCTTTCTTTCTGCTTCAGCTGCCTTCTTTTCGCTCTTCGGAGCCTCTGCGGGAGCTTTTTCGCTTCTGCTGTTTGCGTATGCTATAGAACCTGTTGCGCCTGCGGATACTGCTATCGCTGTCAGGGCTGCCATTACTTTACTTAACCTTTTCATATCTGTCTCTCCTTTATATGAAACTCTGTTTACGCCGTTCTGAATATATGATGATGCTTTCTCTCTTCCTTCGGGAGAAATCCCGCGCTGGTCCTGCATATGACCCTGTCAAAGACCATTAACATGGAAGGGAGAACTGTTACAACTACGGCCATTGAGATAAGAGCGCCTCTTGCAAGGAGCATACACAGCTCGGAGATAAGTCCGATGTCGGAGTATGCCGCAACGCCTACAGTTGCCGCAAAAAATCCCAGTGCCGAGGTGATTATGGATTTTATTGAGGTGCTGAGAGCAATGCCTACAGCTTCTTTTTTGTCCTTGCCGCCGTGTCTTTCGGTGCGGTATCTTGTGGTCATGAGTATAGCGTAGTCCACAGTTGCGCCGAGCTGTATCGTACCTATTACTATAGGAGCTATGAATGAAAGCTTCGAGCCTGTGTAGTAGGCTGTTCCGAGGTTTATCATTATAGCGAGCTCAATTACGGATACGAGTATCACAGGCAGGGATACTGACTTGAAGGTGAATGCGATTATAAGGAATATAGCCGCTATTGACAGGAAGTTGACTATTTTGAAGTCTCTGTCCGTTATGGTTATAAGGTCCTTTGTTGCGGGAGCTTCGCCTATTAGCATACTGCTGCTGTCATAGCTTGAAGCGATGTCGTTGAGCTTTGCCACCTGTGCGTTTACCTCGTCGGAAGCGACCTCGTACTCCGAGCCTATGAGCATGAGCTGCCATTTGTCGCTCTTGAGGACGCTTTTCAGGCCGTCGGGTATCGCCTCTTCGGGGATTGCCGAGCCCACAAGCGAATTAAAGCTCATAGTGAACTTAACTCCGTCCACATCCTTTATCTCGTTCATCATTTTATTTGCGTCCTTGGCGCTCATTGACGAATCGAACATAAGGATATGTGTGCTGTTCATGTTGTAATCCTCTGCAAGCTTTGTGTTTGCGGTAACGCTGGGTAGATAATCGGGGAGGGTACTGTCCAGCTTGTAGTACACACCGTAGTGGCTGCTGCCGAATACGGCAGGTATCAGCAGAGCTATGGCAACTGTTAAGAATGCCCATGAGTGCTTTACGATAAATGAGGAAGTGCGCCTGAAAGCAGGGAATAAGTCCCTGTGTGACGTAGCTGCGATAGCCTTGTCGAATACGAGTATCATTGCGGGGAGTACAGTCACGCAGGCGATAACTCCGCAGACAACGCCCTTTGCCATTACAAGTCCGAGGTCAAGTCCGAGAGTGAAGGTCATGAAGCACATTGCAAGGAAGCCTGCTATGGTCGTAAAGGAGCTTCCCACAACTGCCGTGATAGTAGCCGCAACAGCGTGTGCCATAGCCTCCTGTCTGCTGTCGGGGTAATAACCGAGCTGTTCCTTGTAGCTATGCCACAGGAATATCGAGTAATCCATGGTAACGCCTAGCTGCAATACCATTGCAAGCGCCTGTGTAATAAAGGATATCTCGCCGAGAAGTATGTTCGAGCCGAGGTTCCATACTACCGCGAAGCCTATGCTGAGCATGAAGAATACGGGTATCAGGAAGGAGTCCATTGTAAGGACAAGCACGATGCTTGTGAGTATCGCCGCGGTCACTGCGTATATAAATGTCTCTCTCTGAGTGATGTTCTTCATGTCAAGGGTTATAGCCGACATACCGCTGATGAAGCACTGCTCGGAGGTTATATCCCTCATTTCCTCAACAGCCGCGAGAGTTCCGTCGGCAGAGGTAGTATCGTCGAAGAATACAGCCATCAGGGTATTGTCGCCGTGATTGAAGAAATCGTATATATTTCCGGGTAGTATCTCTTTCGGGATATTGCAGCCCGTCATAGACTGATAGCATATAACGTCGGAAACATGATCGACAGCCTTTATTTTATCGGCAGTCGCCGCAACGTCCTTGTCGCTCATACCCTCCACCATCACAAGAGAAAAGCCGCCCTGTCCGAAATCCTCTTTCAGGATATCCTGACCGATCATGGTGTTTATATCCTTTGGAAGATAGGAGAGTATATCGTAGTTTACACGTGTTTTGACGTATCCGAGGGCTGACGGGATAAGCAGCAGTACTCCGATGATAAGTATAAGAGCACGATGCTTTACGATCCATTCACCGAATTTAAGCATATTATCATTCCTTTCTCTGTATATTCGGTCCGTATTGTTATTTAATAGTATAATGCAAAAATGACCGATAGTCAATACTTGGGGATCGAAAAATTGACTTTCGGTCATATTTTTGTATGATTGCACAGTTTGCTGCGCAAAACAGCCTGACCATTGGTCAGTTTTATGTCCTTGACACGTTTTGCTTTTCGGGATATAATAAAAATAACATAAATCAAAATTTATATTTGTAGGGGAGGATATTATCCGCCCGAAATTACACTTGCGCTT
>NZ_CAMKRR010000141.1 GCF_946415235.1 uncultured Ruminococcus sp. | reverse complement strand
CGTCCTGAGGCACTTCCTTTATTATCTCTGCTGCAAAGCTCTCAGTTTCGCGTGAAGCCGTACCGTTTCCGATAGAAATGACATTTACGTTGTACTTCTGTATGAATTCCTTTACCTTTTTCTTGGCAGCTTCAACTGCTCCCGCAGAGCCTACGGGGTAGATTATGGCAGTATCGAGGACTTTTCCCGTGCCGTCGATGACTGCTGTCTTGCAGCCGTGAGCATAACCGGGGTCAAGTCCGAGGATTATGCTGCTCTTAAGCGGCGGCTGGAGGAGCATCTGACGGAGATTTGCAGCAAATACCTTTATGGAGTCCTCTGCTGCCTTCGCGCTCATCTCCGAGCGTATCTCACGCTCGATAGACGGGAAGATAAGTCTCTTGTAGCTGTCTGCGGCAGCTGCTCTTACAAGCTCTCCGCAGGCATTGTTTGCCTTGATGTACTTGCCGAAGATAACGTCCGTAGCAAGAGTTTCGTCAAGAGTAACGGACACCTTGAGGAAGTTCTCCTTTTCGCCTCTGTCAAGGGCAAGGACTCTGTGATTTGCTACCTTCGGGATAACCTCGGAGTACTCGTAGTAGTTCATATATACGCTCTCTGCCTCGGGATCGGCAGCCTTTGAGACAAGCTCGCCCTTCTCCCCTGCCAGAGCACGGAGCTTCTTTCTGATATCGGCGTCGTCGGAGATATCCTCCGCAATGATATCCATTGCGCCCTGCAAAGCAGTCTGAGCGTCAGTTATCTTCTTTTCTTCGTCAATGAAAGCCTCAGCTTCCTTCTCTGGCTCTGTGGAATTCTCCTGTTCCATGAGCTTTACAGCCAGCGGCTCAAGACCGTTCTCACGGGCGATGCTTGCACGGGTACGGCGCTTGGGCTTGAAGGGACGGTAGATATCCTCTACCTCAACAAGAGTAACGGCAGCGCTTATAGCAGCCTCTATCTCTGGAGTCATCTTCTCCTGCTCGGTGATAGCGGCAGTTACCTCCTCCTTGCGCTTTTCGAGGTTGCGGAGGTACATGAGCCTGTCATACAGCTCACGGAGTATCTGATCGTCGAGAGAGCCTGTAAGCTCCTTACGGTAACGGGCTATGAACGGGATAGTCTTATCGTCGTCTATAAGCGCAACGGTATTGTCGACCTGTTCCTGTCTGAGTCCGAATTCCTTGGCAAGTGTCTTATTTATATCCATAACGGCTTCCTTTCGTCGTGCGTCAGTGCCGCACTCTGTTGTTATACTTATTTATTCCTGTACTTCTTCCTCTGTCTGCGGAGGAGCTTCCTCCGCCTGCGGGGCTGCTCCGCTCTCCGAGTGACTGTCGTTCCAGCGGTCGAGCCATGAGAACAGGGTCTTGGCTATATCCTTATATACATTGATATTGTTCTTTTCCATGAGCACATCATGCCGCATACCGTCAAAAAGCCTGTGGGATATGCTCTCGTAGCCTGTCTTTTCAAGCCTTTCCACGGTCTTCATGAACTTTTTCTCCGATATCATGGCAGAGTCTTCTCTGCCCGATATAAAGCGTATTGGCAGAGAAGGATTCGTAACCTTCCAGCCTCTTGATGAGCCTGCCTGCTTTACGAGCCATATCAGCTCCTCATAGCAGTTGAGGGTGGGCTTGAAATTACATAGGGGATCCTCATTGAATGTCAGCACCGCGTCCGCGTCGCTGCATCTCCACGAATTTATGGGATCCTCAAAGAACTGACCGAACCCGTCATCTACTGCGTTGAATATTTTCTCGCTCCTGAAACGGCTTCCCGGGCGCTTCGCGGATACGGACCTGATAGTTCTTGCAACAGGAGAAAAAGGACTGTAGCATATAGTTCCCAGAAGGACAACTCCGTCCACTGCGCTGTCATGCTCCTTTATGAAACATTCTGCGCCTGCCGCTCCCATACCGCTGGCTATCATAAAAACAGGAACATTGGGATAAGCCTCTCTTATTCTCTTGTTGAACTGGGTGATATCGTTCACAAAGCCCTCACCGCCGTTCCTGAACATAAAGCCGAGATCATCGGGCTCTACGATACTTCTTCCGTGGCCGCGGTTATCGTGTATCACCGTGATAAAGCCCTGCTCGGCAAGATAGTCCATAAAGGGGTAATAGCGTTCCTTATGTTCGTTCATGCCGTGAACGAACTGGACAATGCCGTGTACATCTCCCGACGGCACTGCAAGAACTGCCGAGATAACAAGCTTGTCGAAGTCAGAGATGAACTCAAATTCCTTCAGATCAGCATTTAGCATATAGTTCCTCCTGTCAAAAGCGGAAAAATAACATTACAAGGTATATTATAACACAAAAAGTACGGAAATGCAACCGCACATTGCTTTTCCTACCGTTCGGCGCATATTTCCCTGAGCTTGCAGCTCAGTGTATTCGGGACACCTCTCGGCCCGCGCACAGCTGATACTCCCAGCTCCTTCATAGCCGAAAGGGGCATATCTTCCCTTGAAAAGCGGTGCAGGAGCTTGAGCCTGACTGCTTTTCTTATATGATAGTCTCCGTTATCGTAATTATACGGGATATTCACTTCGACCGCCGCACATTTGTAAAGTATGGCGGATACGGGAGCTGCCATATATATGTAAACAGTGTCTCCAACGATGTAATTTGCGGTCTGCTTCCAGATTATCGTACCGTCACGCATGAAGTCCTGCTCGACGTCGTACATTGCAGGTGCGGCAGGTATCAGCCACTCCTTCGGCTCTGTACGCAGTTTCTTTCCGCTTCCCGACTGACCTGCAAGCTCATGGCTCATCTCAAAGAGCGCTTTCAGCTGCTCCTCATCAACGCTGCCGTCAAGAAGTACGGATACCCAGCCTTCCTTGTTCATGTGATACGCTGGGAATATCCCCTTCATGGCAAGGAGCGAGCCCGTCATCATGGGGCTGCACTTCACATTGACGATAAACACCTTTCCCAGCCCCGGCTTTCCCAGCTTTGCCCCGTCAACATCCATGACTATGGCATACCATTTACCATTATTGCTGCATCTCAGCACTGCACATTCGGGAGCCCTTTTCCAGAGATATTCGGGCTTTGTGCCGAAGCGCTCCTCCGCATAGGCAAACAGCCTGTCCCTCATTTTCAATCCAGCCACAGCTCACTCTCCGTTCTGACTTTTCATCTCGCCGCGCAGACAGATATAGCAGGCATTGCATATCTCGCAGTCCTTTTCGGCACGGTGAGCTCCCGTAACGGAAATGCCGTAGTGGTCCGCCACAGTGGTCTGTCTGCGGTCGGGCAGCAGCGGCAGCACCTTTCTCGCAAAGCGCAGCACATCGACAAAATCGTTGTCCAATACTATTCCGTGACAGCGCAGGAGATTATCATATAAAAAGTTTATGTCGAAATTCACATTGTAGCCCATGAGCATATCTTTCCCCGCGAAATCGTAAAAATCCCTTATCGCTTCGGAAATACAGGGCGCATCCTGCACCATGCCGTCGTCAATGCCTGTAAGCTCCGTGATAAACGAGCTTATATGCTTTTCAGGCTTAATGAGCGTTGAGAACACGGCTGACTTAATGCCGCTGCGGTAGCGCACGGCTGCGATCTCGATTATCTCGCTCTCGGCAGGGTCAAGTCCTGTTGTTTCGATATCCACGACACAGTAATCCTCGGGAAAGGCTATCCTGCTTTTTCCCTTTCTGCGCTTTATGTCACTCACATTAATGCTCCCTTCAACATAATACTGACAAATCATACACTACATTATAATATACCTGACGAAAATTGTCAAATCAGCAGAGGATCATGACGATATGTAATTTATATACTAACAGTTCTCACTGATAGTTAAATCATAATAATTTGTAGAAATTAGACTAAAACTATTGATTTTTCTTAAAAAATGTTGTATTATATAATTGTAAGATTGTACGTCCACTTTTATCATTTATTATTATGAAAGTATGAAAGGAGCACCCGCCATGAAGAAGTTAATCGCGGCTGCAGCAGCTCTCACAACTGCTGTAAACGCCGCAGCTTTATCAGCAAATGCAATGTTTGAAAATGTTCCCGCAGGAAGGATCTGGGATGAGGAAATAGAAATGTTCCCAATGATGGAAAACGGTGATCTTGTTACCGACATCAACGGAGACGGCTCTTTCGGTCTCGATGACTGCGCTCTGTTCTACGGATACACACATTCGTATGATACAGACGCAGAGCTTGCTCAGCGTATCAGCAGCATAGGCGACTACGACGCAGACGGCAAGGTAAACGCATACGACTCCGAGCATCTCACAAGATTCTATCTCCTGAAAAACGGCATTTTCTCAAAAGATACCGATCCGCAGACCTACAGTGATATCGACATGGTTCAGGAATATAATGAAGGTCTCTTCAGCTGGTCGTCAAGACTTTCCGAAGACTTCATCGAAGAACTGCGTAACCAGTCCGCCTACCTGATGGCTTCGTATTCACTGTTCAAGGAGGCTGTTGAAAACGGCACTGTCAGCTGTGACGTGAACGGCGACGGCGTCTATGATTACACAGACCTTGACTATCTGTGGGTATTCGGCTACAACAAGTACTTTTTCATGTATAACAGTGTTCCCGACAGCGAAAAGCCCGTTATCTCAGACGAGATATACGCAAGCTGCCAGAAGCTCTACGATCAGGTCGCTGACGATATGCAGATAGACTGGTTGTTTGATTATGCTGAAATGTACTGTATCGAAGAAAACGGTATCTCCGAAGAGCAGTTCAGTGAGGATTACTACGACAGCCTCATAGAGGGCTCGGGCAAGCTTATGCTGGCAAGATGTCTGAAGTATAATTACAGCGAGTGGATGCCTTGCAATGAGTATCTTGAGTACAACGGTGCAGTGTTCAACAGAGAATTCACAGTTTTCTGGGAACAGATCAGTGCAGGCGAGGTTGAGCTCCCCGATACCAACGGCGACGGCATCATCAACAGCTCAGATGTTTTCAATGCCATGATATTTAAAGAAGACCTTCAGTCTCTTACAGCTGCAAATGATTCGGTCCTTCCCGAAAACGTGTGGGAATTCTTCACGGAAGGCTGCGATATCAACGGCAACGGACTCAGCGGCGATATCCACGATCTCACGATACTTGAGATCGGATATATGCTCAGCGCTTCCGATGCGGAAATGGAGGCCATATACGACAATATAAGCGAGAACGTAAACGCTTATATAAATAAGCTCTCAGAGGCAAGCGGCGTTCCTGCCGTAAAGTACAGACCCGAGAGCATTACCGCACCTGATGCGAGCGATGTCGATATAGAGCGTTCAGGCGACGCTAACGGCGACGGAACAGTTGATCTTTCCGACGCTGTAAAGATCATGCAGGCAATGGCAAATCCCGATAAGTATCAGATCTCATATATCGGCAGATTCAACGGTGACGTAAACAACACAGGCGACGGTATAACATTAGGCGACGCACAGGAAATACAGTCAAGACTCCTTAATTCTTGATAAAAAATACAACAGCCGACGTTCTTATTGAACGCCGGCTGCTTTTTATTGTCATTCTGTCGCCTGGAATATGCCTCTTACGAAGCTGTAAAGGTGTGAATGGATAGAGTCGTCGCCGTGGTGTCCGTTGTTGACAACGTGCCATACGTGAGGTACGTTGTTCTTGGTGAAGTTGTTATGATAGCCCTCGGGAGTGTTAAGTCCTACTACGTCATCCTGAG
>NZ_CAMKRR010000140.1 GCF_946415235.1 uncultured Ruminococcus sp. | reverse complement strand
CATTCAAAAAAGAACGAAAACATATCTTTTCGAGAAAAAGAAACCCAACGAAAAATTGACCGCCTGATTTTTCCACAATTTAACATAAAAAAACAGAGAGTAGCGATACCCTCTGCTTTGCATTGCTCAGATTTTCAAAAAAAAGATTCTTTTCTGTCGTAATTATGAGGCTGGCTCTTTTTCACTTTTGAGCCAGCCCCTTTTGAATTATATGACTATATACTTAATTATCGGTCAAATTATATTCTCCAATTCTTTTGACCACATATTAATTAATATAAATGTCATGTTTATGGCTTATTGAGATATTTTTCAAGCACCTCCCTGAACGGTCTTTCAGTTTTCATTGATAGCACAAATTTAGGCTTTCTGCGCTCTATGCTGTAATTGATCTGCTCACGGAGCTCCTCCAATCTGACAACGACTTGTTTCTCCTCTGCAAAATTGCGTATCTTCATTATTATCTTTGTTGAGTATGCAAGATCGATGACAAATATACCGTAAAAGAAGCCTATTCCAAATGAAAAAGCCAGATTCTGCGACAGCCATTCCAGTGCTTCAAGTATATGAGGGTGGACAAGAAAATAATACACTGCACTGAGCAATCCCCAGAAAAAGGTGAATAGCGGACATATAATGCCGCGGATATTTCCCGGAAGCTCACTGTAGTCCCAGAGCCTTACATGAGTAGTTGCCAGCATAATTACTCCGACGACGCATTCAAGTGCGGTTATGGCTGCGGACATTATAATGAACAGCAGAAGTTTTTCCAACCAGACCGGCTCTATATACAGATAGCCCTCCAAATGTGCCAGCAGATATAAAATGCACAGACTCTCACCGTAAAGCGGCAGACATGGGCCTGTCAGGAAGCCGGGATTTACCCAGTGCTTCTGTGAGACAAATCTGCGGTAGAACACCTCTATCACCCAGCCTGTCATTCCTCCGATGGCAAACAGAAATGTCAATATCAGGAATATATTCATGAACATTTACCATTAACACAGTGACTTTTCCAGAATTCAATAGCCTTTTCGTTTCTCTCCGCCCGTTCGGTCGTTTCCATATCTGCACCTCTCACCAACAGCCACATTAAAGCTACGTCCATGACTGCAAAAAGCAGTATGATCAAAAGAATGAGCTTTTTCATACCCCGTCACTGCCTCCTGTTGATAGGGATATACTTGCTCTCAGGCTTTACGCTTATATACGCAGGACGTATTATTTTCCCGTTGTTTTGTATCTCCTCGATGCGGTGAGCGCTCCAGCCTGTTATCCTCGAAACGGCAAATAAAGGCGTAAACAATTCGTAAGGCAGACCAAGCATACGGTAGATCAGTCCCGAGTAAAAATCAACATTCGGGCTGACTCCCTTGTACATTTTTCGCTTCTCGGCGATAAGCTCGGGAGCTGTCTCTGCCACATACTCAAACAGTGCAAATTCTTCCTCGTTGCCCTTTTCAACTGCTAAAGCCTTGGCACACTGTTTAAGGATATCAGCTCTCGGGTCTGATCTCGAGTAAACAGCGTGTCCCATTCCGTAGATAAGCCCTGCACAGTCGAAGGCTTCCTTATCGAGCAGTTTCGTAAGATATTCCCTGACCGCAGACCTGTCGCTTGTGTCGATCGTCTGCTGCATATCGTCGAACATTTTCACCACCTTGATATTTGCACCGCCGTGACGAGGACCTTTCAGTGAACCGAGTGCCGCAGCTATTGCGGAATATGTATCAGTTCCCGATGATGTGACGACATGAGTTGTGAATGTGGAATTATTTCCGCCGCCATGCTCCGCATGAAGAACAAGTGCAAGGTCGAGTATACGGGCTTCAAGCTCTGAATATTCGCCGTTTTCTCTCAGCATATGCAAAAGATTTTCCGCAGTTCCAAGCTCCTGTCTCGGGTTGCGGATAAACAAGTCCTGCCCGAGATGATAGTGCAGATATGACTGATAGCCGTAGACCGCAAGCATGGGAAATACCGAAATAAGGTGCAGACACTGACGGAGAACATTTGCAGTAGAGGTATCATCGGGCTCATCGTCATAGGCATAAAGTGCAAGAACTGTTCTTGACAGAATATTCATCATATCCCTGCCGGGAGTTTTCAGTATCATATCTCTTGTAAACGAATCGGGCAGGGTACGCATATAAGCAAGAGTACGGCAGAAATGCCCAAGCTCTTTAGCGTCGGGCAGCTTTGAGAACAACAGAAGATACACGGTCTCCTCAAAGCCGAAGCGCTGCTCGTTCCAGAATCCGCCTACTATGTCACGGACACTGATTCCACGATAAAAAAGCTGTCCCTCACATGGAACATCACCATCGGGAGTTTTTTCCTTTGCCTTTATCCGAGATATTTCGGTAAGACCTGTGACTACTCCGTTTCCGTTAAGGTCACGAAGTCCACGGAAAACCTTATGCTCTTTGTACATATCGGGACTGATAGAGTTACTGTTGTCTGATAGTTCAGTCAGTTTTTCGATATATGGGTTGATCTCTGAATACATAAAGCACCTCCAATTAAAGTGCAGTATGTGTATATAACATACTGCACCATTTATATATAATACCGTTTACCGTCAGTGCTTCGGCTCACGGTATATTGCTATTCGTTTATTTCTATGTCGATAATGTCATCGCTGCTCTGACTGCTGCGCATTATCTTCACAGCAGTCAGAGCAGTTACAAGGTTGAGGATACCCTCAAATATCAGCGAAATTCCCAGCAGAACAGTTGCAAATCTCACTCCCTCGTCAGGACGTATTATCAGCATAAGTCCAACAATACCCGTAACTATCGCCGCAGTCATTATCAGCCACCATTTGCTCAGACCGAAGCGCTTGGAGTCTATTGCGATCTGTATTTTCAGCAGACTGTCAAGCAGTATGTATATCCCGACTACGATACAGATGATATTCAGGACATTATTGGTATCTATGAGCATTATTCCCCCGAGAACTATCAGAAGTAACCCAAGTGCCAGGTCATGCTGGAATGCAAGGCGGTAGAGATCTTTTGAAAAGTAGCCGATGAGCTTTATCACGCCGAAAAGTACTATCAGCACTCCGAAAAGTCTGCCTATAAGGTTTGCAGATAGGTCGGGGACTGCGGTAAAAACAATGCCCAGTATGCACATCAGCGCAGATATGATTATATAGCCTGTTTTTGCTGTGCGGATATATTTCTCGCTTTTCATGTTCTTCACCTCCGTAAAAGTAGTGTCTGGTGGCACCGCAAAGCGCAAACCCTGTTTACCGCTGTAAACAGCACTCTGCGGTACTGTAGTCATCATAGCATATTTGCTGCTTGCCGTAGACATACAAAAAAGCGTATCTGCCAATTCTTTGGACAGATACGCTCAAGTGACTAAATTTTTACTTGTATAGCAAATCGACTGAGCCTTTTCTCAGCTCACATATACGATGAAAGTCAGCTTGGATATCGTATTTCATACCGCTGCTGAGCCAGCCGATTATCTGACCGAAGCACTCGCACTTATGATATCGGATAAGTATCTCCTTGTCAGCTTCGTCAATGGGACGGTCTGCGAATGCTGTATTGAAGTAAGTCCTTACAACGTGCTCACAGACTCTCCACAGGTAACTCTCATATATTTCACGGTTCGGGGAATTATGTATGTGCAGAACAGCCTTTTTGTTTTCAAGTGCAAAGGAAAAAGCGACCTCAAGGCATTCCTCGATGCTCTCAATACGGGAGTGTTCTGCAATTATCCTGTCAGCCTCTCTGTTTATCATTTCCTCAAGAAGTGAAGGTATATCATCAAAATGGTAGTAGAAGCTGTTGCGGTTTATGCCGCAGTCCTCAACGATATCCTTGACGGTTATCTTGTTTATGGGACGCTCGTTCAGCAGCTTTATCAGCGATTTTTTAATTGCTTCCTTTGTCAGATTCGCCACTCATACGCCTTCTTTCCTCATTATACAAACGTTGTACCATAAAAATGACTTTTTGTCAATAGCAAAAATAGAGGACACTGTCTGAAAACGACAGCGTCCTCGTATCTGAATAAGGAGAAGTTTATGGCAATTTATGCTTATTTCTTTTTGTTCTTAACTTTTTTAGCAACTGCTATAGCTGTTCCGACTGCGACTGCTCCTGCACCCGCTTTTACAAAATTTTTCTTGTTTATGTGTCTCTCCGAAACATTTTCTTCGTCCGATTCGGGAAGTCCGATGACATTATATCTAAGCAGCAGCTTTTCTATATCAGTGCTGTGTATCTTTTTCAGCAGCGGTTTTATTGCCGCATTTGCGAGCAGACCTGTATCGGCAGTAAGAGGCTTTCCGTCACGCAGGGCTATAGTCGCATTGAGCAGATCACGGATATCGTATGTACTGCCCCATACCTCGGGAACGCCTCTGTCTATTCCGAGCAAAGTATAGACAGCCTCCATTCCTGTGCGTATAGAGTATTCGGTAGTGAATATAGTATCACGCTTGGTCTCAGCAAACTGTCCAAGAAATGCGAAATTGACAGCACCGTTCGGCACAACATCGGGACGGTCGCCTGCCTGACGGGGCATAAAGAATGCTGTCACATAGGGCATCATTACAGGAACGGTATTGCAGCTGTTCTCTGCTATATCCTCTATCTCGTCAATGGGTACTCCAAGATGATACAGCCATTCCATACATATTTCTTTGCCTGTACAGTCACGCATCGGCTTCTTCACATAGTCACCGTTTCTGTCAGTGAAAAGGGCATATACCCATACAAGACACTGATCCTTAGGCTGACTGCGGAACTGCGGCTGACGGTTGATAGTCCATGACAGCAGCCACGATGAATCACGGCAGGTTACGATCCCACCCGTGACTACTCCGCCCGAAAACGGGTCACGCTTGCATATTGCTGTGATGTACGGAATGACCCGCTTATCAAGGGTAGTAACAGTTGCGCTCATCCAGTTGGTCTTTTCAGCATCATAGCAGAATTTATCGGGATTCCCAAACCAGGCGCGCTACCAGCTGCGCTACACCCCGAAAGAAATGCTAATCTTCCGCTGTTGTGGTCAGTTATGTGGTCAAAGCCAATTCCCGACATCATTTTCCGCGGGCGGGAAATCCCCGAAAACAAGGTGTTATGCGGCGTTTAGCGGTTTTGAAATCTGTCCTGACACGAAATGCGTACACGCTTCCAAAGGACTTGTCCTGTGCAGCTATTTTTCGCCACATATCCCAGCCACCGCCGGGTTTAATCTCCTTGTTGAACTCAGAAGGAGTATTCTGGCTTCCTATGGCAGAATTCTCGACACAGCCGCCGTTTGTGATGAATACAAGATCGTTTTCGGTCAGCGGAATAGTTTCCTCTGCGCCGTTACGTATCACTTCGATACCTGTTGCAGCCTTCCTTCCGCCCGAGATGTCAAAGGTGACATTCTCGACCTTTACACCATATTCAAACTGTACGCCGAAGCTCTCAAGATATTTTATCATCGGAAGTATCATAGACTCATACTGGTTGTACTTTGTAAAACGCAGTGCAGTGAAGTCGGGCAATCCGCCTATATGATGAACGAACCGCTGCATATACAGTTTCATTTCAAGTGCGGAATGCCAGTTCTCAAATGCAAACATAGTCCTCCAGTACAGCCAGAAATTAGAGTTCAGAACTTCATCATCAAAGACATCGGTTATCTTCTTGTTATACAGTTCCTCGTTGGCTGTAAGGTACAGTTTCATCAGCTGAGAGCAGGCTTTGTCAGACAGTCCGAATTTTTTGTCGGTATGTGCGTCCTGTCCTTGCTTTTCTGTTGCTCGGCATAGAGAGAAATTAGGATCGGCTTTGTTGAGCCAGTAGTACTCATCAAGTACACTCACTCCCTCTGTTTCGATAGACGGGATGGAGCGAAACAAGTCCCACATACACTCAAAATGGTTGTCCATTTCACGTCCGCCGCGCATCACATAACCTACACTTGTATAATACATACCGTCACAAGCCCCTCCGGGAACGGAGTCCTTTTCGAGTACATGAACTCTGCTGCCTTCCATCTGACCATCCCGTACAAGGTAACAGGCTGCGGAGAGTGCGGCAAGTCCCGAACCGATGATATATGCTGATTTGCTGTCAACACCATCAGGCTTCTTTGGACGTGCAAATGCTTCGTAGTTACCACTCGAATAATACATAGTCTTTCCTCCTTGTCTGTACTGCTTTGCAGTAAGTTATTGTA
>NZ_CAMKRR010000139.1 GCF_946415235.1 uncultured Ruminococcus sp. | reverse complement strand
TAAAATATTCAGTGCTCCGAAAACGCACTGTGATATCGAGAATACTTTCATCGTAACGCCGTATGTGGCCAGTTTGCTGCCAGAGTCCAAAAGCATAATATCTATTGATAAATTAAGTTCACTGCTGCCCAAACTGCAGCGGTGAGTCTTTTTATATGGATCTTATTATGTATTGTTATACCACCTGATTATATGTTCTTGGATGTAAGCTTCACAGAGGATCAACAGCTTCAATGCAGGCGGTCTCCCACCTATGGCACTAAGAACTTCAACAGGGGCTGGCTCATCACGCTGCCTGATATCTGCCTATCCAAGATTTTGGGTATTCTCCGACTGCACATTTCTTGACAATTCCCAAATGAAATAGTTTTTATAAAAAGATCCGATGAGGGAGTTTATTACAGTATCATACAATACATGATTTCGTCATCTTGCTCAAATCGGTGCTGCAGTATTTGTATTATCCGTCAAAAATATTTGTTATCTCTTGACTTTGAGTTAACTTCAAGCTGTATAATAGAATAAGCTTACATGAGGAGGTGATCTGTATGACGATCAAAGAGGTCTGCAAGCGTTTCGGCATAAGCTCGGATACACTCAGGTATTACGAGCGTGTCGGAGTGATACCCGAAGTGCACCGTACCCCCGGCGGTATCCGCGATTATTCCGAGGAGGATATCGGCTGGGTCGAAACGGCGGTTTGTTTTCGCAGCGCAGGTATGCCGATCGAGCTGCTGACCGAATATGTTCGCCTTTACAGAGAAGGCGACTGCACGATAGCTGCACGTTTCGCACTTCTGAAGGAAGCAAGGGAACGCATACTGGCAGAACGACAGAAATATGATGACGCACTTAACAAGATGAGCTACAAAATCAGTGTCTACGAAAGAGCCATGCAAACAGGAAAACTGGATTGGGACAACGGTCCCTGCGGCTGCGAATGTCAGACAGAAAAGGAGTAATTTATGCTGATCGATTCTATTAATTCCCCAACAGATATCAAAAAGCTTGACACAGAACAACTTACCGCACTTGCTGTGGAGATACGCAAAGGACTTATGAACCGCCTTTCCAAACGCGGAGGCCATTTGGGCCCGAATTTCGGCATGGTCGAGGCAACTATCGCCCTGCATTATGTGTTTGATTCACCAAGAGACAAATTCGTTTTTGATGTATCGCACCAATGCTACACCCACAAGATACTGACAGGAAGGAAAAGGGCTTTTTTCGATGACGCTCATTTTGAAGATATATCGGGATATACTAACCCCGAGGAAAGCGAGCATGACTTTTTCAATGTAGGACATACATCAACATCGGTTAGCCTTGCCTGCGGACTGGCAAAAAGCCGTGACCTCAAAGGAGAATCGGGCAACGTGATCGCAATAATCGGTGACGGCTCACTGAGCGGCGGTGAAGCCCTCGAAGGCATGGATTATGCCGCAGAGCTTGGCAGCAATTTCATAATCGTTGTCAATGACAATGATATGTCCATAGCAGAAAATCATGGCGGTCTGTACAAAAATCTCAAGGCTCTCCGTGATTCAGACGGAAAAGCAGAATGTAATCTGTTCAGGGCTATGGGACTTGATTACCGCTTCGTTGCGGACGGCAATGATACAGCGCAGCTTATCGCAGCTTTTTCCGAGGTAAAGGACATAGATCACCCTACAGTTGTGCATATCGTCACAAAAAAAGGCAAGGGATATGCCCCCGCCGAAACGGAAAAGGAAAACTGGCACTGGCATATGCCCTTTGATCCCGAAAGCGGTCATTCCCCGCAATTTGGCGGCGGTGAGGATTACGGTGATCTCACCTGTGACTATCTCATGAAAAAAATGAAGAACGATCCCCGAGTTGTCGCAATGGCAGCGGCAGTACCTGTCTGCATCGGTTTTACTCCCGAAAAAAGAGCGGAAGCAGGCAGGCAGTTTATCGACGTGGGCATCGCAGAGGAACACGCTGTTGCAATGGCTTCGGGACTTGCGAAAAACGGCTGCAAGCCCGTATTTGCAACACATTCGAGCTTCTTCCAGCGTACTTATGACCAGATCTCGCAGGATCTCTGCATCAATTCCAATCCCGCAACGCTGCTGGTCAATACCGCCTCCGTTTACGGTATGCACGATATCACACACCTCGGTATCTTTGATATTGCCATGATGTCAAATATACCTAACCTTGTATATCTTGCGCCAACCAACTGTGAGGAATATTTCGCAATGCTTGAATGGAGCATTGAGCAGAACAGCTATCCCGTTGCCATACGTATTCCCTGCAACGGCGTTCACCATACCTACAGCCCTGTTGATACCGATTACAGTGCACTGAACCGTTATAAGGTCACACAGCAGGGCTCAAAAACAGCTATCCTTGCACTGGGTGACTTTTATCAGCTGGGTGAAGAACTTGCAGCACTGATAGCCGAGAAAACAGGCATAGTCCCGACGCTCATCAATCCGCGCTATATCACAGGTGTTGATGAAACACTGCTCGGACAGCTTACGGAAGATCACGATACCGTTATCACACTGGAGGACGGTATACTGGACGGCGGATTTGGCGGGAAGATCGCAGGATTTTACGGTCCATCAAAGATGAAGGTCTGCAATTACGGTCTTAAAAAGGAGTTCCTTGACCGTTATGCGGTCGAAGATGTACTGAAAGCCAACCACCTGACAGCTGAACAGATATACAGTGATATTTCCTGATGCTTTCACACACGACCTGAACGTATGCTTCCTCATCCCTGCGATTCATATATGCATTATATAGTTTTTGTGCTAATATTCTATAAAAGCTTGACTATCCCCCTCAAAACATATATAATATTTATACAAAGCATATTAATGAGGGAGGGCTTTATATGCATAGAATTTTCAGAAAAATCATCACAGGCATTTTTTCGCTTACAATGGCTGCTGCATCAGCAGCTGCTCCATTTCAGGCTTCGGCAGTTCAGGTGCTTGGAGAAACCACTTTTGATAAAAAAACTCTGCCCTGGCACACCTGCTCCTCAAGTCCAGCACAGCAAACCTTTGATATTGATGACGGGGCGTTCCATATCCGCGTTGTAGTACCTTACGGTGTTGACCGTGAAAAATGGGACCTTCAGTTCAGACACAGAGGTCTGAGTTTCAGAAAAGATCATGTGTACAAAGTAAGCTTTATAGTCAAGGGAAGCAGAGATGGTATTGAGCTTGACTCATTCATCGGTTCTATAAGCAGTGGTGATGAATACTTCGTGCTTGACGGTGAATCATTGGATATGCACATGGGACCTCATATGGGAGGACAGTGGCAGTCAAGGGCATTAAACCTTACGACTGAATGGCAGGAAATTGAAGGCATATTTACGCCAACGGAGGATATTGACGGCTGCCAGTGGACATTCCAGTATGCAAAAGGTACCAATTATCAGGGAAACGCTCGGGAAGGCGATGAGATATGGTTCGATGATATGTCTATCGAGTGCCTTACCTGTGACGAGGATCCTGCTAATGCAGTCTGCGGCTGGAAAGGAGACAGTGATCTTGGCATAATCACTCCCAAAAGCGACGTACGTCTCAATCAGCTCGGATATTACACAACAGCCGATAAAAAAGCAACATATGTTACCGAAAAGGATAAAGAAGCTGTTGATTTCAAGCTGGTGGACAAGAACGGCAAGACTGTATATACAGGCAGGAGCGAGCCTGCGGACTATGACGATATGGCAGGAGAATACTGCCACATAGTTGATTTCTCAAAGTTCGTAACTCCGGGTGTATATACCATAGTCATGGACGACGAAAAGGACAGCGGCAAAAACATCAGTCATGAATTCACCATAGGTGATGATATCTACAAAGATACGCTCAGAAATGCGCTGAATTATTACTATCAGAAACGATCGGGTTCTGATATTGAGGAAAAGTATATTACGTCCGGCGACAAAAAAGCACTTGCACATATGGATGCTTTTAAAGAAGACTCAGCCTACGTGCAGCCGGATTGGTATGATGAATACTATGCTAACGGTTATAATGATATAGAAAGAAAGGTCTGCCTGGACGTTTCGGGCGGCTGGTACGATCCCGAAAATCATTGCAAGAGTATTTCAAGCGGCGGAAGCGCTGTATGGCTTCTTCAGAATATGTACGAAAACTCAAAGAAGAACGGTACTGACGGCAAATGGGCTGACGGAAAGGCTATGACTATCCCAAGCGAATACAGTATATCAAACGAAAGTGTAACCTGTGCCGATACTCCTGATATTCTGGACGAAGCAAGATATGAACTTGAATTCATGTTCAGGATGATAGTTGACTCCGAAAAGGACAGCATATGGGGTGAAGATTATGCAGATTTTGTTTACGACAGGGTAAGGAATCTCTGGATCGAGCCTGCACCATACTCCCCTCCTAATTACATCAATGAAAGAGTTTCGCCGCGTATCATCTGTCCGCCTACATACAGTGCTACATTTAATATGATAGCTTGTGCAGCACAGGCAGCCCGTCTGTGGAAGGGCATTGATGATGACTTTGCTCAGGAATGCCTTGACCATGCAAAAAAATCATGGGAAGCCATTATGAAATACAAGGATGATTTCGAGGACACGGAAAATCGCCCCGGACGCGAGAAATGGAGATCAGATCTTCATTTTGTTCCGTTTAGTTCATATCACGATGTTAATTCGTTTAACGATAATGTTGATGACGAAGCATACTGGGCAGCCTGCGAGCTTTTTGCAACTACAGGTGATGATACCTACTATGACTATCTGAAGGATTTCAGTTTTTCAGGAACATCGAATAAAAGCAAACAGTGCTATGCTTTCGGTGTCCCGACTTATCTTCCAATGATAGAAACCGACGGAATCTTCTCTTCATTTGACAGAAACAATAAGATCGGCTGCGGAACTCTTTCGCTTTATCTCAGCGATAAGACAAAAGCTGCCGATAAGGCAAGGATAAAGAAAAACCTCCTTGATACTGCCGACCAGTATCTGAACACTGAAAACGATACGAAAAACGGTATGGGCGTTCCGTACCAGAAGATACAGTGGTATAACCCGCTCACTTATCCGTCTGATATTTATGCAGGCTACGGCATCGGCTCTAACAGTACAGTTGCAAATAATGCTCTGATAATGGCATACGCTTACGATGCAACAGACGACAAAAAGTACCTGAACGGTGCAGTGCAGGCTGTAGATTATATTTTCGGCAGAAACGGACTCGGCTTCTCATATGTTACAGGCTGCGGTTCATATCACGCAAATTTCCCTGTTGACGAATACTGGGGATATGAGCTTGACAAGAACTTCCCGAAGGCTCCCGACGGAGTTATGGCAGGCGGTCCTTATACGTGTGTGCCTGATAACTATGTTCGTGCTGTCGGTATGGATCCTTATAAGACTTCTCCGCAGAAATGCTATGCTGATTCCATTGAAGCATGGTCGGTAAACAGCCCTGCACTTGACTGGCAGGCAGGACTGGTGTGGAATTTGTCCTTCTTGGAGGACATTTTAGGAAAAGCTCCCGAAGTTACAACAACTACTACAGTTTCAGGCAATACAACCACGACAACAACCACTGCGACAACTGCAACAACAAGTTCTGTTACAACATCGGAAAATGATATCAAGGGTGATACCAACTGCGACGGTCAGGTGGATATGTCAGACGCAGTTCTTATCATGCAGGCTCTTGCCAATCCCAATAAATATGGTATAGACGGTACAGCAGAGCATCACCTTACCGAACAGGGCAAGCTGAACGGAGATATGAACGGTGACGGAATAACAGTAGGCGATGCACAGACGATTCAGAGGAAACTGCTGGGCCTGTTCGATACTGATATTGATAAATCTGCAATAGCTGGAAAGACCTTTGTATACGAAAAAGAGGGCTTTGGCGGAGATTTTGAGATAACGTTTGATAAAGACGGCACATTCGAGTATTCTATCGGTTATCTCAGCAGCTATTTAGGCCTCGGAACATGGGAAATAAAAGATGATACCGTTGTAATGACAGAAAACACTTCCGATAAGATCCATCATCTGAAAATACAGGGCAGTGAGCTTATCTACCTTGCAGATATCTCGGATAATTTCTACGGTCTCAAGGTAAATGACGGAGAGAAATTCTTCGTAAAAGCTGACTCGGAAGTCCCTGACTGATTATTTCAGCATTAACTTAATACTTCAAATGAGAAAGCTCTGCATGTGCAGAGCTTTCCTAATTATATGCATTGAATGGTGGTTGACACCTAATGTCATTCATATTACTAATCTCTTCTGAACAGATCTCTTGTATAAACCTTTTCTTCAACATCATCAAGAACGCTGT
>NZ_CAMKRR010000138.1 GCF_946415235.1 uncultured Ruminococcus sp. | reverse complement strand
GACTTACCCGAAGACACAAGCCTGTACAGAATCTCAGGATATTCTGCACCAACCTGCTTGAAAAAGATATGGTATTCGGTGCAAGCGATAAGCTTAGACAGGCTATCAGGGACGCTAAGGAGCGTTTCAACCCAAAGGCCATATTCATCTCAATGGCGTGTGCGACTGCGATAATCGGTGAGGATATCGACAGTATTGCCGACGAAATGGAGCCGGAGGTCGGAGTTCCGATTATACCGCTTCACTGCGAGGGATTCCGCTCCAAGCACTGGAGCACCGGTTTTGATATCTCGCAGCATGGTGTGGCTCAGAAGATAGTAAACAGGAATCCGAAGAAGCAGAAAGACCTCATTAACATCGTTGCACTGTGGGGGACGGACTACTTCACGGATATCCTCAAGCCGCTGGGACTGCGTGTGAATTATATGATAGACTGTGCCAACTATGAGGAGCTTGAACAGGCATCGGAAGCTGTTGCAACTTCCACATTCTGCCACACTCTCGGCTCATATATGGCAACAGTGCTTGAACAGCATTTCGGAGTTCCGCAGATAGACGCTCCACAGCCTTACGGATTCGCAGGTACCGATGCATGGCTGAGAGCAATCGCAAAGCTTGTTGGAAAGGAAGAAGAAACAGAAGCTTACATAAAGTCAGAGCATGAAAGAGTAATGCCGAGAATACTTGAACTGCGTGAGAAATTCAAGGGGATAAAGGGATTTGTTATGACGGGTTCAGCCTATGCACACGGACTTATCTCCGTGCTCCGTGAGCTTGGCATTGAGGTTGACGGCTCGGTAGTATTCCACCATGACCCTGTTTATGACGGCGGCGGTGAGAATCAGAACTCACTTAAAAATCTTGTAGAGGAATACGGCGATATCCCACATTATACAGTCAGCAAGACACAGGCATATCAGCTTCCGCAGGTATTCCGCAGAGTAAAGACCGATTTCGTTATCATTCGTCATCAGGGACTTGCTCCCGAAGCCGCAAAGCTCGGTATCCCTGCACTTGCAATGGGCGACGAGCATATTCCCGTCGGCTATGACGGCATGATACGAACAGGAGAGATACTCCTTGATATACTGGCGAGAAAGCGCTTTAATCAGGTGCTTCAGCGCCATGTTGAACTGCCCTATACAAAGTGGTGGCAGTCACAGGAAGATCCGTTCATACTATCAAAAGAGCCTGAGGTAATAGACAAGGCTCTCAGTGAAAAGTTAAAGAAGAAAGGTGCATAAAAATGGCAGAAACAAAGACAAAAAGCGGCACGATAGTGCATCCCCATTACGGATGTACAGTTGGTGCGGCATATACAGTAGCGGCTATAAAGGGGGGAGTTCCAATTGCAAACTGCGGTCCGGGCTGTATGTACAAGCAGTTTTTCCTTATCAGCTTTGATAACGGATTTCAGGGCTCGGCAGGTGCAGGCGGCGGAAATGTCCCAAGTGCGAATGTGGGCGAAAATGATATCGTTTTCGGCGGTGACAAGAAGCTGGATGACCTTATAAAATCGTCACTTGCAGTGCTGAAAGGCGACCTTTATGTAGTCCTCACGGGATGTTCAGGAGAGCTTATAGGAGATAATGTGGAGAGCGTTGTCCGCAAATATCAGGAGCAGGGATTTCCTATCGTTCACGCTGAAACAGGAGGCTTCAAAGGCACTAACCTGACAGGTCACGAAATAGTTATCGAGTCTATAATAAACCAGTACGTCGGCGATTACGACGGCGAAAAGGAGCAGGGACTTGTAAACCTCTGGTTCGATGTTCCGTATTTCCACCAGAACTGGCGCGGCGATTATCTTGAAATTGTCCGTATTCTCAAAGCGTCGGGACTGAAAGTCAATGTATTATTCGGACCTCAGAGCGGTGGTGCAGAGGAATGGAAAAATATCCCCAAAGCTCAGTTCAATCTTGTCATATCGCCGTGGGTTGGAATAAAGACTGCAAAGCTACTTGAGAGGAAATACGGTCAGCCTTATCTCCATATACCCGAGATACCGATAGGTGAAGAGGCAACAACAGCCTTTATCCGCAAGGTTGTGGAATTTGCAGGAATCAACAAGCGCAAGTCCGAGGCATTCATCAAAGAGGAATCACAGCTTTACTATTACTTCCTCGAACACTTTGCAGAATTCTTCTCCGAATACTGGTTCGGACTGCCATCACAGTTTGCAGTTATCGGAGACAGTGCGTATACTCTTGCATACACGAAATTCCTTGCATCGCAGATAGGAATGATACCCGTAAAGCAGATAATCACAGACAATCCTCCGCAGAAATACAGAGAAAAAATAGCTGAATACTTCCATACTCTTGCGGAAGATGTTTCTGTTGAGCCTGAGTTCATTGAAGACGGATATCTTGTTGAGGAATCGCTGAGAACAGTGGATTTCGGCTCTGGAGTACCGCTTATCCTCGGCACTACATGGGAGAGCGATGTTGCTGCTGAAAAGGGCGGACTTCTTATTGAAGTAGGACCTCCTACAACTGAGGAGGTAACGATAAACAAGACCTACATAGGTTATCGTGGAGCATTCACGCTCCTTGAAAGGATATACTCAGCCGCAGTCGGCGGTAAATAACGAGGTGATATTATGGCGTACAGAATAGCTGTCGCATCAACGGACGGAATCGTCGTGAATCAGCATTTCGGTCATGCAGAGAGGTTTCATATAATCGAAATCGATGATAATACATACAAATACAGTGGTACAAGGGAAGTTGAGCGTGTCTGTCAGGGACATTATCACAACGACTCTTCATTCGACAAGGTGATAGATGTACTCAGCGATGTTCATGCAGTGCTTGTGGCAAAGATAGGCTCAGGTGCTTCACAGCAGCTTGAAAGACGTGGACTTACAGTTTACGAAGCGCCGTTCCCCATAGAGCCGCTCATAGATAAAATAATAGCTGACAAGCTCTGGGAGGTGGACGAATGGCGATATCCTACGAAGAACTGACCGATAAGCACCCCTGCTATGCGCGAGGTAAGAAAGGCTCAACGGGCAGGATACATCTTCCTATAAGTCCCACCTGCAATATCGAATGCCGCTTCTGCGACAGACGTATTAACGATTATGAAAAGCGACCGGGAGTTGCTTCAACAGTCATAAAACCTGAGGAAGCTATCGGCGTTATAAAAAAATCGCTGGAGCTTTGTCCGGCAATAAAGGTAGCTGGAATCGCAGGTCCCGGAGATACCCTTGCATCAGACTACGCGCTTGAAACTTTTCGGCTCATAAAGCAGAACTTTCCTGACCTTGTGAAATGTATGAGCACAAACGGTCTGTTGCTTTCTGAAAAGGCTGATGAGATAATATCAACGGATATTGACTCGCTGACAGTTACGGTAAATGCCGTTGACCCTGAAATTGAGGCAAAGCTCAACCGCGGTATACTGTATCACGGAAAGCATTATACGGGAGTTGAAGCGGCTGAGATACTCATAAAAAATCAGCTTGAAGGCATAAGGAAAGTCAGTGCGGCAGGCATAACAATAAAAGTCAACACAGTGCTTGTTATAGGCATAAACGACGGGCATATCGAGGAGATAGCGAAAACTGTAAAAGCGGCAGGTGCTTCGATCTACAACATTATTCCGCTTATCCCTCAGAATGAACTGAAAGACTATCCAGAACCCACCTGCGCTCAGATAGAGGCAGTAAGGGCAAAGGCTTCAAAATACATAGATGTATTCAGGCATTGTCAGAGATGCCGTGCGGATGCGATAGGTGTACCGGGTGAAAAGGACTACGGCGACCAGATCTATCTGAAGCGTATCGCACACAAGGATACATTTTCACACGGCTGACAGTTTCATGTCCGCAGGAACTTTATCCTGTACTGTACCGCTGCATTTCTCTGCTCGCGGCGGTACAGTTTTATCCTAATTATCAAATATACAAGAATGAAAGGTGAATAAAAATGGCTAAGGAAATAAGACAAATTGCAATATACGGAAAGGGCGGTATCGGTAAATCTACTACCACTCAGAATCTGACAGCAGGACTTGTTGAGAGAGGCAACAAGGTAATGGTGGTCGGCTGCGACCCTAAGGCCGACTCCACAAGACTTCTTCTCGGCGGACTTGCTCAGAGAACGGTTCTTGATACTCTCCGTGAGAACGGTGAGGACATTGAACTTGAGGATATCCTCAAGGAAGGCTACGGCGGAACACGATGCGTAGAATCAGGCGGTCCCGAACCAGGCGTAGGCTGCGCAGGACGCGGTATCATCACATCTATCGGACTTCTTGAACGTCTTGGCGCATACACAGACGATCTTGATTATGTATTCTATGATGTCCTCGGCGACGTTGTCTGCGGAGGTTTCGCAATGCCTATCCGTGAGGGAAAAGCAAAGGAGATATATATCGTTGCAAGCGGTGAAATGATGGCTCTCTATGCGGCAAACAACATTTCAAAGGGTATCGCAAGATATGCAAAGCAGGGCGGTGTACGTCTCGGCGGTATCATATGCAACAGCCGTAATGTTGACCGCGAGCGTGAGCTTGTAGCTGCATTTGCAAAGGAGCTTGGTACTCAGCTCATACACTTTGTTCCCCGTGACAATGAGGTGCAGAGGGCAGAGATACACAAGAAAACTGTCATCGACCACAAGCCGGATGCAAAGCAGGCTGACGAATACCGTGAGCTTGCAAGAAAGATCGAAGAAAACACGCAGTTTGTTATCCCAAAACCGCTGACGCAGGAGCGCCTTGAAGAAATTCTTCTTGAATATGGTCTCTTTGATTCTATCAAGGAACCAAATTATCACATCTGAGGTGTGCCATGAAAATAGATATAGACAGAGTTGAAACAGTAACTCCCGATACAAATATCGGTGACCTTGTACTCTTTCATCCCGAAACAGCGGAACTGCTTTTCAGTATCGGTCTGCACTGTCTCGGCTGCCCGTCATCGGGAGTTGAAACTGTCAGCGAAGCGGCAGATGCTCACGGAATTGATGCTGAAAACCTCGTTGCACAGCTTAATACTATAATAAGATCTGGCAGTATATAACCTGTTTTTATAGCTTCCGATAAAACATTCGGATTGGACAAATTGTAAAAAACAGGTTATAATATATACATACCACACAGGAAAGGAGCTGTACAAATGGTAACAAGTAAGAATTCCATGCAGCACATTTTCCGCTCAGTGCTCATTTGTACAGAGCGGATGTGGAAAGCCGGACGATGTTGAACTGAACGTTCTAAAATGACCTTCCGTAATAATATGTGTCATAAGAATTATAAAAAGGTGTTGGTTATGATAATAAAAAGTTCCATTAGCTTGCTGAAAAAGCTGTTTGAAAGTGATATGTATTTCATTAGTACAGAAACAGGGAATGTGGTGTTTCATCCCGAAACAGTTTCTAAAGATTATATCATAACTGATAATGAAGAATAATAAACTCCGCCTGAACTTCCATTAGGTTCGGGCGGAGTTTTTATAGCTTGACAATCATAAAACTGCGTGTTAAAATACAATTAATAAGTAATATGATTCGGGGTTAGTATAATTACTGGAGGAGAATATGGAACAGCTGTTAGTAAGCCATTGGTATAGGAATACAAGATATGAAATACAGAGCATAAACGGAATGGAGTACATTGTTCCCTGCGATTACGGCGCGGTGTATGATCCAATGAATAGCGAAAACGAAATGATGACCGATGTACTGAACCTTGGCAAGTACCTGACCGAGAACGATATCGGTCAGAATGAAATAGTGCTGGACTTCGTTCACAAGTACGGTCTGCTGGGTATCATGCCTGACATTGCAGGCTCGGATATAGGTAAAAATGAGAGTGCCATAGTCCGCGACAATATCTTCACTGACAGCGGTATCGTTGATGTGAATGAGTTTGCAAAGACATTCTTCCCTCTCGATAACATTGATCTGCTTGATAAAGTAAACAAGAAAGGAAAGTTGAGACTGTACTACCGCAGCCCGATATACTCGACTATGTTTCTGCGGAAATATAGGTACTGTGAGCCGCTTGATTGGGTAAAGAAATACTTCAAATATCTGTATAGCTTCATTATAGACAAGGAATCAAAGCTGACGGAGTTCATACCCCCTCGCCTGACATATAAGATAGACGACAGTAACGGTCTGAACCTGCTGTGCGAGTACGATTCTCTCAAAGCGATGATAGACTTTGCATTCGCCAAAGCAGTGACAGACTATAAGAAGCCACTCCGTACCTGCAAGCACTGCGGCAAGCTGTTCTATGCCACCGACATACGCAGCGAGTTCTGTTCTGCACGTTGCCGCAATCAATATAATGTTTACAAATCAAGAGCAAAGCATTGACGCTTTGCTCTTTTTTGTTTCAAAAAAATGGAGGCCTTGACAAATAAAAATAGTGTGTTATAATATAATCGAAAAAAGTAATAGTATATATTCAATATACAATTACAATTAGGTACGAAGTACGAGCAGAGTTCAGTCAGTGAATCTGC
>NZ_CAMKRR010000137.1 GCF_946415235.1 uncultured Ruminococcus sp. | reverse complement strand
TCATTGAACGGGTGTATACAGAGGAAGTCATGGATAAACACAGGTATCAGAAGCAGTGCGTCTATATCCTGCGTAGCGATTATGCGATTATAGCTGTCACATATAGCTTCAATGGCAGCCGGAGTTTCATATGGCGGAAGAGGAGTGAATAATGTGAATTCACATCCATTCGCATCTGTTGCACTTATATAATTCTGAGAATTCTTAAATGTACCGCCGATGCTTTTATGAGAATACTTATATAAGTCACGGTGGAGCTGGAGAATGTAGTTCGATGAAATAGGTATATACTCGAAGTTCTCGTGAATAGTATTCAGTACATCACGGTATCCCATGATCTCTTCCTCGTCACGGTTTCTAGGCGTTGTCTTGTCTTTGACTAGCTGCAACAGACGGGTATTTGTAGTACGGATACCTTCAATCTCATTGGAAGCTTCAGTACTTTGTACCTTTGCAATCTCAATAAGGCGTTCGAGTTCAGCAGGCTTCTGTTTCAGAAAAAGCTCCTGTCTGCCTTTATGCTCATGAATCTGGGCTACAAGACCAATGATCTCACTGTCCCATGAACGTTTTGCAAGTTCGCTGTAATCAAAGTTTCTCATAAGCTCACGCTCCTTTCTCATAATTATAATCGTTTTTAGGAGAAAAGTCAAGTGCTTAGGCAATAATATCTCCTAAATCCTATTATGAATTAGGAGACAACTATTATTCGTTTCATTATATAATAACTTCATTGATATAATCAGCATATTCATACGAAACAGGTGTTTTCTTGAAGTATTCATATATAGAATCAGCTCCCGTATAGGGAGCTGGCTTCTTTAATAGCTTTGTACCACCAATATAATTCGTGTGATTTTCGTGTGATTTTGTGTGATTTTCGACTGTAAAACAGTCACACGGAGCTGCAAAAATGCAGTTGAAACTGTTTTCTGTAGGTAACAGAAAAGCCTGTATTTCGGTGTTTTCCTCGAAATACAGGCTTTTTAATTCTGGCGGACAGAGAGGGATTCGAATACTTGTAACGCGCTGTTTTTGCCTGTTTATAGCTATTTGTGTTTTTTGTGTGGAATAATTTGAGTGGAATAGGATTTTTGTGCTGAAATGCTATTCAAAGATAGTTATAAAAATTCGATAATTGTTCTCAAAGTGCAGAAGCTAAATAGTCATAAGTCCTGATAATATAGTCCTTTATCAAGTCATAGTTTGGGCTTACATCGGGGAAAGCTGCTTTTGTTTCACTCTCTGCTGACGCAATGCTGTTTAGAATAGTATTTCTGTCTGGCAGTTCAATTTTGAGCACATTACGGCAGACTTCGTTTGAGAGAAAGCTATCCGTAAATACGTTACCTTTAACGCTGTCTATCCTCGGTACTCCTGTTGAGATAAGACCGAGGTTATAGTCAAAATAAGGAGCAAGTCCAATGATCTCACCTGTCGAGCTGTCTCGAAGCACGCCTGCGTTCTGATTATGCCTGTCGTCATTATGGAGCAGAGCATCGTAGAATACCATTATAACATAAGGCTTTATCAGCTTTTTATCAATTCTTGGTATAATATACTCAGGCTCGTCGTGATCTGTATAGTAGTTGCAGAACGGTTCAAAATCAACAGCAGCATTGTTAGTGAAATCTTTAGAGATAATAAAAGTCGTCGTGATACCTGTCTCCGAAGAAGTGGAGTGCTGTATTTCATACTCAGCAACATCAGCGCCCATAGCTTTAAGGAACTGATAGGAGTAGTATTCACTGATAAGTTCCTGCGTATTTCCGTGTTTGAACATATACCAGCTTCCGTCAATATAACGCCAAGCCTTTTCGTAGCTTCCGACAGTACCGAGTTCACGGTATCCTTTGATGTTACCACTGTTTGAAGTCGATGAACCGTAAAGCGCAATATCAGCAATCTCTTCATTATACTGTTTCAAAGAAGTATAATCCAGTTCTTCGTCAGCCTTCTGTATCCACCAGTTGTCGGTTATGGAAATTCCGTGACCTATATCAATTACCTGCTCTATATCATCAGGAGTTCTCAGGCGCAGAGCCTTGAACAGTTTTCTTGAATGTGAACGATGAATATCAACGCACCTGTTGTCAAGCCATATCTCAAGCGGCATACCAATTGCAAAACAGGCGGGACACAGCGATTGGTCGATAATCTCGGTTATTCCATTTTCGTTGGCATAGGCAACTACTTTGTCCTTGTGCATTATCTTATAATCCATACGTCCTCCTTATTTGAGGTCAAGGTTTCTCGTATCCTTCATAATAATACGACTGTTCTATTCCCTTGAAGATGACTTCTCTGTCATTAGTTTTGTCTGTTAGATTAGGCTGGATAAGAAAGCGAAGCTCCAAATCGTTTATAGGGCTGCGCTCCATAGCCTGCAAATACTGATCTTTATCAATATTTGCCCACTCAATAACCTTGCCGAGATTCTTTTTAAGGATCATATCGAGCCAAATTCGGGTACTCCTTCCGTTGCCCTCCATAAATGGGTGAGCAACATTCATCTCAACGTACTTAGCGATTATTTCTTCAAATGTGCTCTCAGGCATTTTTTCAACAGCCGCAAGCACTTCTTTCAAGTACAGCGAATTAGCAAATCTGAATCCGCCCTTTGCGATATTCTTTGTGCGTATCTGTCCAGCGAATTCATAAAGCCCGTTAAATAAAACCTTATGGATATCCTGCAAGCCTTTGACTGTTCCAACCTCAATTTGGTCGATATCACCTGATACAAATAACTGCTTGGCGTTTTCAAGGCTCTTGGCATCTATTTCGTTCTGATTCATATTTTTGCCCCCTGCTCGATAAATCTTATACATATTATATCACGAATAAGGCTGTTAGTCAAACAAAAAATGGCTATACCGTAATATAGCCATTTCCCATTTATTCCTTATCAGTACCTTCAAGCAGGCTGTTGAAGTAGTCGTCAATCTTCTTATCGACCTGCTTCCGTTCCTCTGAAAACGTATGCTGATAGACTGATTTCAGCGTTGAATTAGTTGACCAGCCGCCGCGTTCCATAGCGTACTTATCAGGTATATTGAGCATCAACATAACGCTCGCTGACAAATGACGAAGGTCATGGAAGGTCATGTGATAGCCGTATTCTTCAAGCAGCTTATAGAATTTGCTGCGGAGCGTCTGGTACTCCATCTGCACGATGAAATCGTCGTCCTTCTCATGAGGTACTGCCTCTATGAGATTCTTTATGTAGTCTGGTATAGTCAGCCTTCTTGTTGACTTGAAGGTCTTATTCATATCGCGGACGTTGTTGCTGCCGTCGAAATAGATGTTGCTGCGGCAGACAGTAAGAACATTTCCCTTTAGATCGCGGAACTGTAAGCCTCTAACCTCGCTCATACGAAGTGAGAGCCACATTGCAAGCAGGCACGGCAGTTCAATATCAGTACCGCGTACCATATTCATTACCTGCTCCGCCGTTGGAAGCTCCTTCAACTTCGGCTTCCTCGCAGGATATGTGACACTCAGAATAGGTCTTATGTCGTAGAGTTTCAGAGCTGCACACATAAGATGAACGCCTTCTTTAATCGTTTTCGCGCCAACCTTTGCAGCGTCCTCATTTATAGCCTGCTGTACGGTGTAGCTGTTGACTTCGCGAGCATCGAGTGGCATTAGGCTCTGTAAGCGGTTCCTGCGGAGAATACCGTAACCTCTCAGCGTGGACGGCGCAAGCACGTTTTGCTTTGCGCTGATATAGCCGTCAATTGCATCGGCTACCGTAAATCGAGCCTTGCGTTTCATACCATTGACGATGTACTCGGCAGCCATTTTCTCCGCCTCCCACTTCGTAGGTGCTGTGAAGGACTCACGAATCTTCTTGCCGTTTTCGTCCAATCCGACAAATACTTGCGTATGCCAGTTTCCGGACTTTAGCTGCCGTGCCTCTGGAAATTTTCGTTTAGGCATTATATCCCTCCTATATTAGAGAGAGGACGTATCTACGGCTTATGCAGTATATACGCCCTCTACCATTGTTTCGTTTGATTAAGCACTGATAAGTGCTTCAATATCCAGTCCTGAGTGCTCAATGAAGAGCTGTACGCGCTTCAATGTGAGAGCAGAAGGATCGTGATCGTAGTTATACAGTGTCCTTGTTGTGAGTTCCATCGTCTTGGCAAGTGCCTCGTCTGAGAGTTCATTAAGGTACTGATAACGACGGATATTGCTCCAGATCACCATATAGAACGTATAAGGCTTAGTCTTGGCTTTCATATTGTTCACCTCGCTTTCGTACCGCTTGACAGCGGATTGTTGTTGTAATATAATAAGTATAGGTTGGCGCGCCCCGAAGGGCGCCCACTCAATTGCTTATTTCAGCATCATCATCTGTTATTTCGGCATTTTCATTCGGCTCATCATTAGTCCCCCATGAAAGGAAGTCATCGACGTGACCGCTGAGTGTAGTTTGAGTGTTGCGCTTGTTCTTCTTGTTGTAAAGCGCTCCCTTAACAATGATATCACCGCGATCCATCGAGTCGAAGCGAGCCATGTCAGCCTTCTTCCAGCGAAGCTCAGCTGCAACAGCCTGTTCAGATTCCTCAGAAGGGCGAAGGAATATCTGTGTCCCTGCTTTTCCCATTGTGCTTCCCAATTCAGTCTTCTTGGGATAATAGTCCTGCGTCGAGCCGAAGAACGCCATATGAATCTTCCTGCCTTCCTTCATTATCTTGCGTATTGAGCTGGTACTGCTAAAGTTCTGGTTCTGTATCTCGTCAATGAAGATGTCGAGCGGAATCGTATAATCTTCATTCTGGTAGCTGAACAGAGTCAAAAGCAGCATATCAATGACCTGATTGTTGTTATCGAGGTTGATACCCTCCGTATGAATAATGACAATAGGCTTGGAGCTTTCTAAGAAGTCGTCCCACGTATCTTCAGACATTCCACACTCAATAACATCACTCAGGAGAGGCTCAAGGCGATTACGCAGACTCATAATGGTTCTTTCATCTATCTTTTCATTCCCTTCGCCAACGGCGTCAAGCACTTTTAACATCTGCTGAGGAAAGCCGTCCTCACTCGGATTTGACAATATCTCATCCAGAATAGAGCGCAACGCATTAGACTGTGGAACACTCAGTTCTCCAATACCTGCCTTAAATATGCCGACAAGATACTTGATTTTAGAGGCTTTGCTGAGACTATCATCAACGTGGAATATGTCAATTGGTATAACAGAGCTGTCGATATTATAGAAGGTAACGTTCTCGTCAACAAAACTTTTTGAGAGATTCTTGCAGAGAGGCTTGTATGTAAACGAATCACTGGTATCGAAAGCAACGACTTTATTGCCGAGGGAAAAACGTTTCGCTATAAGCTGAGATTGCAGATATGATTTGCCGAAGCCGCTTTGACCGCAGATCAGCGAATGCTCGTTATCCTCTTCGTCATAGTCAATTACCTTTCCTGCAACTCTTCCGTTTACATCGCGCAATATTGGCAAGAATGGCTTATGGGGAATTTCCTGCTCCGAAAGCATATATGCTTCGTTCTCAAGATTGTTGAAGATGTAGATAATATCCGCATCGAGAATTTCGGCTGATATATCGTAAAGATACAGTCTAACTGCTTCTCCGCTGCTATTATGAGCATCAAGCGGATGCGTACGACCATCTCTTTCATCAAGTGCGTTATAGTGAGCGAGAGCGTTCAGAAGTGCCTTCATATTGTGTGTGGTCGCCATTAACGCAAGTATCTCCGCTAACATTTCACCAGTAAAGTATACTCTGTTTCCGGAAATAATAGCTGTGTTATCGGTATCATTGATAATCATACCGTTCTTTTTGCGGACAGCCGTGAAGCTGCCTGAACGAAATTTATCGCTGGCAATCTTAGCAAAGTCGCGCAGAATAGCGGTGTCTGAGTCAACAAGTGCATTTCTCTGTGAATTGATATCATTTATAAGCTGATTCAACTCTTCACTTGTAGCGAAGTTGATGTTGAATAATCTTCTTAAAAAACATACTGCCGCCATTAAAGAAATAGATACATGGTAAGCTTCATCAGTTTGATATTGGTTTTTATCTGGCTTAAAGTCCTCTACCATATTTGGAACTAATAAGCATACATCATTTATGTTGCTGATTATAGTTTCATTGACCAAACTCTCCATGTCACTTGTAACGTTACGGATATAGTCGTTGCTGTAATCAAGCGTTACCCCTGCCAGAGAAAGCGGAATTACACTTTCTGGTGAAAGACGATGTGCAATATATCCGGCGTTATGAGAGATAACGGCAATAATATTTCTGCCGGTATTCGTTTCACCGTAATCACCGCTGCTTATTTTGATAAGTGTTCTGAGCGGTTCCTCTATTTTAGCTGTCTCATCGGAGAATGAATTATCCAAAAATACCGCAGGACAGTCCCATATCTTACTGAGGTATGCAAGCATTCCTTTTTCGCTGAGTGCCAGCAAAGGAACAGGATAATTCGTGATGTCAAATGAATAAAGCATCG
>NZ_CAMKRR010000136.1 GCF_946415235.1 uncultured Ruminococcus sp. | reverse complement strand
TCAGATAAAGCATCAGCCCTGTCTGGTATTCATCTACTATTTCAAGCATTCCCTCGTTGTCGCCCGCAAGGAAACGGCGGTAGCTACTTTCACCGTTATCCATCGGGACCTCCTCTCAGGTGCACTTGTTTTACCCCTTTACTTATTAGTACCATTTTTTTCGAAAAAGACTAAGCAGTTTTAGAAATAATTTATTTTTAACAATTATATCATAATCCCTTGTTTCTTTCAAGTATTAATTTTGTTATTTTGATTAAATATATTACTGCATTGAATACTGTATTTCAATGACGTGACATACCTATCGTTACTTCTTTTTGATGTGGCTGTGTCATTACTTTTAAAGTCGTGAAATCCGACTTTTGTTTTTTTATTATTGAAAATTCACCTCAAAAACAGGAACTTATCAAGATATCTGACAGAACGATTTGTTCTCGCTGGAGCGAATCTGAACTATTTCAATCCCGAAACAGGACTGAGACATACCTTTTTCTCCTAAATAGTCGATAATTTCACAATTCAACAAAGGTATTGCCAAAATGGCAACACCCTTATTTTGCAAGACTAACATATAAATTCATTAATCATAATAGATCATATTCGATGCAGGCGCCCTAAATCAGGGCGCCATTTTTGTTGTAAAGTTAACGGTGAACGTTCTGTTCACCATCAAATATAGATGAGGTCTCGTTTCGTTACCCGATATTATTATGAAACAAAAACGCATAACCCCCTCATTTTTTCGGCTTTAAAAGTGTAGGGATAAAATCACAGGATAAAAACTGCTAAAAAGTCTCACATATTTTTAAACACAGATTTGTACAAAAGAGAGAAATTTCTTAAAAAGTGCCCTTTTTTGAAAAATTAAAGTTGTCCACTTCTTGATTTTTTACCTTTAAATAGTGAGGGATAAAATTCATGAATTAAAACTGCAAAAAAGTACCGCATATTTTTAAGCTAAGATTTGTACAAAAGAGAGAAATATTTGAAAATAGAGCATTTTTTCAAAATTTTATTCGTCCATCTTGCTGTTTTTTCGGCTTTAAAAGTGTAGGGACAATATTTCAATAGGAAGGTTAGCACCACCTATTTTTTTCGGCTTTAAAAGTGAGGGTAAATTACAGTGAACTGAAAATGTTTCAGATAGGAGGGTATCAACTTGCTTGTTTTTTACCTTTAAAAGTAGAGAGTGTTCTGTTGTTATAGGGATACATCTGATACATTAAAAGTCACGTTGATGATGATGATAAGCTGATTCGGTGTTTTGCCGACTCAGGTCAGAAGCGTATTATGTATATCATAAACGAGTCTGCTTCAACCCGAACACATACGCACAATAAACACTTTAAGCATTATAGCACTTGAACATAAATACATAAAAGCGCTTTTAAATCTATTCAGAAAGGATGATGATGATGAATTGGGCCATGAGATCCAGTGGGTAAAGCCTACACCATTAAAAGGGAACAGAGCAAATATGATAGATTTCCCCGTAACAGCACTGCCGCCTGTATTGAGAGATATGGCATGCGCCGTTGCTGAGACTACATCAACAGATGTATCAATGGCTGCTACGGCAATACTTTCTATGATAAGTTACTGCTTTTCAGGTCAGTACCGTATCGCAGGAAAGAAGGATCATAATGAACCGCTTGTGATTGACAGTCTTATCGTTGCAGAAGCGAGCTTCAAGAAGTCGCCTGTAATGAAACTCATATCACAGCCATATCAGGAATTTGTAAGGGAGTACAATGAGAAAAATAAGGAGATGATACTGGAGAATAAGGCAAAGAAAAAAGTCCTAGCAAACAAACTGTCAGCTCTGGAGAAGAATCCAGATGCCGATACAAAGGAGATGTCGAGGCTTTCAATGGAACTGAGTAATATTACCAATGCAGATTTCCGCCGTATAATAGTCGATGATATTACGCCTGAATCACTTGTCAGACAGCTGTCTATAAACGGAACGCTTATGATGATGTCTGATGAGGCTGGCTCTCTCGGAAACTTCAACGGCAGATACAACACCGGCAGTGCACCAAACCTTGATTTGCTTCTTAAATCGTGGAACGGAGAAACCTTCATAAGCGACCGTATTACCCGTGAGAGTATTATTCTCTATAAGCCCTATGTTTCAATATGCCTTGCCTGTCAGCCATATGTCTGGGATAACATGATAGGAAATATGGCATTCAGGGGAAGCGGTTTTCTCGCTCGTCTTGTTTACTGCTTCCCTAAAGACCTGAGAGGTATGCGGAAATATGATACCGAACCTATTCCCGATGAACTTGCTGAAAAGTATAAACGCCTGATATACGCTTTGCTGAGTTATAAATTCAGGCGCTTTGAGCTCGGGCAGACGGATGAAAGCTTTATTTTTCTTGATGATAAGGCAAAAGAAGAATATGTATTCCTGCATGACAAGTTTGTGGAACAGCAGCTTCTCACAGATATGGCATTCTGTGCCGACTGGGGAGGCAAGTTTCACGGACTGGTGTTAAGGATATGCGGTATTCTTCACTGTATAAAAGCAGTGCTGAACGGTGAGAAGCCGGATGAAGTCAGGGTATCACATGATACCATGTGCAACGCTATCGAGATAGGTCATTATTTCCGATTACAGGCGATATACGCATATGGACTTGGTGATGCCGATAATCAGACAATACAGGCAGAGCGTATTCTCGCAAAGGTCAGATCTAAGAATATTTCCGAGATAAGACAGAATGATCTTTACAGGATATGTCGGTGCAGGCTCTTTAAAAACGCACAGGAGTTTTCTGAGGTGATAGCAGTACTTGAAGAATACGGCTATCTGAAAAGCGAGATCGCTCCTGCGCAGAACGGCTGTAACCGAAGTGGAATCAATCTCCACTTCAATCCGAACCTTTACGCACAATAAACACTTTAAGCACAATAGACCTATAGTGTCTATTGTGTCTAAAATGCTTAAAGTTCACACTAATCAAATCACGTATAATTCGAAAGGAGAATGTTAATGTTAACAAGAGAACAGAAAGAATCAATGCTTGATCAGGTACTGGAGATTATGACGGCTATCGCATACGATGAGCCTGTTGAAAGAGTTCCTGCACCAAATGAATCAAAGCCTGAAAAGGTAAAGATGCTCACTATAAAGGAATGTACTGAGCTTATCGAAGGACTTTCTGAGCATACAGTCCGTAAGCTCGTGGCTCAGAATAAGCTCAAATATATCCGCACAGGTGAGGGTGTCCGTGGTAAGATACTCATTAATAAAGCAGATCTTATGAAGTATTTCCAGAACTGCGCTTGACAGTATTTGATCAGATAAGGTCTGCAGTCGATATGAAAACTGTAGCGGAGGGATATGGACTTGATGTAAACCGCAGTGGAATGACACTGTGTCCTTTTCATAACGAGCGCACTCCCTCTGCCAAAATATATAACGATAATTTTCATTGCTTTGGCTGTGGAGAGCATGTTGATGTTATCGGGTTCACACAGAAAATGTTCAGTCTGAACAAACCTATAGATGCTGCAAAAAAACTCAATGATGATTATTGTCTGAACATCGAAATAGGTAAAGCTCCGACTGAGACTGAGGTGACTGAATATCAGAAACGTGCAGATGAAAAAAGAGCTTATGAAGAATGGGAGAAACAGGCATGGCGAATACTGAACGATTATTACCGGCTGATGCGTGACTGGAGAGCATTAGCTCCGAAGTCGCCAGACGAAGAATGTGATAAGCGTTTCATATATTCACTGCATCATCTCGATCATGCAGAACATCTTTGTATGGAGTTCATAAACTGCGATAAAGATGGTCGGCTTTCGATGATGGATACAGTTGCTGAGATATCAGCTTTGGCAGACACGATCTCCGTATCGTGGACCGATAAAAGCCTCGCAGAGCCCCGTTAGCATTTTTGATGGACTGTTAGGCTGTCAAAAGTGCTATGGGGTTACTGGCGGCATACCGCAAGTAAAAACAGCGCCCGGCGCTGTTCATTCGCCCTTGTCAGACGTGATGAAGGAGGAGATGATCCATGAGCGAAAAATCCATCTCGATGTGTCAGGGTAAAGGCAGCCTGTCACATAACAATCGGGATTTCACTGCCAGGAATATCGACAAGTCCAGAACGGCTGACAACGTCGTATTTGTTTGTCAGGATCTGGGCGAAACCTACAGGAAGCTCTTTGACGGAGCGATAGAAAGGTATAACGCTCATCAGAAAAGAAACGACCGAAAGATATCCGATTACTTCGAACATCTTTTCAGTCGTAAACCAAGTAAGAGTGTTATTACAGGAGCTAATAAGCAAAAGAGCTTCTATGAGGATCTGGTTCAGATTGGAACCAGGGACAATACGGGAGTTGATTCAGCGGATGCTGAAACAGCAAAAGAATGTCTGCGTGAATACATGGAAGGTTTTCAGGAAAGGAATCCGAACCTTCATGTATTTAATGCAGTGATGCATCTTGATGAAGCTACACCGCATCTTCACATTGACTATATCCCTGTCGGACATTTCAGCAGAGGGCTTGATACCAGAAATGCTATGGCAAAGGCACTCGAAGAAATGGGACATGGTACAGGAGCAAATGCTATCAATCGCTGGAGACTAAGTGAGTGGGATGTACTTCATGACATCTGCACTGCTCATGGTATCGAGATATCAGCACCGAAGAAGTCAAGAGGCTACAGCTATACTGTTCAGGAATACGGTGAGCATCAGGACAGGATCAATACTCTGAATGCTGAGATAGAGAAGCTGACAGCTGAATGTGACGAGACAGCAGCTGAGTTTGAAAAACTTTCAAAGAAGAAAGTAAGTATCGGTGAGATCGAGAATATCGCAGCCAGAGAATCTGTATTCGGAAAGAAAGTTACGCTCTCAAAAGCAGACTATGACAGGCTCAGTGATACAGCCAAGAAATATGTTGTTATGGAGAAGAACATCAGTAAGCTCAGGAAGGAGCGTGATACTGCCGTTCAGGAGCTTGAAACCATGAAAAAGCAGTTTGATGCACTTTCATCGGAATATTTAGATTACAGAAAGGAGAGAGAAAGCATCAGAACCAAAATCAAAAGCCTCAATCGTGAAGAACATCTCACTAATGAACTGAAAAAGTCAAGGGATTTCATAACTGCCCGTGGCTTATCAGACGATTTTGAGCGCTTTAAATTGGGTAAAACAAGAATTAAAGAGTTAGAGTAAAAAAAGAATCAATGGCATATTCCTGAAATGTTGGTTAAGTTACTTGACATTTAGCTGATTGTGCGATATGATTATAGCTACAGGAGTATGCCATAATCTAAGATATCAAAGGAGAATATCAAATGGCTACTATTACTAAGCGAGGAGATACTTTTAGAATAAAAGTTTCCCTCGGATATGATACAGAACACAAACAGATTGTAAAATCAACCACGTTTAAACCGCCACAAGGCGTTACATCCAAGAAAGCGGAGAAACTTGCACAACAATTCGCATACGACTTTGAAAACAAGTGCAAGGATTACACTGAACTGAATGAGAGTATGCGATTCTCTGAGCTTGCTGGCTGGTATTTCGAGAACTATGCTCCTATTGAGCTGAAGCCAAGTACCGCCTACACCTATAATGGACAGTATAAAAAACATTTAAAGCCTGTCCTAGGAAATATGAAGCTTAAAGATATCACTACCCCAAAGCTGACGAGGATCATGAAATCCTATAATCTGAACCCTCAAACAATAAAGAAGTTGTATGTTGTGTTACAGAGTATATTCCGCAGAGGTGTTGAACAGGGCTTTATTCGTGAATCACCTTGTCACAACGTTATTCTTCCGAAGAAAAGGGACGAGAAGAAGAAAATGTCTCTTGACGAGAACGAGATCAAGCGTTTGATTGAACTGTTGGCCGTAAAACCGTGGGATGAGGACTTTAAGCGTATCGTCAAGGTGCTTCTCTACACAGGAATGCGTTCGGGAGAATGTCTGGGACTGATGTGGGAGGACATTGATTTTGAGGAAATGACCATAACGATCAACCATAATCTGACCGATATCGGTGGTAAACACAAGCTCGGCTCACCTAAAACAGAAAGCAGTCGCAGAGTAATCGGTATGAGCGAAGTTCTTGCATCTATTTTCAAGGAGCAGAAAGCATATATTGATAAGCTGTCGTTAGCACTTGGAAAGAAGTTTAAACACCCTGAAATGGTATTCACATCAGCTTTAGGAAACTATCGTGACAGATGTTCAGTCTATCATTCTTTGAAACGCTTTACTAAGGGGACTGAGTTCGAAAAACTTACACTGCATAAACTTCGTCATTGCAATGCCACGCTTTTACTGAACAGTGGAGTTGACCTAAAAGTAGTTTCTGAACATCTTGGACATCGTGATATCAATATTACGGCCGCCATCTACGCTGATGTACTGAAATCCACTAAGTCAAAGGTGGCTGATCTTATAACGCTGAAACTCTCATAAGAGCAAAAAAATCCGTCCCGATAAACGAGACGGATTTTTAAAAACTTTTCGATAAAGACCAAACAAAGACCACGACGAATTTGCAAGGTCTGGAAAGTGCCGAAAATACGGCGATTTGAGATAAGTCTGATTATCTCTTTGAGAACTGAGGAGCACGACGTGCAGCCTTGAGACCGTACTTCTTTCT
>NZ_CAMKRR010000135.1 GCF_946415235.1 uncultured Ruminococcus sp. | reverse complement strand
CTTAGCGAGCCACCATTCGGAGGCTCATTACAATGTTTCATATGACCTTAGTCTAATGCCATATGCAAAAACTGTGGCATATAAGTTGTTTTTCAGCTTTTGAAATATTGCAAATAAAAACGACACCCTATTGCAAGAGTTTGAGCCGGCAAAATGCCGGCTCTCTCCTGTTTATGTAAACTTCCTTTTGTACTCTTTAAGCCTGCGGTAAAAGGTATTGGCACGCAGGCCCATTTCTTTCTGAAATTCTACGGCTGTTATTTCTTCAGCCTTCCACTGCTCGTACAGCTGGCCGAACTTTACCCAGTCTGTAGAAATGGGCTGCCGACCTTTGTACTTTCCCTGTGCTTTTGCAATAGCGATACCCTCGCGTTGGCGCTGTAAAGTCTGCTCGCGTTCAAGCTCTGAAAGTGCCGCGAATATCGACAGAACGAATCGTCCCTGCGGAGTATTGGTATCAATATTCTCCTTGCTGCTGACAAGAGTTACGTTCTTGCGCTGGAGCACATCAATGATATTTAACAAATCTCGGGTAGAACGACCAAGCCTACTGATGCTCTCAATGTAAAGAGTATCGCCTTCACGGACGTATTCAAGCATAGCTTTCAGTTCAGGACGGTCAGCATTCTTGCCTGACATTTTCTCAGCAAAGATGCGCTCTACCTTATATTGTTCCATTAACGCTTCCTGTCGTGCTGTTTCCTGATGTTCCGTTGATACACGGATATATCCTATTCTGCCCATCAGAACACACCACCATAGCAGCTTTCATAAACATCTTCACCGCACATGTATTTGACGTCTCTGAGTGCTTCGCGGAGCAGGCTGTGATCTGTGAGCATATCTTCAATCTCGTCGCTGGTGTAGCCGTACTCAAGCAGGAGCTCAACATCCGAGCTGTCAACTCCGTAACAGCCGCAGTATGCCAGTAGAATTTCCTCGTGTGCATTACAATAAGAAGAGAGGTCATCATCATACCAGCTCATGTACTTGGATCTGTATATTTTAGGTTCGTACCGTGAGCGTGTGATTTTGCCGTTCCTGTCGATACGGATGATATCGCCTTCTTCGGTATCAACACGCTTGCTCTCGAACTTCTGTAGTCCCAACTGCTTGAGAGCCTTTTTCATGATAGTCTCCGTTGAAGCATATACATATAAGCCTATTGTCTCGAAATGGAGCAGGTACATTGGATTGCTGCCCTTGACGATATATAGGCTATTGTACTGGTCAAGTACGGTAAATGTAAAGTTGCCTTCAACTGTCTCCGCCATATACTGAAGACTGTCGAAGTCGAGCTTTCCCTGCTTTTCAATCAGCTGTACACCGATATAGCTGTCAGTATCTATATATGTATTCGATATCACACCGTCTTTTCGTAAGTCTTTATCGTTCCAGAGGACACCGTTATGTGCAAAGGCAAACTCTGTATCAGCATGACCAGGGAATGGATGATTATTGTAGTTATGTTTCTTATCTCCCTGAGTTGCTAACCTCGTATGTCCCATGATTGCTTTTGTTCCGTTAGGTGCGTTGAAATGCAGCTTATGTGCAGGCTTTGGTCTTTTGAATATCGTGACCTTGCCATCGTGAGCATAGCTGATGCCAGCTGCATCCGTGCCTCTCTCTTCCGCGGCATTAGCCAATGCCTGTGTAAGTTTCTTCAGTACCCTATATGGGACAATCCCTTTATAATCGAGCCATCCGAATAATGCGCACATACTTCATTCCTCCCCATTATCGTTATCGAAAGGCAAATCAAGCGAGCCACCAGCTGCACCTGCTCCGCCAATCAAAAGTGCTATCAAACCTACTGCCTTAACAACGTCTTTGATATCCTTTTCAGTTTCTTCATCCATGTCGAATATATCTGCAAGAAGTCCCATCACATTTCCTCCTCTGTTATCACTTCTTCGTTTACATATAATCTGCGCTCTTTTAAATACTGGATCAATTCAGGTTCCTTTACCGTATCTACAAACTCGCTCCAGCTCATATTCGCTATACCTTCATCTGTCAGACTGATAGCGAGATCGCAGATATCATTTACAAGTTCTAATGCAGCAATGAGCGTGTTGTACTTGAGTGTACCTCTAAACAAACGAAACTCTATAGTCGAATAGTTCATGAGGTTAACCGCAGCATACCGCCCTAGATTTCCTTTTTTTGCTTTTTCGAGGATGTCTCTGCCAGTTCTTTCATACCCGTACCTTGCAGCCCAGCGGTTGATAGAGTATTCACTTCTACGGCTGAACTTCAGAAGCTCTGACCAATGCGCCTCAACAAAGAACAAGATACGGGCAATAACTTCATCCTGCTCTTCACGACTATCACCGAGACATGAGCGATTGACATGAATATGGAGTCCACAGGTACTTGTCTGATGTGAGCGATATCCTAGATATATAGCCTTTTTCATAATATCTTCCCACTGAAACTGCTTATGAAAATCCAGGCTCATTGGGTGAGTTACAAGCTCCATACCATCATCAAGGCTACCATCGCCTTTAATATAAATATGCTCTTGTTCTCTGTTGGCGATAACAAGCAATTCATCAGCATTATCACTGTCTTTACCTGCTCCGTCAATCTCAAGTTCAACGCCGAAATAGCGCTGACTATCACCGTAGAATATAGGCTCTGGCTTGTAACCATAGTCGTGTATACTGCGACTCTTGTCAACTTCATCATGATAGCACTCGCTGCAGTAGTCATAGCCGTCCAAGTGGTAAGCGTCATCTTCGTGTAATAGCGCATCACAGCAGCTGCATCTGGTGTAATGGTTGTGATAGCAGTGACTACATAAAGTTGTATAGTCGTCACCAAAACTTTCACTGGTCCAGATTATAGCACCGCACCTGTCACATGTCGTAGTATGTTGCTCAATACAGTCTGTACATACTATCTCACCGTCGATAGTCTCATAATCTTCATCTTCGTCAATAACAGCTCCACAATGAGAGCAATACATGACATTTCCATTCTTTTCATCCATTTGTAAAAACCTCCGTAAAATAGAAGAACCAGCCCCCGAAGGGGCTGGCATTAATGTTAATATTCTTCTGCTAAAAGCATTGTGCTGTGGTCACCGTCATCTATTATGTACAGCTTTTCCGTTATAGGCGTATCTGACGGTATAATATACGTCATACGGTATGCAGGCTCTTCCGAGCTATGAGTAATAGCCTGCATAGGACCAGCTGCACTCAGTTCAAAGACCTGTAAATAGTCTTTTGGAGCAGGCATACGCTCAACACACTCCCACAAAAACATCTGCAATTCCAATGGGATAGTGCTGTCGACACCGCAGGTAAGAAAACGATTAGTATTATGCATCTTTTCGATCCTCCTTTCATTATCATTGAATACGCGCGTAAGTATTCAAGTTAATAATATACATATAGAAAATCGAAAAAATCGGAGGTTTTCGCGAAAAGGCCTCAAAAGGCCTTTTTTGAAAAAAATGTATTACGAAGTAATAATGTATATATCAGTTTTTGAAAAAATCGGAATTTTGATGATTTTGTAAAAATGTATTACTATATGATAATCTGAGCGTAAGCGACCTGTATACTCAGTGTAGTCTTGGAGGTTCAAAACGAAGTAACATGTATCAGTAGAGAGAACTATTGATATGGTACATGTGATATGACAGAGATGATGGTTCGAGTATATGTGTACAGTACCGGAGTAACAGTCACAAGTCACAAGATCCTTCGATTCAACCCACTAACCCGTCCATTCGATCTGCATACTTCTTGGACTTCACTGAGTTGTTTCAAGTCAGATAGCAATATCCGCGCCAGATTTATACTATAGTTGAAAGGATAATTCGTATGAGAAAACCCGAAGAGAAAAAGACCGTGCGCAAAACGGTACTTATGACAGAAGCTTTGTCAAATGAAATTGAAGAAGAGGCTAAGGAGCGAGGTATTAAACCTAATGCCGTGATGAACGAAAGGCTGAAACATCCTGGAAACGACAACAAACCGTCATTCATGGCAGCGGTTCAGGACTTTACAAACAAAGCTGTGAAAGCAGTGGCGAAATATTCCGAACCGGAAGCAAAAGCACTTGAAAAGGAAGGTAATAAGTTATGGACATACTAACTCAGAAGCGTATAACAGATAACGGCGATGGAGCAGGCTACTTCAGACATTGCGTGAATTACGTGTATAAGGATAAGCTCGAACCTGGAGAAAAACGTATACTGACCAAAGGTTATGGCGTATGTGATACCAATCCGAAATATACATACACCCAGATGTATGGAGTGAAGGATTATTTCGGAAAAACAGGCGATAACCCAGTAATGCACCTGGTTGTGTCATTTGATAAAAACAAGGTGTTTGACTCAATAACAGCCTGCAATCTTACAGAGATAATCGCACAGCACCTGAGAAAGAAGTATCAGGTAATAACAGCTGTTCATTATGAAAACCAGGGAGGTTCACTCTACCATGCTCATTTTGTTGTAAACACGGTGGATATCTATAACGGAAAGCTCTATCACAGCGGTATTTATGAACTCGGACAGTTAGCAATATTAATTCACAACCTGACTGGAAACTTCTGTAAGGCCGAAATCAAGTATGAGGATCCCACAAAGTAAAAACAACGTAGAATAGAATAAAAACAAGAAAGCCTATAACGACAATTCTGAAAATGAAATCAAACAGCTGTGTCTATATTGATATATATAAAGGTCTCCCCGCACGGGGAGATCGCTGTTTGATACTGTTTACGGTCAATGGAAATGCTAAAATCACGAAAGGAACTGCAATTGTGACCAACTGTACACGGAGAGCTTAACTAATATTGCTCTTATAACGCAAAAAAGGCATACACCTTCAACAACGAGAGTATATCCCCCTTGCTGAATACTGTTTTATCGCCAATGGCTTTTCTTTCACCTACAGTTTTCTTTACTACAAAAATGAAGCAATAATCAGAAACGTGAATTGAGAATTAAAATGAGCCTATGACGGTTCCAATTCTTTCTCAATTTGCCTAATCCTTCAAAACAAATCAGCAATGATATCACCTAAAAAACTACAAAGCCAACGGCAAAAATGCTGTTGGCTCTGTAGTTTATGCTGTATTTCAAGGATCTGTCTATAAAAGACTTTTCTGATACTCTTAAATATCACACTCCGAAAAGGAGCTTGTCGTATGCAGGGAATGGCCAATAAGATTCAGCCGTTAATGTCTCTGCCTTGTCAGCTGCGGCACGGAGCTTATCCATTGCCGGGAGCATACTATCGCGGACAAATTCAGATGCCTTAATGATAACATCCTGCTTTTTGAAATCTGCAACTACTTTTTCAAGCTTTGTTGTTGCCGAATCCATTTCATCAATTAACTCTGAAAGCTCAGTAACAAGGCTGCTCTCGTACTTGCAGGCTACCTTTGATACGCTCTTCTTGATAGATACTGCATAAGCTGTATCAGCTGCAAACTTAGAAACGGCAGGGATTATCTCCTTGCGAGCCATGTCTATCATGGTTATAGCTTCAATGTTGACTGTCTTGATGTAGTTTTCAAGCATGATATCACAGCGTGAGAATATCTCAGCCTCTGTGAATACACCGTGAGAGGTGAGCATATCCACGTTTTTCTTGTCGCAGATATGAGGCATTGCGTCAGCGGTGGTCTTAAGGTTCATAAGGCCGCGCTTCTCAGCTTCCTTTATCCATGAATCATCGTAGCCGTTGCCGTTGAAGATGATACGCTTGTGATCCTTGATAGTCTTCTTGATAAGATCATGGAGAGCCTTGTTGAAGTCCTTAGCGCCCTCAAGCTTATCGGCAAACTGCTTCAGCTCCTCAGCAACTGCTGCGTTGAGGTGGATATTTGCGCAGGAGATACTGTTGGAAGAACCGAGCATACGGAACTCGAACTTGTTTCCTGTAAATGCAAACGGTGAGGTTCTGTTTCTGTCAGTGGAGTCCTTGCTGAACTTAGGAAGAACATCAACACCAAGCTGCATTTTCTCCTTCTTTGTTCCGCCGTATGGCTTATCCTTTTCGATAGCGTCGAGAACTGCTGTGAGCTCGTCGCCAAGGAATATGGATATTACAGCAGGCGGAGCTTCATTTGCGCCGAGACGGTGGTCGTTGCCTGCAGTTGCAACTGAAAGTCTCAGCAGATCCTGATAATCGTCAACAGCCTTTATAACTGCTGCAAGGAAAAGCAGGAACTGGGCGTTTTCAGCGGGAGTCTCACCGGGTGAAAGGAGGTTCTCGCCCTGGTCTGTGGATATAGACCAGTTGTTGTGCTTACCTGAGCCGTTTACGCCTGCAAAGGGCTTCTCGTGGAGCAGACACACAAGACCGTGACGGAGAGCCACCTTCTGCATAACCTCCATTGTCAGCTGGTTGTGGTCTGCGGCGATATTTGTTGTATCATAAATAGGAGCGAGCTCGTGCTGTGCAGGAGCAACTTCATTGTGCTTTGTCTTAGCAAGGATACCAAGCTTCCACAGCTCCTTGTCAAGGTCAGCCATGTACTCGGCAACTCTTGGCTTGATAGAGCCGAAGTAGTGGTCGTCCATTTCCTGACCCTTAGGAGGCATAGCACCGAAGAGGGTCCTGCCTGTCATGATAAGGTCTTTTCTCTTCTTCCACATCTCACGGTCAACGAGGAAGTATTCCTGCTCGGGACCAACAGAGGTCTTTAC
>NZ_CAMKRR010000134.1 GCF_946415235.1 uncultured Ruminococcus sp. | reverse complement strand
CCGTCGATACAGACAGCCTTTCAGCCGCTGATTTGGCGTACTATACCGAGGTGAACGCAAGAATTACGAAAAAACTTGCAGAGGTTGCAGCATAAGCAAAACAAGATGAATAAACCATATTTGCATTACCATGTTGTCGGGTTAATTTTTCCCTTAGCAAAATCTGTCCTGTCGAGTCAAGTATAACAGACTTTTAGAATTTCACTAGTTTTACCTGATTATTTACGAATCCTTTACCGTTCCTATCATTTTATATGTAATAATTCACACTTTTACTTGACTTTCCAAACAAAAAATGCTATAATATAACAAAAGAAAGTGTATCTTTGAGAAAGGAGGATTTGCTATATGAAATATACAAAGCCAGTTGTATTAAAGCCCGTTAAAGGAACTGGCGCTGTATGTGGCAGTGGTCCATGTGGCAGACCGTGTGACAAGAGAGCATAAAATTAGTAGTAATTGATGATAGAAGGGTGCAGTATAGCTGTACCCTTCTATTGGTATTACCATCCTTTGTATGGAGATAGAATATATGTATTATAAAATAAAAAAAAACATCTTATATAGGAAGTACAAAAAATTCGGATATATAACTGATAACTCGATGTTTGGCTACCGTATGCCGTTTGATGACTATTTATATCCTGGTGAAGAATATGTCTCCGAGAGCGGAGCAGTAATACTTAATCAGTTAAATAAAACCCCACAACATATTGATGACATTGTGGATAGGCTTCTTTCTATTTTTATTGATGTTGATTCGGATGACTTAAAGCGTGATATTGTCGAATTCTTTGATATGTTTGTTGAAGCTGGATTTTTAAGCAGAGGCAAATCATATGACGAATGTAACAATAATGATAACTCAAGCATAGGTACTTCCGAAAACATAGGGTTATCAATGCAATCTGCGTCATGTGATTTCGCTGAAAACATTATTAATCAGAATGATCTTCTGAGAAGTCTGCACATAGAGATATCAAATGAATGTAATGAACGGTGTGTACATTGTTATATTCCGCATAAGTATAAAACTAAATCAATTAATCCTGAGCTTTTCTACAGAATTGTCGAAGAAGGCAAGGATATGAATATCATTAACGTTACACTCTCAGGTGGTGAACCATTACTTCACAGGGATATTATTAGCTTTTTAAAAAAATGTCGTGAGCTTGATTTATCAGTAAACGTTCTTTCAAATCTAACATTATTATCAGATGAACTCATAGGAGAAATGAAAAAGAATCCTCTACTATGTGTACAAACTTCACTTTATTCAATGGATGAATCAATACATGACTCTATAACTAAAGTTAAGGGTAGTCATAAAAAAACGAAGAACAATCTTCTAAAACTTTTAGAGGCCGGAATCCCATTGCAAGTTTCATGTCCAGTCATGAAACAGAATAAAGATACTTTCAACGATGTTATTGCTTTTTGCAATGAGAAAGGGATATCAGCAGCGGTTGATTACGTCATATTTGCATCTTATGATCACTCTAATTGTAATCTCGTAAACAGATTATCGTTAGAAGAAATCAGTCGGGCTTTTGATAAACAAGCAACTGATGAATACGTGGACTATATATGTGGTCAGGCTGCTGAAAAATACAAACTTACGGCTCAAGATCCTATATGTTCAATTTGCAGATACTATTTATGTATATCAGCAGAAGGAACTGTTTTCCCTTGCATTGGCTGGCAAGCAAATGTTATCGGTAATCTATATGAGCAATCATTGCGTGAAATATGGGAAACTTCTGATGACATAATCAGACTGCGTCAAATCTCAAGGCAGGAATTTCCAAAATGTGTTTCCTGCGAAGATAGAGGATATTGTACTGTCTGTATGATGTCCAATTCAAATGAAAACAGTGATGCAGATGCTTTCAAAATAAATGAATATCATTGTGATGTAGCAAAGTTGATACATCACAAAATCAATTCATACCTTGATAATAAATGAAATTATTTCCGTCAACACTATATTAAGGAGAGAAAGCGATTTGGAAAAAATCATTATTAGAGACGCTTATGAAAACAATTTAAAACACATAGATCTCGATATTCCTCTAAATGCATTCACTTGTGTAACAGGATGTTCAGGATGTGGTAAATCTTCATTGGTATTTGATACAATCTACGCTGAAAGTCAACGGGGTTTTCTCGAAGGTATGACAGGTAATATTTTTGGGCAAAAACTCATGAATAAACCGAAAGTAGGTACTATTAAAAATCTGCGTCCTGCACTAAATATTTCTCAGAATTATTATAACGTAAACCCACGTTCAACCATCGGCACTACCACAGAAATATCGCATTATCTTCGTTCTCTGTTTGCTATTCTTAACAGCAATAAGAATAGCAACATATCAGAAAGTGTCTTCTCCTCAAACAACCCTAAATCATTCTGTCCGCATTGCTCCGGACTTGGAATAGAAACGGTTGTTTCCAAAGCTCTTCTGATTCCTGACGAAGATAAATCCTTAAAGGACGGTGCCATTGTTTTCTTTAAGGGCAATGCTGATAGCAAGGAACAGAAGTATCTGGAAGCACTTTGCGAACAGTATGATATTGATATTAATAAAAAAATATCCGAATTAACAAAACAAGAGCTATATATCTTACTGTACTCTAATGATAAAATCAAATATAAGTTATCATACAAGGAAGGAAAGCGAAGGAAACAGCATTATGTGTTTCTTCAGGGTGCTGTTTCCGCTATTATGGAACGCGTCACTCAGACCGATAATACTATTTCAAACACAGTGTACACAAAATATATGGAGGACGTCCCTTGTCATATCTGCAAAGGAGCAAAACTCAGAAAAGAAATATTAGATTTCAGGGTCAATGGCTTAAATTATTTTGAAGTCGAAAATATGGAGTTATCTGCATTAAACACATGGCTTATTGAGTTTAATTATGATAATGTATTAAATGCAAAGAAAGAACTAGTTTCTCAGCTTATTTCAAGTATGCTTCGTAAAATTAGTTATCTAATTAAGTTGAATGTCGGTTATTTGTGCTTAAACCGTACCATACCCTCATTATCAGGCGGAGAACGCCAACGTATCCGCATAGCAACACAGCTGACCTGTCCATTAAAAGGATTGCTCTACATTTTAGATGAACCGTGTAAAGGCTTACATTATAAAGATATTAAGAGTATTATACAATCAACAAGAGAACTTATCGATAATAATAATACTGTAATAGCTATTGAACATAACAAACAATATATAGCACATGCTGATAATGTTATTCAGTTGGGTCCTGTCGGTGGACCTAAAGGCGGATACATCATAAATGATAATGAGAACAAATTTGATTATAAATACAAATTATCATTCAAAAAAACTCAAGAATCAAAGAATTATATTACGCTAAGTGATATTAACTTCAGAAATATACAGCACCAAGATGTTCGCATTCCGATTGGAGCGATTACTTGTATTACAGGCGTCTCGGGATCAGGAAAAACGACTCTTACCTCCGTAGTGTACTCCTGCTTTGAAAAGCAAAACAGTGCTTACTGCAAATCATTTGAAGCGGACAACACTATAAAAAGAGTTATGAGAGTAAACCAAGCTCCTATCGGAAAAACACCTCGCTCAACGATCGTTTCATATTTGGATATATATAGCGAAATCAGAACATTATTCTCCAAGACCGATTCTGCCAAAAAGTTAAAATTTCATGCATCATCATTCAGCATGAATGTAAAAGGTGGACGTTGTGAGTGCTGCCAAGGCACAGGACTTCAAAAAATTGAACTCAATTATTTACCAAGTTCATATATTACTTGTCCTGAATGTAATGGCAAGAGATTTAATGATAAAATCTTATCTGTAACATACAATGGAAAAAATATCCAAGAAGTGTTAGAAACACCAATTTTTGATATTATTGAAATATTCAAAGATACTAGCAAGGTGTATTCCGTATTATCCAGCATGATCGAATTAGGTTTAGGGTATTTGAAACTCGGCCAGATGTCAATGAACCTTTCTGGTGGTGAAGCTCAACGCATAAAACTTGCCAAAGTTCTGGGAGTATTATCAAAGGGAAATACTCTTTATATTCTGGACGAACCTACATCAGGTCTCAATGAGCTTGATATTGATCGTTTTGAGAGTATACTGCTATCATTACAAAAGAATGGTGATACTATCATAATTGTAGAACATAATGTCGAGTTTATATCGAAGATCTCTGATTATATCATTGATTTTGGTACTGTTGGAGGAGACGCAGGTGGTCGGGTTACATGTCAAGGCATGCCGCAAGATGTTTTTTATTGTAAGGAATCCTCACTTTATTGTCAAGATTTTATGGAAGGCGAGGCAACTCATAATGTCTAAAATGAACATAAACCAATGTACCGTAACACTTACAAGAAAATGTAATCTTAGATGTAATTTCTGCTATGCTAAAAAAACAAAATATATGGAAAACGACATACTTGAATATAATAATCTTAAAAGCATCATTGATTTCTGCAACGATGGAAAGGTAAAGTTCATAGTTTTTACTGGTGGAGAACCCACCCTTTATCCTTATCTTATTGATGCATTAAGGTATATAAAAAGCAAAGAAAACAAGATGCTGCCTACAATTGCAACGAATGGAATAAGATTGGAAGATTTAGAGTTTTGCAAATTGTTAATAGACAATGGAATAAGTTACATAGATATCTCGCTGAAAGGAAAAGATAGTAAGGAATGTTATGAGCTCGTCGGTCGTGATTGTTATCAACAGCAACTAACAGCAATACATAATCTTGCATCTCTCCCTATAGAGTTCACCTGTTCGATAGTAATAACAGAGGACAACGTTCACTCCCTTTGTGAGACTATTAGAAATGCTTGTAGCTATGGGGCAAAGCAGTTTTCCTTTACATTTGTTATTGATAACGAAAAATCCGATTATGAAAACGAAGTTTATCTAAATGAACATAGTCCATTTGCTTTAATAGAAACCTTCATCTCAAACATCGATGAATTAAATGCTATAACGGAAGAATGGTGGATTGAATACAGCTTCCCTATTTGTGCGTATACCGAGGAACAGTTAGGCGTATTAAAAGGGAAATTGGCAGCGCCTTGTCATATTCATATTGAAAATGGAATAACCTTTGATACTAATATGAATTTAATTCCCTGTAATATGTATTTTCAAAACAAGATAGGGCAATTAGGTGTTGATTTCTCCTCATTTACCGAGTTTGAGGAAGCAGCACATAATCAAATATACCGATCTACAATTAATAAACTTAAAGAATATCCGTCAGATAACTGCAAGTCCTGTAAATACTTGGATTCTTGTTATGGTGGTTGTCCGGTGACATGGAAGAATTATTCACACGATGCATTGATGAAGTGTAAACGCAATTATTATGGGATATTTTAGGGCAACACAGTACAAAAAACGGAAGCAATATAATTCCTCCATGTAAGATAAAGAAGAATTCTATTTACGCGATAAATATGAAGGTAAAACAAGTTAGAAGCAATTCCCTATATTTCGAAAAAATGAGTTTATATCCAATGATAAATTCAGATTCATTTTTGTTCTATAGCAAATATATTCTACACTCTTTTTTTACAACTCAAACCCATCCGTGATGCCGTTGAGCAGCTTCATGTCTCTCTTGACGTAGTAGAGCTCGGTGATTTCGGAGGTGGTGTGGCCGAGTAGGTCTGCTACCTGACGCGGAGTAAGCGATTTGATGTTGCCGTCTTTATCTTTCGTGCCGTTGATTAATCTTGTGGCGAAGGTGTGGCGGAGACTGTGAAGACCTTTTGTTTCGATGCCGGCTGCCTTAAGGATTCTGTAGAATCTTTTGCGGAAGTTGACGGGTCTGGTGACTTCTCCGTGCTCGTCAGGGATGAGCGGGCTGTCTTCGCCGAAGTAAAATTCTTTGCGGAGGTCTTTGATCATTTCGATAGCTGTGTCGTTCAGTGGGACGTCGCGCCTGCTGGTGGCACTCTTGAGTTTGCCGACTATCACCTCTCTCCCACTCTCCGCAGTGACGCCGTCTCGCTTGCTGACCTCTTTTACGCCGCGCTGAATGTGCATGACGCGGTTATCCAAGTCTATATCAGAGTTGAGCAAGCCGAGAGCTTCTTCCGTTCTCATTCCCGTATTCAGCATGAGAATGTAGGCGGCTGCCTGCTGATATTTCCGCTTGCCGTTGCCGAACACACTGAACGCTTCCGCCTTGAATTTTTCAATTTCTTCCTCCGATAGCACTGTAATTGTGTCTGTCGGAGGGAGATTTTCTTTGCCCTGCGCTGACATGAAGTTTGCTTTCTTTATCATCTCCACGTTCGCCATCGGGTTCTTTGTGATGATTTCCTGCTGATAAAGATACCTGAAATACTCGTTGAGGAGAACATAAACCTTCTTGACTGTCGTATAAGCATAGCCCTCAGTCATCCAATAATTGAGCAGCTTTTTGATATCTGCGGCGGTGATATCTCCGATAACCTTTTTTCCAAGTCGAGGATAAATTTGATTTTTAGCAACGCTTTCTGCTCTGTCATAGGTAGTACGCTCTACAGCGGGGAACTTGAAAACCTGTAACCAATTCTGCAAGCCTTCTTCTAACGTCTTTAAGGATTCAACAGAATCGTTCTTCTGCTGATTGAATTCCAAGATATATTTTTTCATTTTCTGATTGACTTCCGACTTAGTGGTGCCCGAAAAGCTCTTTCGTTTCCTCTCGCCTTTCTCGTCAAGATACCACACTGTGCCGCCCCAGCGACCGTCGGTTCTCTTAAATGCGTTGCCGTTTGTCAGGATTTCTCTTTGTGACATGGACTATTCACTCCTCTCTTT
>NZ_CAMKRR010000133.1 GCF_946415235.1 uncultured Ruminococcus sp. | reverse complement strand
TCATTATGCTGCTGAATACAGACATATTGCCTGCGGTTACCGCTCCGCCGATAAGGGCAAAAGCCAATGCAGCGGCTGCGATTTTTTTCATTGATCTTTTATTCATTATAACATCTCCTGAATACAAAATTACGAATTGTATAATAGCGAGTGTTTATTACAATTTGTATTTCGTAAACATTAATATTTTACCATATATCGTTGATAATGTCAAGTCAATTATTGCTCATAAGGTCAGGCGGCGTATATTTATGCTGTTATCCATGCAGGTACCGAATGAGAAGAAAAAATATGTGAAAATTCAATATTGACTATATGCGAATTGTGTGTTATAATATCCTAAAAGTAAACGTGAGTAAAAATATTACCTGATGTGAAAATCAGGAGAAGCTTGAAAATAAAAAAGTTCATGACATACAGGTCAGAGCATCTCTTTTCTCCGTGATACTGCGCTTTTATCAGCGGGGCAGATGCGGAATGACCATAATGTATGTTATAATAAAGCAAAGGTCAGTCAAAAACTATAAATGTTAAAAGGAGATCTTAAGTGATGACACAGCATGAAATGACTCTCAGATTTATAGCTTCCAACGGATTTGACGTAACTTCGAGCTCAGAGCTTGAAAAGGCTCTGGAATGGATCAGCACCACATCAGGTGATAATCTGGTATGCGGTGCAACAGGATATCAGTTCGATATCGAGCTTGGCGAGATACGCCGTCCGATGCTGATTAATGCGGTAAAGAATGAACTCAATAAACTCAGTAACTGATTGATTTAAGGAAGTAAGTGTGTATTTGAGTTGAGGTAATGGTTTATGAAAGCTGCGATGATACGTGTTGCAGGTGAAAAGCTCGCTGAAAAAGCGCCTGTTTTATAAACAGAAGAAGCGGCTTTCGTTTTATAATACGCTTTTACAGGCTTTCTCATGAGATATGGTACTGTTTCCGTGCATTTTCGGGAATACAGGCAGGGAAAGCTCATTGAAAATGCTTCATAAACTATACCCCAAGTCAAATATCGCAGATGCCGACAAACGGCTTCAGACCGTTAATCGGACGGCGGTGAGAACAGTGCAAGAAAACATGATAATATAAAAAGGCTCCTGCCATACAGAACGCATACCCTGCCGACTGTATGGCAGGATCTTTGTATACTGCACTATGTTCGGGAGTACCTGCGCGATCGTGCAGGTCTGAAGAGCAGTGCTTTACTATATGTAGAGAGTGGAGCACAGTTTATATTTTGTAATATCAGTACAAAAATCTTACATAAAAGAAGATTAATTATTACAGATTGATTGTTGTAAAATGCCAAAATTTAAGGGCGATGATTGACGTAATGCATAAATTATGTTATAATATAACACATATATAATAAAAAAAGAAATATTATTTTTGAGGGATAGTGCTTTAGGGAATGAAATTGTTACTTTCTGTGCGGAAATGACAGGAAGCATTATTCTCAGCTTAGGGTATGGATATGTATTTGATCAAAAATTGAATACGTTTTTAGCTTATCTGTTTTTTGATATACTCATGGATTGTAGGCAGTTATCGGTTATATTTTTATTCTTACGTTTTTGATCCGGCAAACAGATGAGCTTTTTGTTTTTCCCTCAGGAATACAGGCATTGATATAATAATAAAAACAGTATTGGGAGAGTGTTGATCTATGCAGGCAGAACAGCAGGGTACAAGAACAATGAAAGTACAGAATGACGTAATAGACCTCAGGACTATTTTTTCGCTTTTGCTGAGTAAGCTGTGGCTTATTCTGCTTGTAGCGGCAATAGGCGGTGCTGCTGCCTTCTGTTACTCAAAATTCTGTATGCCTCTGAAATATTCATCGCATATTTCAATGTACGTTCAGAGCTATACCACCTTCAATGAGAACCCCGACCATAATTACAATAACATCAACAACTCAAAGCAGCTTATAAATACATACATAAGAGTTCTCGACGATGACGCTGTTCTTAAAGCTATCGGCGAAAATCTCATGGAGTCATTTGACAATGATGTTCTTGCACAGAATTTTACGATCAATGACGGCAGGATAACTCCTTCATCGCTCCGCCCGTGCATAAGCATTACTTCACGTACCGATACAAGTGCTCTTGATATGGTGTCGACTACGAAGGATGCCGAGCTTTCGGCTGCCATATGCAATGAAATGGCAAATGTAGCTCCTCCTTTCATTGATGAAGCTGTGGGAGTAGGTCAGCTCAACAAGATAGATACCGCTGAGGTCTACAGAACACCTGTTGCTCCGAATATGAAGAAAAACGGTCTGCTCGGAGCTTTTGCGGGAGCTCTGCTGATGGCTGCCATAATTATCGCTATTGATTTCTTCGATAATTCCATCAAGGACACGGATATCCTCAGCGATACATACAACAGAGCCATTATCGGCGAGATACAGCAGTTCGAGCAGGATAAGAAAAAGAAGGGCGACAGAGCAGACGAGCACGTAAAGCTTACGGATAAGGACGTTCCTTTCTCTGTTGTTGAAAGCTATAAGTCCATAAGAACAAATGTGAATTTTGCTCTTTCCACTTTTGAGAAGAAAGTATTCACTGTATCTTCCACAAGCCCTAACGAGGGTAAGTCAACTACATCCGCAAATATAGCTATCGCTCTTGCACAGGGCGGAAGCAGGGTGCTCCTTATCGACGGCGACTTAAGAAAGAGCGTTCAGCATAAGATATTCGGCATCGGCAATAAGCGCGGCCTTTCAACTGCTATCGGCAAAATGGAAAAGCTCGACGACTGTATCGCTAAAAATGTTATGGAAAATCTGGACGTTATGCCTGCGGGACCGATACCGCCAAACCCGTCGGAGCTTCTTGCTTCGGAGAATATGACCGAGATACTGGAAAGGCTCTGTGAGAGATATGATACCATCGTTATTGATACTCCTCCCGTAAATGTCGTTACAGACTCCATGGAGCTTGCCAAGAATGTTTCGGGAACTATCATGGTCGTCAGATACGGCGAAACTACTACGGACGACGTAGAGGAAGCCATGAAGAAGATAGAGTTCTGTCAGATGAATATGCTGGGATTTATTCTTAACGGTGTAAAGACCAAGCATACAGGCAAGTATTATTCCAAGTACAAGTATAAGTACTATAAGTACGGAAAGAACTACGGCGGTTATGGCTCAAAGCCTTCAGAGGCTGTCAGTGCGGAGGATGACAAATCAAAGCACATCGTTATGAGCAGTAAAAGTGCCGAGAAAGCCGATAACAAAAACGGCAAAAAGAATAACGCAAATAAAAATGCAAAGAAAAAGCAAAGAGCATGAGCGAACTCTGATCTTCGGAGCGGAGTTTTTGATGATCGTTCAGGCTGCAGCGAGCATTGCTGTCCGTAAGACATAAAGCAGTGCCCGCTGTTTTTATTTATAAGCAGGATTTCCTACGGCATTTACGCAAACGCCTTGTTTCTCACGGCTGTCAAAAAGTTTTTTCAAAAAAAGCAAAAATAGTGTTGCACTTTATGAAAAATTTGCGTTATTATAAATGAGGACGAATTTGCTATTATAAAGTAAAGGAGGACTATATGACTGATGAAAAGATAATCAGCCTTATGCGTGAAGCCCCGTCAAACGGGCAGAGAGCACTTTTTGACAAATATTACAATTATGTTTTTTCAATAGTCAGCAGGATAATCAGCGGGTTCGGAAGTCAGAACGATTCGGAGGAATGTGTCATAGACGTATTCGCCTCCGTTATGATGAAGATGCATCCTGATGATAATTTATCACTGAGGTCATACATAGGGGCTGTTGCGCGAAATGCGGCGATCAGCATGAGAAGATCGCTTGCGTCGAAAAACGGCTCATACATCTCCTCCGATGACGAAGCGATAGCGGAGATAGCAGATGATGAAAATATCGAGGAAAGTACGGATAATTCCGTGCTTGCCGATATCCTGCTGGATAAGATAGGAGAGCTCGGCACCCCCGATTCAGTGATAATCGTCCAGAAATATTATTACAATAAAACTTCCGGTGAGATAGCCAAAATGACGGGAATGAGCGCGGCTGCTGTGCGTGTACGCTGCGGCCGTGCCATGAACAGGCTGAAAAAGATCCTTGCCGAAGACGGCATAACGCTTTAAGAGGAGGGATAAAATGAATACAAGAAAAAAGATCATTTATACCCTGCGAAGTGCGGACAAGGCTTCCGTTGAGAGGCTGATGTCGGAAGCTGCCAAAAAGGACGAGATATTTGCAAAAGCAAGAGAACGGGCAGAAAAAAGCGATGGATACACGGATGTTGCCGAGGGTGCGGAACAGTACAATCCGAAGATAAGGATATTCCGTACGGCTTCGGCTGCTGCGGCGTCTGTCCTTATAGTTACGGGAGTATGGGGCGCAGTACACCTTTTAAAGAACAGCAGATTAAACAGCTTTGAACATAATATCGGAAACAGTAATATAACAGAAGGCTTTACGATAAGCGAAGGGAAAACTGCATATGATGAAAACAGCTCGGTAAATAATGATATCACCACTGTGATAACCGCCAAAACCACCGCATCATCCGACGGGGCTGTTACAACAAATGCCGAAGGCAGCGTAACTTCGGAAGCAGCTTCATCGGCAAACGAAGTAACAACAACGGCTGAAAACGGAGATAACAATGTGAGTACAACTACGGAAGCCAAGCCCACAGAAGCAGATCTGTCGGGAGACCAAATACGCGATAAGTGTATCGGCTCGGTATACAATTATGACAGCTTTTCGGCTGATTTTACTCTCAGCAAGGTCAAGGACGGCAACTGGCTCTATCGTTACAGTGAAGGAACCATAAAGCTCGACAACAGCTCGATGAACGGCGAAATGTATCAGAGGATATACACTTCCGACGGGCGTTTTTACTGTGATGAACGTCAGTATTATCTGAACGATAAGTTCGTATATGCTGGAGATCACGGTGAAGGAGTTCTTATTGCGAAAATAACAGATATCAGGAATGAACTGCCGTCGGACGGCATATCCGACAGAGTCTGGTATAAGGACTATACGGGCCTCAGCCGGTTCACAAGCGGCAGTCTGAACGGCTCCGTATGGGAGCTCACAGGCGAAAGGAACGAAAACGGCAGAAAGATATTAAGCGTGAAGGCAAGGTATGAAGGCGACAATTCGGCATCAAGCTTTACAGCCGATATCGACGCCGATACAGGCATTTGCCTTGCATACGACCGCTATCTTGAGAACGAGCTTGTGGAAAGCTTCAGGACAGAAAATGTCAAATTCAATAATGAAGCGGATACTCCGCCAAATTCGCACGAGGTAAGGGAGTTCCTTGAAAACAACGGATATGCTTCGGGTATGCTTGAAAATTTCAGTGATTACAAGATAAGCGATCTGGACTGAAAAGCATATCGAATGCTGTCTATAATGAATTAATTTATGTATATTGTTAAAGCTCATATAAACAATATAAAAACTATAAGGAGTGAAGAAAAATGTTTAAACGGATCATTGCCGGTGTGCTCAGCACTGTCATATGCTCATCGGCGATCACTTCGGGTACTGTCGGTACGAACGCATGGGCTGTTACGGCAAAAAGCGGTCAGAGTTCGGAAGCAGAAAACAGATCAATGGCTGCGGCTATGGAACTTTCCGACGATCACCTGAGTGTAACAGCAAACACAGACGATTACACACTGCAATCATCAGACTACGACGCAAGCAGCATTGAAAGCATCATTTCAGATACTGTAGCTCTTGGCATCAGGGTCGGTGAAACGAACGATCAGTCGGAAACAACTGAAAGCAGCGGAAAGCCCGCTCAAAGACCTATCATACATTTTCTCCCTGACACTTCAGAGAAATGCGACACTGTTGAGTTGGGCGAAAACATAAAAGCTGATATCTACAGCAGCGGTCTGCTGAGGATCTATGGACACGGCGAAATGAAAGACTTTTCAAAATGCCCGTTTGCAAATGCAGCAGACATAACGCAGGTACTGTTTGAAGATACTGATGCGGAAAACGGACTTGTCATAACAAATATAGGCAAAAATCTCTTTAAGGGCATGAGCTCACTTAATTCATCGGCATACGGTGATATTTCAAAAGCTGAGGAGAATATATTCGTTATCCCCGACAGCATACAGAGCATCGGTGCATACGCATTTGCAGGCTGTTCTTCGATCGTCGGCATACAGTTCGGAAGCAAGCTTGAAACCATTGGAGAGTATGCTTTTAATAACTGTACAGGAATAACAAAGCTCACCATTCCTTCATCGGTCACATCAATGAGCGCGAATATGTTAAACGGCTGTACAAAGCTTAAGGAGCTCACCCTTCCGTATGCGGCGACAATTAAGGACCGTACAATAGAAGGAAACGGAACAGACTGGGCGAGCTCTGTGGCAGACCTGTTTTTCAATCCGTGGTCTGACTGGGATAATGCGGGGACTGATTTCTCAGCTTATGCAATTGAAAAGATAACCATTACAGGCGGCGAGATAGTACCTGCCTATGCGTTTGCACATATGACCACGCTTAAGGAAGTTGATCTCAGCAGTACGGAAGTAAAATCTGTCGGTGTAGGAGCTTTCAAGAACTGCACGGTATTAACTGATGTAAAGTTGCCGAAAACGACAACAGCTCTCGGAGATTATGCTTTCTACGGAACACCGATAACAAAGCTTCCCGATAACGGAGCAATAACAAGTGCAGGTGACTATGCTTTTGCAAAATGCACAAACCTGACAGATATCACGATACCAGCAACTTATCAGAGCTTTGGTAAATATGCATTTGAAAACTGTACAGGCATCAAGGAACTTACGATCCCTTCTGAGGTCACATCAATGGGTACTTGCATATTTAGCGGCTGTACAGAGATTAAGGAGCTCACACTTCCGTATGCGGCAACTATTAAAGAGCGTACCGTAGAAGGAAACGGAACAGACTGGGCGAGCTCTGTAGCAGACCTGTTTTTCAATCCGTGGGCTGACTGGGCTAATGAGGGGGCTGATTTCTCGGATTATTCACTTGAAAAGATAACCATTACAGGCGGCGAGATAGTACCTGACTATGCGTTTGCACATATGACCACGCTTAAGGAAGTTGATCTCAGCAGTACGGAA
>NZ_CAMKRR010000132.1 GCF_946415235.1 uncultured Ruminococcus sp. | reverse complement strand
TAGGCTATCCTGTAATGGTTCGTCCTTCCTACGTTCTCGGCGGACGCGGAATGGAAATAGTTCACGACGACGAGATGATGAGAGTATACATGAACGCTGCCGTTGGTGTAACTCCCGACAGACCTATCCTCATCGACCGCTTCCTCAATCATGCAACAGAGTGTGAGGCTGACGCTATTTCCGACGGTACACACTGCTTTGTTCCATGCGTTATGGAGCATATCGAGCTTGCAGGCGTACACTCGGGCGACTCCGCTTGTATACTCCCCTCAAAGAACCTGACAGAAAAGCAGGTGGCTACTATCAAGGAGTACACAAAGAAGATAGCTGTAGAGATGAACGTATGCGGTCTTATGAATATGCAGTACGCTATCGAGGGCGATACGGTATACGTTCTCGAGGCTAATCCCCGTGCTTCAAGAACAGTTCCGCTGGTATCAAAGGTATGCGATATCAACATGGTAAGGATCGCTACGGATATCATCACTTCATCAATAACAGGCAGACCTTCACCCGTTCCCGAGCTCAGAGACAAGCAGATCGGTCACTACGGCGTCAAGGAAGCTGTATTCCCATTCAATATGTTCCAGGAGGTAGACCCTCTCCTCGGACCCGAAATGCGTTCAACAGGAGAAGTTCTCGGTATATCGCCTTCATTCGGAGAGGCTTACTACAAGGCTCAGGAAGCTACAAAGAACAAGCTCCCTCTGGAGGGAACAGTTCTCCTAAGCGTATGCGACAGAGACAAGCCCGAGCTTGTTGACATAGCAAAGTCCTTCCACGAGCTCGGCTTCCATATCATCGCTACAGGCAAGAGCTACGAGATGATAAAGGAAGCAGGCATCCCCTGCGACAAGATCTACAAGATCTACGAGGGACGTCCGAATATCGCTGACGAGATCGCAAACGGCGAGATACAGATGATAATAAATACTCCCGCAGGCAAGACCAGCGCTCACGACGACAGCTATATCCGTAAGGCTGCTATCAAGCACAGAGTACCTTACATGACGACTATGGCTGCTGCAAAGGCAAGCGCAGAGGGTATCAAGGCTATCAAGCACAATACTCACCTCGGCGTAAAGTCGCTTCAGGCTCACCACGCTGATATCAAGTAATATATAAGCATAAATGCCGCTTCATAATGAAGCGGCATTTTAATATTGCTCTTGCAACAAAAAACCGTAAAGGAAAGCTCCTTTACGGCTCTTTTAATGTAAATTACTTCTTGCTCTGCTCTTTGAGAAGGTCTCTGATCTCTGTGAGGAGAACTTCTTCCTTCGGAGGCTCAGCAGGCTTTTCCTCTTCCTTCTTCTTGCCGATAGCCATAGCCTTGTTTACAGCCTTGAGTAAGCAGAAGAGGATGATAGCGATAATGAGGAAATTAAGAACTGCGGAAATGAAAGCGCCATAGTTGAAATCAACGCCTGCAACAGTAAACTTGCCGCCTACGAGCTGCATTACGCCGTTCTCGTCCTTCTCAGCACCGCCTGTGATAGCTGCGATGAGAGGAGTGATGAAGTTATCTGTAAGAGCGCTTACGATACTTCCGAATGCAGCACCGATGATAACACCGATAGCCATGTCCATTACGTTGCCTTTGAGTGCGAATTCCTTGAATTCCTTCAAAAACTTCTTCATTGTTTACAACATCTCCTTGATAAGATATAAAATAAAATTTATTAAAATTCCGGCAAGCCGGGAATTTCCACTGTATTTTTTGCGGTCTTTTTTGCCTTCATCTCTTCGGGAAGCTCGATCGCGTCTATTTCATCATTGTAGGTCTTTGCCTTTTTGGGCATCGCCTGCACTGCATGGTCTGCCTGCGCCATCATGGAGCCTCTGCCGCGGTCTGTCCTTGCGGCTTCGAGATCGTCTGCGTTGGCCTGCTTAGTGCCGCCCATCATATTCCTTGCCCTGTGGTTGTCCTTTGCCATGAGCTCCGAAGCATCCACTGCCTTGGTAGATCCCATATAATTAAGGTGAAGGGCTTCCTGATTGGCTTTGAGCTCGTCCGCGTTGACTACTCCCGCCGATCTCATATAGAACTTGTTGAACTTTGCGGACTCGTTCTTTTTCAGAGCGCTTGCGTCAACAAGTGGCGTATCGTTCATATAGGGATTGCCCTTTTTCTCAAAGCGCTTCATGCCCTCTATCTCGTCGCCGCGCTTGCCGAAGAAATCGTCGGCAGTATCTGTCTCAGCGTGTTCTGTTGCCTTGCCGCCGTCGAAGAACTCCCAGAAATCATCGGGAACTTCGACCTTCTCCTTATCCTCTGCGGGAGGAGGGGCAGGCTGAGCCTGAGCGAACTGATTTGCGGGCATACCTCCCATATTCGGCATTGCCTGCATACCTGCCTGAGGTACTGCGCCCTCGGGCATTTCGCCCATCTGAGGCTGATACATCACAGGCTGTCCGTAAACGGGCATACCGTTCTGGTCGTAGCCTATTATCTGCGGCTGATACATGACAGGCTGTCCGTAAACAGGCATACCGTTCTGATCGTAGCCGATAAGCTGAGGCTGGTACATTACAGGCTGTCCGTAAAGGGGCTGTCCGTTCTGATCGTAGCCTATGAGCTGAGGCTGAGCAAGCATGACTGTCTGTCCGAAAGCAGGCATACCGCCCATCTGCTGAGCTCCCTGAGGTGCGGGAATACCCTGCATTGCACCCTGTGGTGCGGGAATGCCCTGCATCATGCCCTGAGGTGCGGGAATACCCTGCATCATGCCCTGAGGCGCAGGAATGCCCTGCATTGCACCCTGTGGTGCAGGAATGCCCTGCATTGCACCCTGTGGTGCAGGAATGCCCTGCATTGCACCCTGAGGGCGGAAGCCGCCCGAGGCGTTCTGCATCTGTGCCTGCCTTACAGCCTGTGACTGCTCGGGCAGCTTTACTCTGCCCGTATCCAGCTTCGGTATAAAAGGCTCGTCTATATCATCAAAGCTGCTGAAATCGAACTCTTCGTCGGAATCATTGAGTTCAGCGGCGGTATAAAGGTCTGAAGATGAGTCCCTCGATGAGGTATCGCTGATGGTGAAAGTGCCGCTGCCGAGGGTAAATCCGCCCGCTGCGGGATCTTCTTCAGAATGATATCCGCCCATATCTACCTGTTCAATGTTAATATCCTGCGGATCTTCAAGGTTGACTCCGCACTTAACGCAGAACCTGAAGCCCGTTTCGTTGAGCGTTCCGCACTGTGGACATTTCATAAACATCACTCCTTAAGGCGAAAATACAGAAAAACCGCAGAGCCGATACTATGAGCAGGACGACCTGTTGTCGAGCCTTTCCCCCCTGAATACAGCTCTGCCAATACATACTTTCACAAATATATTATACCATTAAGTTAATGGTATTTCAAGTAGTTTAATAAAAGATTGTGCAATACGGTGCTAAAGCAGGGCGTGTTTTTGTACAGAATAACGCTATGTGTCCCATTTTCGGAGCTTTGCACGGATATTCCCGAAAGTGCGCCGACAGGCGGAGCTTCTCCTCATTGGTGAAATACAACAGTTAATCACGCCTTATTGTTATTCATATACCGTGATTTTACAAATATAACCCTCACCCCCTATATTTTCACAAAGAAATGTGTTATAATATAGTGTGTCCCCGACGGATACCATGCGGAGGTTATTTCCGCGGGCTTCGCTCAGAGGACGCATATTCCCTGTAAATCGTGGAATTTTAACAGAAAATCATTCTTTCTGACTGATACTGCCGAAAAAGGCAGAACAGACATAAATATGAGAAATTACTCCGATATCCGGAAAAAAGAGATAAAAAGAACAAAAGTAAAACAAGTTTATGCTGTATCATGACAGCGGATTGGAGCAGACATATGCCAAAGAAAAGAATCAGCAAAGAGAAAAGTATAAAACACGCAAAAACCACTACCGAGATCATTATAAGCCTTGTGCTTCTCGGTACCTGCGGCTTTTTTGCAAAGAGCGCCTTCACCGACGTTACAAAAGTGGAGCAGTCCGCCTTCTATGACAATAAGGACATCGCTTCCACCGACTCGACCGCAACTACCGCACCCGACCCCAATCAGATCATATTCGAGTCGCGTTCATTCGATACAAAAGCCAAGTTCTACGGCGATCTTATACTTATAAACAAGGATCACGAGTACTTCTCCACGGGCAAAGAGGACCTCGTGAGCATCATTGAGATGAATCAGGAGAACGAGCGTACCTGCTTCACTGCCGTTGACAGCACCTATACTATCCTCAGACAGGTCTACGAGCCTATGGCAAGAATGATACAGGACTTCTACGACCAGACGGGCAATGATACTCTTATCATATACGGTTCATACCGCAGCAGCGAATTCCAGCAGCAGCTCTACGAGCAGGACCTTGAAACAACGGGCGAGGATGAATCGCAGAGCGTTGCGCCTCCCGGCTTCAGCGAGCATGAATCGGGACTTGCCTTCGATTTCTCGGAAACTGTAAACTACGATTACGACGGCACGGGCGATTTCAAGTGGCTCAACGAAAACTGCTACAAGTACGGATTTATCGTCCGCTATACCAAGGAAAAGGAAAAGATAACAAAGTTCAAGGACGAGCCGTGGCACTTCCGCTATGTGGGCTTGCCTCACGCTTACTATATGCACACCCACGACCTCTGCCTTGAGGAGTATATAGACCTTGTCCGCCAGCACCCCTACGACGGCGAGCATCTTGAATTCTCAGGCGAAACAGGCGACTATGAGGTCTACTTCTATCCCTCGAACGACGGTGCGGAAAGCACCAGCGTACCTGTTCCAAACGGCGTAAGATACGAGGTATCGGGCAATAATGCAGACGGCTTCATCGTTACGGTATATAAGGGTCAGAAGCCTATTGTTGAGGAAGTTCCCACAAAGACATTCGAGGAAGCTCCCGAACTCACAAGCAGCAGCGAAGAAGAGGAAAATTCGGACAGCGAGGAAGCTTCGGAAGAAAATGAATAATTTATTAAAAGGACAGACGGGCATATTGCTTGTCTGTCCTGTTTTTTATCGTTTTTAATGCATATCACACATTTTTTTACTTATTATGTTGAAAACAAAGTTGAAATAGCAGATTTGAATTTTTTTATTTGGAAAAAGCCCGAAAAACAGCCCGATTTTGCCTGCCTGCGGAAGAATGGAGAGTTCACGGCAGCTTCAAAAAACATTTGCAAGCGATTTTCCGAAGGTTCGCAGAATACCTATCCAAGGCGAAATCACGGCACTTGTCCTACCACTTTCAAATATTTGACAATTAAACGCCCTCGTGCTATAATGCAATTGTCAAGAGGTTCATATGACAATCAAACAGGTTGCAATGAACTTCAAAAAATGACGGCCATGATTTAGGAGGGTTTATTTATGAAAAAAGCATTATGTTTATCATCAGCTCTTATCTGCTGTGCAGCAGCCCTTACAAGCTGCAGCGTAAAGACCAGCGTGACAAAGTTCTTTAACTCAGACGGAAAGGACTCCGAAAAGAGCGCATCAAGCTATGTCGGCAAGTGGGAATGCACCGAGATCGAAATGGACGGCGAAAAAAGCGACAACCTCTGGGGTATGGACGTCTCAACACTGTTCCAGATAGAGCTTATGGAGGACAATAAGGGTACATTCTTCTCGTTCCTCACAACTCTCGTACAGCCCGAACCATTTGACCTTACATGGAAGGATATGGGCAGCGGCGAGATAGTACTGAATATCGACCAGGCTGAAGCCGACGAGCCTCTCGCCATGACCTATAAGAACGGACAGATGATTATGGATCAGAGCGACGAGTACTCCAGCTTCAAGGTATACCTTGACAAGGTGGATACATTCACTGCTCTCTCCGGTGACGAGTCTATGTCATTCAGCTTCTCAGGCGACATCAATGCATCTTTTGACTCAGAGGACGGTGCAGATGTATCATTCAGCTTCTCGGACGATGAAAATGATCCTTTCGGCTTCTCTGACAAGACCGATACCGAGACCGAAACAGAACCCACTACAAAGAAGTATCATTTCTTCTACTAAACATTCAGGAGCTTTGATACCATGCGATGCGGCAGTTTATTCTGCCGCATCTTTCTTTGTTCAAGAAATTTTTCTTGACATTGCCCGCCTTTTGATGTATAATAATTATGTTGTGTAGCTGACCATGCTTTTGCAGTGCAGCTCATTTGCTGAGCACACGACCGCTGCCGGCGGCAGATGAAGGTAGTTTGCGAAGGAAAGAAATATGGAGCAATGAGAGCGAAAGCGAATAGTACGACTTATTTCTGACCGACAATGAGCAGGTCTTGTACTGATTATAAAGAGACGTCACGCAGCCGTGCAGCACCTTACGTTTAAAAATTTAATATGCTTGTGTAGCACAGTTGGTAGTGCAGCTCATTCGTAATGAGCAGGTCGCAGGTTCGAGTCCCGTCACAAGCTCCAAACAACAAACTGCCTGAATAGCGGGTTTATACCGATATTCAGGCAGTTTTTTATGTGATTTAGTGTAGTCGTGATTCTGTATAAGCACTTAAAAAGCCAAAAAAATCACACGATTTTCCATAGAAATCACACGGGCTGTCACACGAAAATTAAGTTTGTAAGAGTTTGGAATGTGATATTAAACTATAATTTACTTTCATCGTATATTAATTCTTTGAGCTATCAGAACCGCTTTGCAAAATCATTTATCTGAATATATTATCGACACTTTTATGTTTAAAAATTAACATTCTCAACAAATGATGAAAAATCATATTCACTGCAGTTTTTTAAAATTTTGAAAATTGTTAATAGATTGCTTTTTCTTCTTTTATATGTGCTGTCCGATAGCATATTAAACAATAGTCTTGCATTTACACTTCCAATTCTTGTTGCTAAATACATTCTCCAAATGAGTTTATTCCTCAATAATAGACGAACTAAAAGCTTCTCTTTTTCTAATTCTGATATATTATTTATCAAGTGCATTATTGAAGAATAATGTGAAACTATATCATTATTTTAATGAAAACAGCTTGTACTAAAGTACAAGCTGTTTCAGATTATTATTGATTTGCACCTGATGTTGATACAAATCCATCATCCGAAGATGTTGAAGCACCTATATAATAACAATACACATTTTCAAGAGATAAGGTTTTGAACTCCTCGGCTGTAACATTAATAATCAAGTTTTCAGAAGCTTCACTGTAATCATATTTGAGATTTTGCTGTTTAAGCTGCTCGATAACTTTCAGTATCATTTCTTTTTTATAAGCTCTGAGTGCTTCATTAAGGTCACTATGAGGCTGAGTGCTAAAATCTGCGATATCAGCTTCTA
>NZ_CAMKRR010000131.1 GCF_946415235.1 uncultured Ruminococcus sp. | reverse complement strand
TATTCTACCAGATTTTTGGGTGTTTGTCGACTGCTCTTTCAGTATAACACTTCAGAATATCCCGTACCGATGATTCCGCACAGTTTCTGTTCCCCCGAACTAATGGCACATATTTTGTATGAAAAATTCGCAAAGGCAGTACCTCTTTACCGTCAGGAAAAGGATTTTGCCTCAAAAGGAATAAATCTGCTCAGAGCAACAATGTCAGACTGGGTGTGCATTGCGGCGGAGCAATGGTGTAAGCCGATAGTAAAGGAAATGCACAGAATGCTGGTCGCAGGCAGGATAATACATGCTGATGAAAGTGTACTTCAGGTACTGCATGAAGATGGCAGAAAAGCCACAGATGATTCAAGAATGTGGGTATACTGCAACGATAAAATGAATGACCGCAGCATAATAATATTTGAATATCAGCCTACAAGAGCCGGAATTCATCCAGCAAAATTCCTGAAAGGATATACAGGTTTTCTGATTTGTGACGGATATGATGCATACAATGCTGTCACCGGAGCCAGACGATGCGGCTGTCTTGCTCATGTAAGGAGGAAATTTGTAGAAGCCCTTCCAAAAGATAAATCTTTGTACGATACATCAGCCGCAGCAAAAGCAGTTGAGTTCTGCAACAGAATTTATCATGAGGAAAATCAGCTGAAAGAGCTGACAGCAAATGAAAGATATGAACAGCGTCTTGTGAAGGTAAAACCTTTATTGGAGGCTTTGTTCTCATGGCTTGAAGAACTTCCCATAGAAGGTAAAGGCAAACTTGTCAGAGCTATACAGTACGCATTGAACGAAAAGAAGTACCTTTTTACATTCCTGGAAGATGGCAATGTTCCCCTTGACAATAACCGTGCCGAAAACGCAATAAGACCGTTTGCCGTTGGCAGAAAGAATTGGCTTTTCAATAATACTGCAAAAGGTGCGGAATGGAGTTCGATTTTATTCTCAATAATTTCAACTGCACAGGCAAACGGAATTGATGCCGAAAAATACCTGTCTAATCTGTTTTCAAATCCGGCTGGTACTATACTGTTGCCATAGAATAATTGATAAAGTTTCCCCTCGCCAGTGGCGAGGGGAATTTTGTATTTTATGAGACGCTGTTTATTTGACGCTTACTTAGTACCTGTACCCATTTTGGCGGTTGAACCGAGCAGTACACGGATCTCTCCGCTGCGGACTTTGTTATTATTATTCTACCAGATTTTTGGGTGTATGTCGACTGCTCTTTCAGTATAACACTTCAGCATACCTCCGCCAGAGCTGTTTATGGGAGTATGGAGAAAGATATCTATAAAAAACAGGCACAGAGAATAATCTCCGTGCCTGTTGAGTTTGTGCAAGCTATGTCAAAGAAATGCTTATTCAACATAGACATAATCATTTTTATCAGAGTGTTTTTAATCTTGAATAATATGGACCTGTTTCAGGATAGTTTGTTTGCTTAGTTAATACATAGTAATACACAGGTGTAGATGCACTTTGAATAAGTGACCATTGATAAGAAGTTAATTGTATATAGTTATTACTTGTGTAAGCCGTCGAACAAATAGTATTATAATTACTATTCAAAAATACTACAGAAAAACTATTATTGGGATAAGATGTACTACCGCCCTGAGGTATCCATGAAAATGTAGGCGTATTAGTATTTAATCCTGTTGGATTATTTGGTTCAGCAGCTACATTATATCTGCTAAGTGTGCTACCTAAAGCTAATTTACCAGAGATTGGATTTGAAGACATATAATATGCTTTTATTAAATCCCATAAAGTTTTACAATGGTTGTTCTTTGTAAGATTCCATACAAAACTGTTTGAAAATGCGACGTTATCATCTTCTGCTGAATTGTACCCATCTGTCATATCATATAAAATAGCAATTACAGTTGCTTCATTAGCTTCACCAAGCCAATAATCCTCATCGAGATATTCCAATTCTATATCAATACCACAGCTTGCATCGTGATAAGCAGTATCCCCTACATAAGGAATATACAGTGAAGAAGCAGACATTTCTTTTTGAAGATTTAGAGCGAAATAGGTTGCCCATCCTTCACACCACGCTAATTTAACTCCATCATTTTTGGTTGGTCGAGTGTCTGCTAAGTTTTCCTCAAATGTGTGATCACCACCGATAAAAGTGGCACAATTATAACAGTACTCAACGTAATGACCGTATTCATGCTGAAGAGCATCCCATTCAAATTCATGTCCTTGTCTTATATATATTTTTGCAGGCGGATAGGTGAATAATGAGGTTGCGGAGTTATTTGGAAAATAAACATTTATAGGATTAAGGTCAGTCGAATCTAAATTTAAGATATATTGGTGAGCCATAGCCATTGCTTGCTGAATACTAAAAGATTTTCCCATATTAGTAGAATTAGGAGTTACGTAACTTAATTTCGTAAATCCATACATAGTAAATGGAGATGATTCGTATACATACACTTCATATGGACTTTCTGTATTGATTACTGACACATTACTTCCTTCAGCATATATTTTTATTTTCATATTCGGGTTGACTATTGATGTTGAATATGAAAAGGAATATCCTCCAGCAGAAGTGGTATAAGTCGAAGTAATACCAGTGCCTGATGAAGCATCACAAAGTTCAACTTTAACGTTATCCGCAGCATGAACTCCGCCGCTTCCATCAGTCCAACTTATGTATCCAGATACGGAATAAGAATATCTTGTTATTCCATCAGAATCTTCTATTATCTCAGGAGTGCTTCTTATTGTCTCGATATGCTCGCCTTGACGGTTAACTTCAAGAAGATGTTTCTTTAGATTTTCAGAGTAATTCTCTAAACAATCCAAGTATATTGTACTGACATAGTCGTAATCCGAATCATGATAGCAGTAAATAGTCTGTTCTAAACAGGTTTGAGCTACAACATCATCAGCAGTTGATGCTGACGGGCTTATTGCAAAACGGATATTACCGATTTCACATGAATCAAGAACTTTAAAGTCAATATCTACTACTGGAACGCCACTATTATTAGTTGTGTAGGTAGGTTCTTTTATGATGTCAACACCATCGTAAGAGGATAAAACTATCTCATAGGTGTCTACATCTAAAGAGGACTTGATTTCAAATTGCTTATGTATAATCGAACCGTGTGAATATTCTCTGTTTTCTTCATCTGTACAAAGCAGATATAGTGGGTTAACTGAGCAATAATGATTCTGCTGATTTTCGCCGATACAATTATTTAATTGTATTGAGTTGTTCTTTGATGCCACAACTGTGGGTAAATTGCTACTTGGCAGAAAAACAGCCATACCAAGTAAAACGGCGAATAATCTCTTTTTCATAGCGATACCTCCTAACAAAATAGTTTTCTTTTTGAATGTGAATAGTAATGTTTCTTATATAACTATCACCGCCTTTTCGACTATTATTTAGAATGTGAATTAACAAAGCTGTCTTGTTTCAGTGTCATTCCATTGCTGTATAAATCATAGCTTTCTTGGCTTTAATAGGAGCGTATAACTGTTGATATTTGCAGTATATCACAAGTATCTGATTTTGTCAATTGGAATTCGGTATTTTCTATAAATTAGTCAATGAGTGGTTTAAATAATGTGTCTTATTTGTTGCATAACACTTAAATGATAGTATCCTTTTCACCTGATACGACAAATTATTATATTGCACTTTTGCCCAATATAATGTCAAGTGACCTCAGTGCAAATACACTGAGGTCACTGTAAAATCGGAGCTACAAATACCTGTAAAGTTGCACTTAAAGGTGTTGTATCATCTGATTTGTCCCATTATATTTATTTGGCGGTATGCGATTCAAAGGATCACAGGCTCTTCAAAAGCTATACTGAAATAGGAAGCATTTTCAAGAGAGAGTTTTTCAAATTCAGCAGCGGTAATATACATCACAATATCATTCGTATCATCGATACACTCACTTCTGATGCCTTTTGCTTCAAGGATGTCAATTGTTTCGTCAATACAAGCTTGGTGGAAGGCTTCTACAGCCTCATCAAGTGCTGCTTTGTAACCGTTTTTAAGTTTTGTAAGATCAGCCTGTACTTGATCCTTCTGGAATTCGCCATCCACGATATACTTTGAAAGCAACTCTTCACCGAAATACTCCACATCACCGTCATAAGCTTCTTTAGTCCATTTTACGCCGTCAGGTGTACCTGTAATATATATTTCTTCGCCGTATTTTAGTAAATCACCGCGGTATATCAGGTTTTCCAACTTTGTAATATCTTCACCCATTGTATCGTTCGTGTACTCTTTCACTGTTCTTCCATTGTATACAAAGTCATCAATGCCAAGCTCATTGAGCGCAATTGAAACGGGAATAATCTCTGTCTCTGGGTCGTTAAGCGCTTCATACAGGTTATATGATATATTCTTATCATGCCATTTTCCTGTATATGTCTCAGGTGGTGTGATATCTCCTGTTCCTTTTGTCTGATAAGATTGCTCAGCGTCCTCAACGCTTATATTGCTTATGCCAACACCATCCTCACCGACATAGAAATACAGAATCTGACCGCCGCCTGAAGTGGACGGATGTTCAGGTAAAGTACCGTCATCGTTCAGGGAAACGTATTTGAACATAAACATGATACTACCGCTACTTTCTGCTGGATATTTGCTGAAATCCAGCTCGACAGTTTCGTGGTAATATGTCTCAATATCGTTATACTCTTTTCCGACGTTAAAGACATTCCTTTCTTCTCCTGTATACTCCTTTGCGTAACTTCCAACTTCGCCATTTACAGTCAGTCTTGTATCCTCGATCTGCGTCAAGTTGAAAATTTGTCCTTCACAAGGATAAATGCTGTAAACATACATAAAAGAGTTTCTTTCATAGCCTTGTGGTCTGTATATGCCTCGTCTTGCAACATCTACACTAAGCACTTTATCAGAAGGACAGAATGCCTTGCATTTCAGTGCAGTTCTGATTGCGGACATCGGCGCACTTACGCTTGAATTAGGATCAGGGTATCCAAAAAGTATCTCTCTAATCTCCGGATCATCCAGTTCAGGACTACCATTTAATTTTTCAATCAAAGCACGCTTCATTAAACAGAGGTCAAAGACATTGAGCATCTGGTCGTCGTAAAAATCCGCTGCCCTCCAGTTTGAGAGATCAGTATTCGGAACACCTAACAACCATTTCTGGAGCAATACAACATCTGCAACATTGAAAGAATCGTCATCATTTACATCGCCCATTGTAATCGGTACATCAGCTTCTTCGTCAGCGGCACTAACAACATTTACACTATTCAGTGTTGTCGTCGCAAGGCACATAGCTGAGATCAGCATAGACATAATCTTCTTTTTCATAAAATCACCTCATTTTTATTGTTTGATTTATATGTTCATATAAAAATATACCTATTTTTTCAGCTCCTTCCTGTCAATGATATAGTCATAGTCAGATAATTAGAAATTGCGTCTTCTACGCTGATGTTACTTATAGATGTCCCTTGTTCTCCAACATAGAAATACATGAACTGGTTGGCGCCCATAAACGATGGATGAATCGGATCTTTTGTATTTCGCTTCAAGAAAGAGAACTTGATACATCCAGAGTCACCTTGTTCATAATGCGAAAAATCTATCTCGGTTAATTCATGATGGTATAAATCATAATTTTCATATTGACCGTTAATATCAAAGAACTCAAATTCTTCTATTAAATACTCTCTTTTATATTCTTTATTTCCACCATTTATGATTATTTTATCATCTTCTATATTTTGGAAGTTTAGTGTATCACAAGCATAAACTTCATATACATAATCTACATTAGAATCACTGCTAACTGTTTTAAAACTTCCATCAGCCATTGCGACATCAACACCAAGTGTTTCGCCAAGCTCACAGAAGGACAAACACTTCATCACTATTCTTTTAGATGTTGAAGGGGCATATTGCCCACTGTTATCATCTTTATATCCGAACTTTATTTCGTGAATGTTCTCGTTAATTGTTGTTACTGTTGTGTCTTCAGTCGTCTGAACAAGTATAGTTGTTTGCCGTTCGTTATTCATGGATGTCTGAATAACAGGAGCAGTCGTAGAAGGTACTTGCGTTTCTATTGGTTTATCAGTATCCGGCTCTGTTACAATCGTAGACTCTGAATTAGTCGCAACCGTAGTGACTATTTCAGTTTGCGCGGTTTCTGTTGAAGCTGTCCGATCTGATTCTAAGCTTTGAACAGAAACTGTTGTAGTTACGGCTTCATTTATATCTTCTGTCTGAATCGGTGTATTGCTGGTTTCTGCTGTAGTAGTATCTGGAATTTCTATAGTTGGCTCTTCAATAATATTAGGCTGTACGGGGATATGCGGAAGATTTTTGAAGTGATCCCAATATCCAACACCTAACACAATAGTTAAGCAGAAACAAGCTAATACAGGTAATGTATGACGAATTATTCGGATATGCTTCTTTTTCTTTTCCAGATACTCGTCATATTTGGAGAGGACACTTTGATACATTTCATCATAATTCTTCATATTCAAAGCCCCTCCTTTCCAGCTCGTCTTTTAATGCTTTCTTGGAGTTGAATAGCAAATCTTTTATCTGCCTTTCGCTTTTATTCATAATCAAGGCGGCTTCTTCTTTGCTAAATCCTTCAAAATAGATCAGATACAGGATTTGCCGATATTCCAGTTTTAAACTATGTAAAGCCTGATGCACCAAACGCTTTTGTTCGCTTTTAATATAGTCTGTTTCAACGTTCTGTTCATCAGCAAGATACTCTTGCGATTCCAACGGAACGACACTGAGTTTTGCGAGTTTTCGGAGGTGTTTTGCGGTTATATTACGTCCGATTGCAAACAGCCACGTTTTGAACGAGCTTTTACCTGAAAACTTCGGACGTTTTATCATCAACTCTACAAATGTACTTTCCGCCATATCTTCTGCTGTATGAATATTCTGAACATAACTATTTAAATATAGTATCAAACCTGTCTGATAGGTACAGATAATCTCATACAGTCCCTCATTGTCGCCCGCAAGGAAACGGCGGTAGCTACTTTCGCCGTTATCCATGTGGGGATTCCTCCTCTCAAGGGTATTTTTTTACCCTTTCATTTATTAGTACCATTTTTCACGAAAATGGCGAAGTAAAATTTGAAAAAAATCAGTAATTCCGTCAAGTTTGTTAAGTCTGCACAAATATTATATCATAAAGTTAGCTGAATTGCAATAGAAAAAGCAGAGTAATCTATCGAATTTTGCTTACTCCGCTTTGAAAAATAATCAAATATAAAATTAAATATGAATTGTTCTATGCTTTTACGCCAGTTATGGCTTCAAATTCAGACTTGGTCATATGGGCTTCTTCGGTAGCTTGCTCAATCGTGAACATCTCTTTTACTTTCGAGAACTGAACAAATTTATTATCGGAACGGTACTACCTTCGGTTATTGTTGCTATTTTGATAACTTCCTTTATCAAAGAGGTCAGCCTTCTGCTGTTCGGTTTTCGCATCGTGGATATATGCGATCTCCTCCGCAGGGATACCC
>NZ_CAMKRR010000130.1 GCF_946415235.1 uncultured Ruminococcus sp. | reverse complement strand
CAGTCCCGGAAGATGAAAATAAGCTTTATTTTGCGTCGTGTTTTTCATATGTGATCATACCATTTTCTTTATTTTTAATGAAACGTGTGAGAAGCAATAAAGACACACCCATCATGACCGCTTCTGTAATCGGCTGTGCCCAAAGCATACCGTTAAATCCAAAGACTTTGTTCAGTAAAAGCAGTAACGGGATATACAATATCAGCTGACGGACAAGCGTGATCCCAAAGGCAAACTGAGGCTTTCCCATTGCCTGAAATGACATTCGGCACATTGAAACAGTTCCGACAAACGGCAGAATAAACATCATTGTTCGCAGAACGTGAGTGCCGATGCTTATGACCTCGGCAGAATCCGTAAAAATATCGATCAGCAGCGGAGCGAAAGCACAGTAAAGCATCATCAGGATAAGTTCGGTCCCTGTTACCAGCAGAACTCCCGATCTCAGTATTTTCCTCATACGTTCCGTATTCTTCGCACCATAATTGTATCCCATGATCGGCTGAGTACCGGAAGCAAAGCCCTGATATACATAACTGCCGAGAGACAGTACTTTCTGAGCTATGCCCATTGCAGTTACGGTCAATTCGCTGTATTCAACAGCAAGGTTATTGTTCACTGTGTATGCTGCGGAGGTCAGCAGTGTTTCCAGTGAGGCGGGTACACCGACCCAATATATCTCACGCAGTATTTCCGAAGTCGGTTTGATTTGTTTTGCTGAAGGACGCAAAACAGTTTCCTTTCGCAGATAATACATGACCGATACGCCAAAACCGATACCGTTGCTGAGTACTGTTGCTATAGCTGCACCGCGTATCTGCATATTCAGGGTAAATATCAACAAGGGATCGAGGATTATATTCATAAGAGTCCCAACGATCATTCCTGTCATTGAATAACGGACGGAGCCTTCACTTCTCAGAAGTGCGCCTGTCGTATAGCTTCCCATTGTCAGGAAACTGCCTGTCAGTATCACCCGAACATATTGCTGTGTATAAAGAAATGTATTGTCTTTGGCACCGAGTAATCTGACGATAGGGGACAGAGCTGCAAGTCCTATACTCATAATGATAATGCTGTTGATAAATGTCAGCGTAAATGCAGCTGTCAAGGTATGTGATGCTTTTTCTTTTTCACCTGCACCAAGACATCGTGCAATGAAAGAGGATGCACCTGTGCCGATCATATTTGATATCGCCACGGTGACCATCATAACAGGATATGCCAGATTAACAGCCGCCATCTGATAATCGTCTCCGGTCAATCCGATGAAATAAGTATCCACCATATTATACAGGACCATAATGAACATTCCGAAAACAAGGGGAATACTCATCTTAAGCACAGCCTTTGCAGGCTCCTCCTGACTAAGTGTATATATTCTTTTGTCGTTATCTTTATTCATTGCTCATGCCTCACATAGTATCATGTTTTATTAAGAATGATTATAGCACGATATTGAAGAAAAATCAATTGATTATCCTTTACGGAGGTGATATGCTTATAAAAAAGTGCAGGATCTAAAGCGTTTATCAAAACTCAGACATAAAAATATAACTGCTGAAAATCATTGTACGATAAGGATTTTTGTGTTATAATGTTAATATGATAGACTTTAGCAAAGAGGGAGTATTATGTCAGCTATAATCGAAATCAAAAATGTAAGCAAGGAGTTCAGGGTGCTCAATCGGCGCGAGGGACTCAAGGGCAGTCTCAAGGACCTGTTTTCACGGGACTACAAGACTGTACGCGCTGTGGACAACATCTCAATGACTATTCAGCAGGGCGAGATCGTCGGATACCTCGGTCCTAACGGCGCAGGAAAATCCACTACTATCAAAATGATGACAGGTGTTCTCGAACCGACCTCGGGCGAGATACTTGTAGGCGGTAACGTACCTTATAAAAACCGCACCAAAAACGCTCAGGAAATAGGCGTAGTATTCGGTCAGCGCTCACAGCTGTGGTGGGCTCTGCCCCTTGTGGAGTCCTTCAGGATACTTAAAGATATCTACCAGATACCCGACGAAAAATACGAGAGCATACTTAAGCTTTACCGCTCACTTGTGGATATCGAGCCGCTGCTACACAAGCCTGTCCGTCAGATGTCCCTCGGACAGCGTACTCTAAGCGATATCCTCGCGGCTTTTCTCCACGATCCTAAGACAGTGTTCCTTGACGAGCCTACTATCGGTCTTGATGTTGCCATGAAATCGAGGATACGTACTCTTATACACGCCCTTAACAAGGAGAGGAATACTACTGTTATCCTTACGACCCACGATATGGGCGACGTTGATGCCCTCTGCAGGAGGATAGTAATTATCGACAAGGGCAGGATGCTCTATGATAACGATATCGGGCACCTCAAGAGCTTCTTCGGCTCATACCGTACACTTAAGCTCCGTATGGACGGCGGACTGAAAGAGCAGGCAAAGCTTGTACAGAAAGAGCTTCCCGGTTTTTCGGTCTCTGCCGACGATGAGTGGATATCTGTTCTCGTTGACGAGGAAAAAGCGAAGATCATGGATGTTCTCGGCAAGCTGCAGCACTCGTTCAATATAAGAGATATGCAGCTTGAGGAAATCTCCACCGAGGATGTTATCAAGAAGATATACGAGGAGGGTGTGCAATGAAGCTGAAAAAATATCTCACACTCACCCGTGCAGGCATAATTGAGGCTTTGCAGTTCCGCCTGTCATTTGTTGTAATGGTTATCGGCAATCTGCTGTACCTCATAGTGGTATACTTTCTCTGGAAGGCTATTTACGCTTCCGCAGGAACAGATGTTGTAAACGGCATGACATTTACGGACACTCTGATATACCTTGTGCTTGCAACTGCACTGTTCAACTTCATGGAGATGTATACCGTCTGGGAGATAGGACGAAATATACAGTCGGGCAAGATAGTCCTTGACCTGCTGAAGCCGATGGAGTACCGAAAGTACCTGTTCTGGTCGTACTCGGGCTCGTTTGTTACGCAGTTCTTTCTGACATTCCTGCCCACATTCGTAGCCGTGGCTGTTGTAACTCACGGAGCTGTACCGATGGGGATAAACCTGCTTTACTTCGTTATTTCCGTAGTTATGGCGGTCTCTGTCAATTACAGCATAGACTTCATTGTAGGCACTATATGCCTCTACACCGAGTCGATATGGGGCATAAACATTATGAAGCAGGTCGTTGTTCTGCTGCTTTCGGGCGCTACGATCCCTATTGCATTCTTTCCCGATACCCTCAGGACTGTTGTGAACTTCCTGCCTTTCCAGTCCATATACAATGCACCGCTGTCGCTTCTGCTGAACGGTTCTCCCGATACCGAAACTCTTCTCACAACCCTCGGCACTCAGCTTATATGGTGCATAGTTATGATGGCAATAAGCAAGGTGTTCTGGAAAGTGTCCCTGAGACAGATAACTGTGAACGGAGGCTGATGACACATGAAAAGAAAAGGTTTAGGCTTCTACGCCAAGATATACTGCAAGATACTCGCTCAGGACCTGAAAAGCAAAATGAGCTACCGTGCAGACTTCATAATATCCACTGTCGGAATGATATGCACCAATATCGCAGGCTTTATCAGCTTCTGGATACTGTTCAGGAATTTCCCGTCCATAAATGGCTGGAGCTACTACGAGATGCTGTTCCTTTACGGCTTCTCGCTTGTATCGCTGACTCCTGTACAGTGCTTTTTCGACAACAACTGGAGCCTCCGACAGAACGTCTACACGGGAGACTTCATTAAATACTGCTTCCGTCCTATCAATACCTTCTTCTATTATCAGTCGGAGGTATTTGACATCAAGGGACTGGGACAGCTTGCATTCGGGCTCGGTACGCTGATCTATTCATGGATAAAGATTGGTCTGGGCTTCACGCCCCTTATGCTGCTGAAAACTGTAGTGTTCATGATAACGGCTTCTCTTATCATGATAGCCATGCAGAACGCTGCGGCAGCTACATGCTTCTGGATACAGAACTCGTTCTACGTTCTCGACCTTGCGTTCCGCTTCAAGGATTACGCGAAATATCCTATCACCATATTCAGTCCCGTATTCAGATTTATCTTCACATTCCTCATGCCTATCGCGTTTATCGCATACTATCCGAGCCTTGTGATACTGCGCCCCGACAAGGTGCCCGTGCTTTCGTGGCTCTCACCTGTTATCGGCATTGCGTTCTTCTGGCTCAGCTATAAGATATGGATGCACGGCGCCAAAAACTACAGCGGCACAGGTTCGTAATATATTATTCCGTAATTCGTCTCAACTTAATAAGCACCCGTCTTCCTGAACTTCTGATACGAAGCCGCAGGACAGTCAATGAGAGCAAGCTGATCGTTCTCAACAAAGAATGCTGAAATATGCTCACCTATATTCTCAATAGTGCTGTGGCTGCCGTGAACTCTTACGGCTTTTCCCGAGAGAGTTTCGCAGTTTTGGCAGTTGTCGGGAAGAATAGTATCCTTATCACTGCAAAGAGTGTATGCAAGGTCATTTTTAGTGCTGACGGACATATCTCTATACTGCTCCACATACTCAGTAGGTATGCCCGAGCTTATGATAAGCTCCAGATCATGCGGAAAATAGCAGGGATTTGTAAGTATGCAGGGACGTCCGAACCTGCGGCTCAGCTTATCGGCATACCAGCCGCCGAGGCTTTGTCCCACAAATATATAATCATCAGACTTCACCATATCTGAAAGCTTTTCAAGCAGGTCAGAAGGTGAAGTCTCTTTGTATTTTATCTGCGGAGAAATAATATCCTCAGGCGGAATAATACCGCACAGCGCCTTGTAATTCTTGTTATCGGCTTCTCCCATGAAGCCGTGCAGATTCAGTATCTTCATCCTTTTTCACCTGCATTAGCGCTTATATCCATAATAAGCTTATTTACCAATTTATCAGCCTTATCCTTATCTCTTAGCACATCGAGCCAGCGGCCAGGGATATTGTCATAACCGAATTTTACTCCTGCCAGTCCGCCTGTGATGCAGGCTGTTGTATCGGTATCATCACCAAGAGCGATCGCCTGTTTTACAGCTCCCTCATAGGAAAGGACTGTTTTCAGTATCATTACAGCGCTTCTGAGAGTGTCAACAACATATCCGCCGCCTCTGCCTATCCATATATCGGGCTCGTCAGGCTGAAGTCTGAACAGGAATTCATCAGAATACGCAGGCTTATCAGCATATATCCTGCGAAGCTTCTGTACTGCGCGGTCAAGTGATGTATCAAAATCGCTGCTGTTAAGGAGCTCCCTTGCAATAAGGCAGTATAAAGCACAGCATACCTGATTGGTGATATTACCGTGTGTGATAAGGCATTGCTTATGAGCGTCGGACACAAGCTCAGCATCTGTTCCTGTGTGCCATAAAGCTAAAGGCAGGACACGCATGAGAGCTCCGTTGCCTTTTCCGTCGGGACGCACATTGCCGCAGTCCTCGGGCTTACCGCCGCTTTTATACATAGAAAGAGCCATTGATGTCTGTATACCTACATCAAATACTCGGTTATCAACTGCCCACAGACCGTTTTCGTACCACGCAAGAAGCCTGTCTGAAAAATCGGTCATATCAAAGCAGCCTTTATAAAGCAGACTGTCAAGAAGGCAAAGTGCCTGTGCTCCGTCGTCTGACCATGTTCCCGGAGCTGTACCCGAATGAGCTCTTACAAATCCCTCGGGCGGAGTCATTTCTATCTGTTCTGACGGCGGTATGTCCTCTTTCATGTGGAATTCATAGGGAACACCGAGAGCGTCACCTATAAGAAGTCCGTAAATACCGCCTTTAATCTTACTGATATATTCTTCACTTGTTACCTTAGCCATGATATCACCTGCTTTTTTCTTCATTATAGCACATACGGATAGTATTTACAATAATCATTATACACAAAACAAGCGGCAGCCACTTGGCTGCCGCTTTATTTTCTGTATAAGTAGTGTTTTATGAAAAAAGATCCCCGTTAACGTTTTTATTTGACGTTAATGGGAATCTTTTAAATAACCCTTAGTCGGCTCTTCTTTTAAGAGCGGAGGTTTATTATTGGCTTATGCATCAGTCTGTCATAGTTGTGTCCGCAGCTACAGGACTTGACGTTTTCTTATGAGTAAGAGCTATAATGTCATAGTAGAATGACTTAGGCTGATAGTTGCTGAACGGAAGCCGTGAACTGTAGTCGGTTCTCCAAATGATCCCATCGGTTGTTCCCGAGAGGGTCACGCAGGAGATGTTCTTAGCGTGCTTCATAGCTATCTCAAAGATCTGAGGATAAAGCTGATCGTAAGAACCATTGCGATTCGAGATATCAAGCTCTGTGATCTGAACGTCAAGTCCGAGAGCCTCGAACTGCTCTAAAGCTGTTTCAAACTCACTTGCCGAAGGATACTTTGAATCAAGGTGAGCCTGCATACCGATACCGTCGATATAGTCGCCCTCCTTCATGATCGTTCTTGCCATATTTATAAGGTCGTTCGTCTTTGCACTCATGTATTCGTTATAATCGCTGAGGTAAAGCTTACAATCCTCAGGAGCATACTCTCTTGCATACTTGAACGCATTTACAACGAACTCTGTGTTTCCTTCGCCGTATACTTTTGCCCAGTTTGAATTGCTTTCAGGTCTCATTCCGCCGCCGTCGTTAACGAAGAGCTCGTTGCATACGTCATAGGAATGGAGCTGTAAGTCAGGATAATCGGACTTGATCTGAGCGAATGTGTTCTTTATCATGCTCTCAAGGCGCTTGTTCATACGTTCCTTGGAAACATATTCGCGATCGTCCTGAAAGAGGTATTGGGGCGTCTGGCTGTACCATACAAACGTGTGACCGCGAACACCGATGCCGTTCTCCTCTGCGAACTTAAGGATATTATTTGCGCCGTAAAGGCTGATCTCTACTTCATCACCGTTTACGCTCTTAACGATAGAATCAGGCTTCATTTCGTTCAGACAGGTGATAGAGTTGTAGTGCTTCTTAATGAACTCCTGAGCCACTGAGTTGTTAATTTCATTGCCCTGTACGGCAGCTCCGAGACGGAAGTAGGGCCCCATGTAATCCTTGAATCCGTCGCCGCCCTTTTCGTACCTATAGTTAAGGTTCTGATGAGCGTATACGTCCTTTGCAGTAACAGTTGTTGTCGTTGCAGTATCAGACTTGGCAGTGGCTGTGGTTGTAGTTGTGGTATCCTTGGTAGTTGTTGCTGTCTGAACCGTATTAATGCTTGATGAATAGCTCTCGGGAAGCGATTTGATAAGACCTAAGAGATACGCCTGTATCGCAAATGCATCGTTTGTTGTGATGCCTGAACCTGCCTCGTAAACGTCTGCGTTGAATCTGCCATGATCCGAGAGCTTATATTTGTTTGGATTAGCGAGAGACTGCATTATAATTACAGCATCGCCCATATCAATACCGTTGTCGCAGTTAGCATCTCCCCAAATCTCAACCTTTGAATCAAGAAGTGCCTTGAGGTCAGCAGGATCTGCTGTTGCTGCAGGCGGAGCTGTTGTAGTCGTTGTAGTGGTTGAGGTCGTTGTGGTAGTTGTAGTGGTTGTAACATCAGTGGTTGTAT
>NZ_CAMKRR010000129.1 GCF_946415235.1 uncultured Ruminococcus sp. | reverse complement strand
TAAGGGAGTAGGTCGGGAAACCGGCGCGAGAGTTCAAATCTCTCAATCCGCGCCAGTAAAACCTCATTGCTTTTGCAGTGAGGTTTATTTTATTCCTGACACATGACAGTGTCGGCTTTATCCTGATAATTATTTGCTTATATATCATTAATTTGTCATTTTTAGCACAAAATAAGTATAATTTTTACCGTCAGTGTGCTATAATTCATCACAGGAGGCGATAGATCAATGAGAAAGATAGATGGTTTCAACAAAGGCGTTAATTTCGGCGGCTGGCTCTCACAGTGCAGCTACGAAAAGCTTCACCTTGACACCTTCATTACGGAAAGCGATTTTAAAACTGCTGCTTCATGGGGCGTTGACCATGTCCGCGTTCCCTTTGACTATAATATCATAGAAAACAATGACGGCACATACAATGACGAGGGATTTGCATACCTTGATATGGCTATAAGTAATTCAAAAAAGTATGGGCTGAACATTATCCTCGACCTGCACAAGACCGCAGGCTTTTCTTTCGATTATTATTCCGAGAACGAGTCGGGCTTCTTTGACAGTCCCGAGTATCAGGAACGCTTCTACCGCCTGTGGGAAGAGCTCGCAAAGAGATACGGCTCTATGGCTCCTCATGTTGCATTCGAGCTTCTCAATGAGGTCACCGATGCTGAGTTCATTGACGCATGGAACAGGATCGCAAAGGAGTGCATCCGCAGGATAAGAAAGATAGCTCCCGATATACTCATACTCGTCGGAAGCTACCACAATAACAGCGCTGACACGGTACAATTTCTCGACGCGCCATTTGATAAAAACGTCATTTACAATATGCACTGCTATGAACCTCTTAAATTCACTCATCAGGGCGCTTACTGGACTACGGACATCATTCCCGAGGAGCGTATGGCTTTCGAGGACAGCGTCGCCTCTCCCGAGTACTTCGAGAAGCTTTTCTCAACTGCCATCGCTAAGGCAGAGGAGTTCGGAAGCAGCCTTTACTGCGGAGAATACGGCTGTATCGACGTTGTTACTCCCGAAGATACGATCAAATGGTACAAGGCTATCAACTCCGTCTTTGTGAAGCACGGCATAGGCAGAGCTGCATGGAACTATAAGGCTATGGATTTCGGACTTTCGGACGAAAGACTTAGCAAAGTCCGCAATGAACTGATAAAATTACTATAATACAGAATTATCCCCTTTGCTCTCGCAAAGGGGATTTTTTAGTAGCGATCAGTCGCTGTATTTAGTATAGCCTGTAGGATCAAAATATGGGTATTCAAACGGCATATCGATCTTAATGCTTTTTACGGTCATTGTCCTTGTATGAGGATCATTCTCATCGACTTCTGTCGACTGCATGATTATACCGTTTCTCAGATCAATATACTTATGACAGGAATAGCCTTCTCTTTCAATTTTTACCGCTACACACTGCCTGCCGAGTATGTCCGCTGTACCATCTATATACCAGTTTTCAAAATCGAACATATCACTTTCCGATGTATTAAACAGGCAGTCCTGGCATTTTCCTGCGAAAACAATATTGCCGTACGAATTATAATATATATTGCCGTCAACTCCGTAATATCCGGTATATATATAATTATCGGGAATATAGTTCAAGTCATAATCAGGCTCGCTATATCCATCTTCAAAATACGTTTTTTTGGTCTCATCGGCATTTATCCAGATACCGTCGTAACTATACAATTTTACATGATCATAATAGTCATCAACATCACTGAATTCGGACTCAAGATAATACCTCTTGTTTCTTGTATCAGCCATACAGTGTACAGATGATTCGGCAGTTCCCTCACTGTGTTCGACCTTGGTCGTATAGATGACATCTGCCGTGTCGAAATAACGATAGGAGTTTAACAGGATATGATAAATATAGCTCTTGTTCTCAAGAGTGTTCAGTTCATCATACCCTTCGGCATTCCATATCTGCTGTGCATACTTCTCGGTATTTACCTTACGGAATTTGAATGCTCCGCTGCTCATTTCAGCATTGATCTTTGCATTAAACGCTTCCGCTTCCTCAGCATTCGGGAAGATATTTTCACTGTGAAGCTGAAGCTCTCCGTAATCATCATTATCCTCAATCTCGGAAGCTGTAGTCGGCTGTGTATTTTCCACGATTTCTGCTTCGGTCTGCTTCTTTTCTGTGGAGTACATGATACTGTAATCCGCAATCTTCCAGTTCTCGCCGTCCTTCCTCAGAAGGAAATCAGCACTTATGAGAATTCCATCCTCTCTTTGGTAGACCCTGCTGCAAACGACGCTCTGCATATCGCTTTCATCATACTGCATGAACATATTTTCAAGTCCGAGTTCGTCTTCAAATGATTCCGTATTATCATCAAATACGGACGATACAAGCTTATAATTGCTGAAATCGTATACTTCATGGTATTTGTAATTATATGACATATCATCGTCAATATGGTCTGCAAGAACTACACCATTATAAACTATGAAAGGTCTTAAATACCTTGATGCCATACCATCATCTGCGAAATCCTCACCGTCTTCGTGTCCGCTCAGATCACCGCCGAGATAATAAGCATTGAGCTTCGGAGCAAACGTAGCGTCCATAAACTTCTGAAGCTTTTCGGGATCATTTAGCTTTTCGTCCGTAACATTGTAGTAAACCAGATCTTTCTTATACATTTCTCCTGTTTCAGGATCAACAGCGTCTTTATAGAAAGTAACACCTACACCGCTCTCGTATCCATCGTCAGCAATATAGAGCTCTCTCATTATATGCCCGAAATTGTCTACAAGCGTATCTACATCAGAGTTTCTGTTATCCTCCGCGATCTCATTCACTACAGTGGACTGCCCCGTATTAACGCTGTCGTTTATATTGAGTTTAGGTATCCTGCTGTTCTTTGCCAAAAGCAGTCCTCCCGCAAGTCCGCTTACAAGTACCATAGTTGCCGCAACTGCGCTTATCCCGCGGTAAAGCATTGGCCTGCGGTAACGCTCAACACCCGAAGCTTCCACAGTAAAGCCGTCGTCAGACTCTTCCTGCGCCTTGAGCTGTTCATATTTCTTCATGCTTATCTTATAGATCTTTTCTTTTTCTTTTCTGCCTGCGGCAGCATATTTCCCCGATATCCTCTCTATATCCTTTTCATTTTTACTAAACATCATATCAAGCTCATCTTTCATCTTATCTCACCTTGCCTTGCAAATCCTACTTCATACAGCATTTCCCTGAGTCTCTTTATTGCCCTGCTGCACCTTGTCCGTACATTATCTGACGTCATATCAACGATCTTCGCTATCTCATTTGAACTCCTTCCGTAGTAATACTTCTGTATTATTATGGTGGAATCAGGCTCGCCGAGCTGCTCTACCTTGTCGTAAAGCAGCTGACGCAGCTCTGACTGCTCTGACGATGTAACTATATCCTCATCGGATATGAACTCGTCGTCATCTTCTATCGCAATGTTCCTTAAAGTATGTCTTGCAACGCGTCTGTAAGTATCAACTGCTTTTCTTCGTGCTACGGAAGCCGTAAATGCTTTGATGTTCCCGCTTATCTCCTTCTGCTTGTCAAAAAACAGGAAGCACTGCGCGAAAACGTCTCCCACACACTCGTCTATGTCTTCCACAGACGCACAGCCCTTGAGCCGTGAATATACTATTGTATATACGTAGTTGAAATATTTATCGTAAAAGGCACGCTGTCCGCGTTCAGGTTTTGCCTTTAACATTTGCTGCAGCTCTTTATCAGTCATAGTTCACCACTCCTATTGTGCACATTCTGTATTTCCCCTTTCACTAATACATATCGAAGCGAGATCTCAGAGTGTAACACAAAATATTTATTTTTTATTTTTAACTTTTATTTTTCCGAGGATACAAAAAATTTCCGCAGGGTATTTACTTTTTCACGTAAATATGGTATTATATAAAGTGCTAAAAACGCATCGTCATTTTTTAAAGCAGCTTCGCTGCTTTCTCATTGGGGGGATCATTTTTATGCAAATACTTCTCTGTGCCCTGCTCGGATACTTCTTCGGCAATATCAATCCCGCATTTATAATTGCAAAATTCAAGGGCTTTGATATACGCGAAAGAGGTTCGGGAAACGCAGGGGCTTCAAATACAGTCATAACTATCGGAAAAAAAGCAGGTCTGCTCGTAGCACTTTTCGATATACTGAAGGCTGTTGCGGCTTCGATGCTCGCCGCTTACTTTTTCCCGCAGATCAAATTTGCAAAGATACTGTCCGGCTCATGCTGTATACTCGGCCATATTTTTCCTGTACTGATGAAATTCCACGGCGGAAAGGGACTTGCTTCACTGGGAGGCACTATCCTGGCATTCGATCCGCTGATATTCATTCTGCTTCTCGGATTTGAGATAGCTCTGGGATTCTCGGTAGACTATGTATGCGTTGTGCCTGTTACGGGCTCGGTAATATTCACTCTGATCTATGCATTTATCACAGGTAATCCTGTCGGTACCGCAATACTGTCAGCAGTCGACCTTGTCATACTTTACAAGCATATAGAAAACTTTAAACGTATTCAGAACGGAACGGAAGCACACATCAGTTTCCTGTGGAAAAAAGAACAGGAGATCGCTCGCATCAAGAAGAACACAAACGATTGAAAAAGTCCCTTCGGGGGCTTTTTTATGCCATTGCGCGCAGCCGCAGCGCTTTTTAATCAGCGGCAGTTAGGAGTTATTTTTATGCATAGCAAATCCTATGATATGTGCGAAGGACCGCTGGTCGGCAAGATCATTCTTTATACCATACCGATCATACTCACGGGTATACTTCAGCTTCTGTTCAATGCAGCCGACCTTGTAGTTGTCGGACGCTGCTGCGGAGATATCTCCGTCGGCGCTGTGGGAGCGACAGGCGCTCTGATAAACCTTATGGTAAACCTGTTCATAGGTCTGTCCGTAGGCGCAGGAGTTACCGTTGCCCACAGTATAGGCGCAGGCAGGAGCGAGGACGTCAGAAGGACAGTCCATACGGCGATCCCCGCCGCTCTCATAAGCGGAGCTTTTCTGACAGTCGTCGGTGTACTCTTCTCGGGCACTTTTCTGAAAATGATGGATACTCCCGAGAATGTACTTCCTCTTTCGGCTTCTTATATGAGGATTTATTTCTGTGGAACGATACCGAGTATGCTTTACAATTTCGGCTCGGCCATACTCCGTGCCGCAGGTGATACAAAAAGTCCGCTGTATTTCCTTACGGCAGCGGGAATACTCAATGTTTTGCTCAATCTTTTCTTCGTAATAGTACTTCATATGGATGTGGCAGGAGTCGCTCTTGCGACTTCCCTTTCACAGACACTGTCAGCTTTACTTATTATACGGGAGCTTATGCACCGCGATGACGCCTGCAAGCTTGAACTCACAAAAATGAAGATATACGGCAGACAGCTCAGGCGCATAATACAGATAGGCTTCCCTGCCGGTTTGCAGTCCTCGATATTCGCAATATCAAATGTAATAATCCAGTCGTCCATAAACGAATTCGGCAATATTCTCGGTCATGTTGTTCTGTCAGGCAACTCCGCCGCACAGAACGTGGAGGGCTTTGTGTATACATCAATGAACTCCTACAGTCAGACCTCCCTCAACTTCACCAGTCAGAATTACGGTGCTGGAAAGCTTGACCGTATACGCAGGATAATGTGGATATGTCTTATCGCAGTTTTCTGCACGGGAGCCTGTCTCGGACTGACAGCATTATTCTTCGGAGAACCGATACTTTCAATATATCTTCACAACTCTCAGGAAAGCATAAAATACGGTATGATACGTATGACATATATTATGATACCGTATTTCCTCTGCGGACTTATGGATGTCACAACAGGACTTATACGAGGCCTAGGAAGGTCGGTGCTGCCTATGCTCATAACGGTCATAGGCGTTGTCGGCATAAGACTCGGCTGGATATTCGGCGTATTCAGGATACCTAAATATCACACCCTCGAAAGCCTTTACTTCTCATACACTATCTCATGGATAGCAACATTCGCAGTTGAGCTCGGAGTTTTCCTCTTCATTATGCGAAAGCTCAGGAAGCAGAAGAAATAAAACTTTGATACACCAAAACAAGGGCGGCTCAAGCCGCCCTTGTTTTTTACATTTCCGCTGAAGTAAACGCCGCCTCATTTTCACGTATAAAGCAGCCCTGTGCTGCTCTGCACAAGGGACACTCCTGCGGCGGTTCGCTTCCTTTATGAATATGACCGCAGTTAAGACACATCCATGTCTGCCCGGTATCATCAGACCTGAAAAGCTTACCGCTTCGGTACAAGCCGCCGTAATACCTGAACCGATCATTGTGGCTCTTTTCTATCTCCGATACCATACGAAAATCCGATGCGATGTCTGCAAAGCCTTCATCCGCAGCGATACGTGCAAAATCAGGATAAACTATACTGTATTCCTTTTCCTCTTCATCTGCGGAAGCGTCAAGGAGCTGCTGTATATCTTCGTAAACATCCGCAGGAAATCCCGCTGTGAAGTCTATATTCGCTCCAGCTGAATCCTTCAGATGCTTCCAGAACACAATGGCATGACGCTCTTCCTGCTCTGCTGTAAAGCGGAACATCCGCTCAATGCCCACAAGCTTCTGCTGCTGCGCTGTCAGTGCAGCCTGATAGTAACGCTGCCGCGACTGACATTCACCAGCAAAAGCCCTCATAAGATTTATCCGCGTCTGACTTTCATTAAAAACTGTTTTCATGGATACTACCTCCTTTTCAGGTAGTATCCGCATTTTAAAAGATATTATTCATCAAGTATCGTATAACGGTACTGCATAATGCTTTCGGGATTCTTTAAGCGTATATTCTGGATATGTCCGCACTGAGGACAAGCGTCACATATCACCTGACTTCTCTTGGGCTTGAGCTTTTTCTCCTCGCCATCGGGATAGAACTGAACCGCATAGGGAGTAAGCAAAGTTCCCCTAACGACCTTTGCAGCACAGAATTCACATACGTTATCCATAAACATCCTCCTGATCTCATATCATTCTTTTATACCATTATATCACTTTATACATTATATGTCAACAAAAAAAGAGCGGACATTTTGTCCGCTCTTCAATGAATTCAGCTTTTGATTATATTTCGTTAACTTTTCTCTTAACGTAAGTTGTGTGGAGAACCTCATGTGCCTTGTGGCTGCCCGGCTTCTCGAAGAATTCTTCGTAAACCTTCTTGATGGCAGGGTTCTCGTGTGACTGACGGAGAGGCATTGACTTGTCGAGGTTGTAGAGTACCTTAGCTCTCTCTTCCCTGATGTCAACGAAGTTTCTTACGCCCATAGGAACCTGTGGCTGACCGCCGCCGTTTACACAGCCGCCGGGACAAGCCATGATCTCAACGAACTGAGCGTCGCACTTGCCTGCTCTGATATCGTCAAGCACCTTTCTTGCATTTGCAAGACCGCTTGTTACGATTACCTTTACCTTGTTGCCTGCAACATCGTATGTTGCTTCCTTGATATCCTTAGTTCCGCGAACCTCGGGAAGGTCTGTTACATTCTCGCCTGTGAGTGTATATACAGCTGTTCTAAGAGCAGCTTCCATAACACCGCCTGTAGCACCGAAGATAACGCCTGCACCTGTAG
>NZ_CAMKRR010000128.1 GCF_946415235.1 uncultured Ruminococcus sp. | reverse complement strand
GTGCCATGGGTATCTTTATAGTGTAGTCGCATCGGTCTATGGTGGAGTCCTTTAGTCCGCTGCCCTCTGTGCCGAGTATCACGGCAAGCTTCGGTTCGGCTTTCAGCTCTGCATCGTCTATCCGCACCGTATCGCGCCGCAGAGCCATTGCCGCACACGAAAAGCCCTCAGCTTTCAGCTCTGATATATAATCGGGAGCACCATTGCTCAGATAAGTCCACGGGAGCTGAAAGACAGTTCCCATACTTACGCGGACTGTACGCCTGAACAGGGGATCGCTGCATGAGGGAGTCAGCAGTACCGCATCAAATCCGAGAGCCGCTGCGGAGCGGAATACCGCTCCGATATTGGTCTGGTTCATAATGTCCTCAAGGACGGCTATACGCTCCGCTCCTGTGAGGATATCCTGCGGTGAGGGAAGCTTTTTTCTACGCATAGCGCAGAGAACGCCCTGTGTGAGCTTAAAGCCCGTCAGCCTTTCGAGTATCTCCGACGAAGCTGTATAAACGGGGATATCGCCGCAGCGCTCTATGATATCAGCTGCCTGACCGCTTATGTACTTCCTTTCGAGAAGCAGGGATAGGGGGGCATAGCCGCAGCCGAGAGCAGTTCGTATGACCTTGGGACTTTCTGCCGTAAATATGCCGTCGCCCTGCGAAAAGTAGTCAATAAGCCTTTTCTCCGAGGTATCTGTATAGGGCAAGAGCTCTTCTGCACCGAGATCGGTTATTTCGATTATATTTGCCATGTTTTTACCTCTTTTTCTTTATTTTTCGGTATCGCAGCTGCCTATGACATCAAGGCAGAGGCGGAGAGCGGGTTCAAGTGAAGCGACGCCGAAATCACGTCTGTCGTAATTATCAAGGTCGGCAAGGGAATCTGCCGTAAAGAAGAGCATCCCGAAGTCAGCTCCGCGGAATTTCGCACAGGCTGCAAGGGAAGCACATTCCATATCAACTGTATCGCAGCCCTCGCTGCGGCGGTAAGCGACAGTATCGGGAGTTTCGCGGAAAAGTCCGTCCGTTGTCCATGTGGTGCACCGTCTGAAAGGGATATCGCGTCTGCCGAGAGCGCTGCATATGCGGTCGGTCATGGGCATATCCAGCTCAACAAAGCGTGAGGGTGGGAGATACTTGTATGAGCAGCCCTCATCGCGGAGAGCTCTCACGGGAACGATGAACTCGTTTTCGGGCATTGGTGTAAGAACTCCGCATGAACCGGCGGAAATTACCTGTTTTACGCCGCAGGCAAGCAGTATCTCCAAATTCTGAACAGCGGCGGGAGCTCCCATAGGCGCCTGACAAAGGCATATCTCCTCACCGTCCTGATCGACGATATATATGGGATAATCCCGTGTTATAGTGGGTATCACAGCGGCAGTTTCCGCATTACGGGCAGCTGCGTATTCGTCGATACAGCTGCCGAGAAGGGCATATACCGCCTTTTTCGGCAGCTTAAGGCTCTGAAGCTCGGCTTTTATGCCGAATAACGAGCGTTCTGACGTATCATATTCAAGTATCGGCACATCATTTTTGAATAAAGGCATTTTTGATTTCCTTTCTTTGAGATAAATGAAATGGGCAGAAATACAGCCCTTTTCACATAGTTTTTTCAGTGATTTTTAGACAGTTATGACATTATTATAATGCATTTGCACGAAAAAAACAATATTTTCACAAAATTTTGGTTGAATTTTTTATTGGAATGTGGTATAATAGTTACGATAATAGATCATCTGCCGAAAACAGAAATGATCGGAATGTGCAGCGGACTGTCGGTACGCTGTTCTGACTCTGTCAAAAGGAGGTGTTCCATGAAAGAGCTGCTGAAGAACCTGTGTGACAAGTATCTGCTCAATCTTGGGCTGTTTACCGACTTTTATCCCCTTGAAAGGGATATTCTGTACCCTGTGTGTGCAAATGTTTTCTGCGCGGCTGACGCAGTATTTGACCTTGGCAAATTCAAGGACAGCATGGAACTCATAAAGGATAATCCGAAGGTGCTTTCGAGCTTCCGAAGTACGGTCCGTCCGCTCATTGCCTCGCTTTTATCCGTAAGCGGCGATCCGCGGGGCGAAATGGAGAAGTACTTCGGCTGCTACGAGCTGCTGCGGAAATACTTCACAAATTCCGAGCATCTGGCTCTGCTGTCGTTGCTCCTCGTCAGGATAGCTCCGGCGGAAAGTGCAGAGGACTACATAAAGCGCGGCAGACAGATATATGACAGGATGAAGAAGGAACACCGCATACTAACCACAAAGGAGGACGTTGCCTTTGCGGTGATGCTGGCTTTTTCCGAAAAGACCGACGATGAGCTCATCGAGGATATGGAAGCCTGCTATAAGCTCCTTAAGAAAAGAGCCGACAATAACAGTATACAGACCGTTTCTCACGTTCTTGCCATGGCAAACGGTGATCCCGAGGATAAATGTGCGAAATTCGGCGAGCTTTACGACAGCATGATAAAAAAGGGACGAAAATACGGCAAGCATTATGAGCTTGCGATGCTGGCGGCGCTTTCCATCACGAAGTTCAGCAGTGCCGAGATACTTGATGATATAAGTGACAGTGAGAATTTCCTCTCACAGCACAGGTCGGTAGGCGACCTTTCTGAGTTCGGAAAGGAAGAACCGATGAGCCATACATTCCTTCTGCTCACTATCGCCTATGCAGGCGATGAGAATGTAAGCAGCGAGTCGGAAAGACACGCTTTGCTTGCGGCAAGACAGGCGACCCTGTACTCTGTGCTGGTGTACAGTATGATGACCGTCGCGCCGCTCGTACCCGAATAATATATTAAAACGACTGTAATAAAAAGAATGGAGGTCATTGACATGAAGGCAGATAAATACCGTATACAGGAAGGCAAAAAGACCGATATCCGCAAGCTCCCCACGGACAGCAGGGAGGATAAGGCCGATAAAGAGGAGATCATCGCAAAGTATGAGGAAAACAAGCGCGATCTCGTATTATTGCAGGACAAGTTCTATGCGGACGCACGGGAGGGACTTATCGTCGTTATACAGGCTCTTGACGCTTCGGGCAAGGATTCTTGCATAAAGTACGTTTTCAGCGGCATAAATCCTCAGGGAGTAAAGGTGCATTACTATAAAGCTCCCACAGCGGAGGAGCTCGCTCACGACTATCTGTGGAGGATACATCAGAATATCCCGCGCAGAGGCGAGATAGCGGTATTCAACAGGAGCCACTATGAGGATCTTGTTACCGTACAGGCTGAGGATATATGGCAGGGATACCATATGTCGGACAGAGTCCTTGATGATACAAAGAAGAAGTTCTTCGGGAAGCGCTATGAACAGGTTAATAATTTCGAGGAATACCTCTATGAGAACAGCTACCGCATGGTGAAGATATTCCTGCACGTTTCCAAGGAAGAGCAGACGGGACAGCTCCTCGAAAGGATAGAGCTTCCCGAAAAGAACTGGAAATTCCGCGCGGACGACCTGAAGGTAAGGGACAAGTACGACGCATACCTGAAGTGCTTCAATGAAGTGATAAACAGGACTTCCACCAAAAACAGCCCGTGGTACGTGCTTCCCGGCGATCAGAGGTGGTATACGAGGTATCTTATCACAGAGATACTCCTTGACGCTCTGAAAGCCTGCAAGCCCGAATATCCCGAGCTTCCGCCGGAGGAAAGGGAGAAGCTGCCCGAGTGCAGGAAAGTGCTCTCGGAGGCTATGGCTGAGTACGAAAACGGCAAAAAAGATAAAAAATCGGAAGAGCCCAAGAAAAAATCAAAGAAAAAGAATAAAAAGTGATGATCTCGGGGCTATGAAAAACATTTGGAAACATAGTTGAAACTTATTTCAAAACATCGGCATTTTTTTAACCTTGAATGTACTTTTGTAAGAATAATACGTTGAATTCTTGACTTGCATCAAAATATGTGATATAATGATTTTTGAATAATTTTAACCTTAGGAGGAAGCTATGGGCAACAGTGAATACCGCAAGACAATCGACTATATCTTAGATCTTATCAGAAGCGGAATGCTGCAGGTAGGGGACAAGCTTCCAACAGAGCGCAGCATCTCGGAAAAGCTCGGCATAAGCCGCAATACTGTCCGCGAAGCGCTCAGAGGACTTGAAATTCTCGGTATAGTCAATGGGAAGCAGGGCTCGGGAAATTACCTCACGGATAATATCTCGGACTCTATCGCAAAGGCTATGGACGTAATGCTGCTTATGAACAAGACCTCGAAGGAGGAGATATGCTCGTTCAGACGCAGTATGGAAAAGACCGTGTGCAGCTATCTTATAGCAAGAGGATGTACCTCGGAGAATAAGCTCAAGATCGTTGCCGCACTCAATTATCTGAAGGAGTCGGAGGGAACGAGCAGACAGACCGTGGCAGACAGGGATTTTCACTATTCCCTTATCTACGCTACCGAAAACAGCTTCTGGATAACCTTTATGAACGCTGTGTCGGAGGTGTATATGAGATGGATAGATGATTTTCTGACTACATCGGGTCAGGACGTGAAGGAACAGCTCCAGGACGCTCATGAAAAAATGGTGCAGGGCATCATTACGGGCGATACAGAATTCTGTTTCCGCGCTATAGATGCACATTATGATATAATTGATAGAAGCTTCGGCTGATGAAAGGATTGTTATGGGAAGGGTAAGTTTCTTTGCCGCGCTTTCTGCGGCGGTAATTGCTTTCAGTGCTGTTTCGTGCTCGCATCAGATCCACGTTGATGATACTGAATCAGATGTAAAAACGACAGTCACAGGAGAAGGGGAAAAGGAAACTGAGTCAGGAAATACAGAAAAAACAACTGACGACATCAACTCATACATCAAAGTTAAAAAGGCGAAGCCTGCAATGTGGAAGGTCACAGACACAAAAACGGGAAATGAAATGTATATGCTCGGTATCATGCGGTTTGCTACCCAGTATACCTTTGATCTGCCCGATTATGTGGACGAGGCTTACCAGAAATGCAGCGGCGTTGTTATCGAGTCGGATTTCAGCGCAGCGCCCGATCCGCAGCAGCTTCAGGAATACATGAACCACACCATTTATAACGACGGCACTACAGTAAAGGATCATATATCAAAAGAGACATACGAGGCAGCTAAAGAATATCTTTCAAAATATTCCTATTACAACGAATCTATGGACGGCTATTCCGCAAACGGATGGGCTTCGCAGGTGAACGGCGCGTCCATACAGAGAGTCGAGAACCTTGTTATGGAGAATATCGACTCAAAATACATGACCAAAGCCACACAGGACGGCAAGGAAGTGCTCGGACTTGAGGGGCTCAGCGTACAGATCGAGGTAATGGACGCATGTTCCGACGAGCTCTCGGACTTCATGATATCTGATACCGTCCGCAGAGCAAAGGATATAAGAGGCTTTACATCGAACCTTGCTTATCAGTACGACTGCTGGGCAAGAGGCGACATTGACGCTCTTGATGAGGAGTACTACTGGAACGACCGCTCGTCAGATCTTGATGACGATTATGCGAAATACCTTGAAGTGAGCCTGTATAAACGCAATGTGAATATGGCTGACAAGCTTGAGGAATACCTCGGAAGCGGAAATAAATACTTCGTTGTTATCGGAGTTACTCATTTCTCGGGAACAAGAGGCATAGACGACCTACTTACGGAAAAGGGATACAAGGTCGAGCTTGTAAAGTGACTTAAAAGTTCAAAAAGCGCTTGTGCGTATTGCACAAGCGCTTTGCTGTTATTATGTGTATTTATACAAAGCTGTTTTCTGATATCACATGGTTGGAGAAGGCAAACACAGGCCCTCAAAAACCAACAAAAAAAGCGCCCATTCATTTCCAAATTCGGCGCTTTTTGATAAATCTTTTCATAGCCCCTTGACATGGGACAAAAACTGTATTATAATGTTATAATGTATCAATATGGAATGGTATCGCTATTTTGCAAGATATTATAGCATACTTTGCACAGACTTGTCAATAGTTTTGCAGAAAATTTTTCAGAAGATACGGCAGCTATAAACAGAACTGCTGATCCTGCTCTGTGTGCGTAAGGAAATGCAGTAAAAAAATACAAGGAGGTTCCGCCTATGGTGAATGTTACACCTAAGCAGCTGGGAAAGAATGTCAGAATGAGCTTCGGTAAGATTACCGAGCCTCTGGAGATGCCGAACCTTATCGAGGTGCAGAAGAACTCGTATAAGTGGTTCAAGGAAGAAGGTCTTCGTGAGGTGTTCCGCGAAATGACCGCCATCACAGACTACAACGGCAATCTCGTCCTCAACTTCAAGGACTACCGCTTTGACGATACTCCCAAGTATTCTCTCGCAGAATGTAAATCACGAGGAGCTACCTATCAGGTCTCAATGAAAGCCACCGCTACCCTTGCAAACAAGGAAACGGGAGCTGTCAGCGAAAGTGAGATCTATATGGGCGACTTCCCTCTCATGACTGACAGCGGAACTTTCGTCATCAACGGTGCTGAGCGTGTCATCGTATCTCAGCTCGTTCGTTCACCGGGTGTTTACTATGCATTCACAAAGGACAAGACAGGTAAGGATCTCTTCAGCTCGCAGATAATCCCTAACCGCGGTGCGTGGCTGGAGTATGAACAGGATTCAAACGACGTTGTTTACGTCCGTATAGATAAAAACAGAAAAATACCGCTCACTACCTTCATCAGAGCTCTCGGCGAAGAGGGTACCGACGAGGAGATATTCGAGATCTACGGCGACGATGAGCGCCTCAGACAGACTATCCTCCAGAAGGATCAGACCAAGAACCGCTCCGACGCTCTCATAGATGTCTACAAGAAGCTCCGTCCGGGCGAGCCTCCTACGGTAGAAAGCGCAGTAAGCCACCTCAATAACCTCTTCTTCGAGGCAAAGAGATACGACCTCTGCCGCTTCGGACGCTATAAGTACAACAAGAAGCTGGGCATAGCTTCACGTCTTTCGGGAAGAACTCTTGCACAGCCTATCATAAACGAGATGACAGGCGAGATACTCGCAGATGCAGGCGAGACTCTCACATACGACAAGGCTTGTGAGATCGAGCAGGCCGGTGTTTACAGCGCATACGTAAATGTTGAGGCAAAGGAGTACTATACCGACGAGCGCGGCGAAACCTCAGTCCGCATGGTCGAAAAGACCGTAAAGGTCATCGGCAACGGTATGGTAGATATCAAGGGCTATGTTGATTTCGACGCTGAAAAGTACGGCATCAACGAGAAGGTATCCTTCAATGTCCTCAAGGATATTATCGACAACGCTGCCGACGCAGACGAGCTCGAGGAGACTATCAAGAAGAAGGCTGACGAGCTCTCTCCGAAGTATATCACTCTTGACGATATCAGAGCTTCCATAAGCTATTTCCTCAACCTCTGCGAGGGCGTAGGTACTGTTGACGATATCGACCACCTCGGCAACAGACGTATCCGCAGCGTAGGTGAGCTCCTCCAGAACCAGTTCCGTATCGGTTATACACGTATGGAGCGCGGTATCCGCGAGAGAATGAACCTCCAGACTCAGGATGTGAATACCCTCACTCCTCAGACTCTTATCAACATAAGACCTATTTCTTCGGCTATGAAGGAGTTCTTCTGCTCTTCACCACTGTCACAGTTCATGGATCAGAACAACCCTCTTGCCGAGCTTACTCATAAGAGACGTCTTTCAGCTCTCGGTCCCGGTGGTCTTTCAAGAGACCGTGCAGGATTCGAGGTTCGTGACGTTCACTACAGCCACTACGGAAGAATGTGTCCTATCGAGACTCCTGAAG
>NZ_CAMKRR010000127.1 GCF_946415235.1 uncultured Ruminococcus sp. | reverse complement strand
GGAACAGTCTCGAAACAAGACTCCTGCTCACCTCTCTGGAAGGTATTGATGAATGTGAACTTGCCTTCGCCCTTTGTGCCCTTGCTGAAGCCGTACCAGTCGTCAACGTCAGCAAGCCAGTTCATAAGGTAGTAACCGTTGTCACTGCCGTATGCGGACTTGAATGTATCATAGATAGGGTTCTCAGCCTTTACACCTGGCTGGCTTGCAGGATAATCCTCAGGTGAATCACACTCTTCGGAGGTATCAGCCTTAAGACCGTCCTTCTGATCCCAGATAGAGCTGTACTTGATCTCTGTATCTCTGCCTGAAGCCTTTGACCAGCCGGGGATCATAGCCTCCATTGTGTTCCAAGCCTTCTTAAGGTCACCCTTAGAGCCTGAAATTGTGTTGTTGGAAGCGAGAACATCGTGCATAGCTGCCATCCATACGATGTATGACATAGCCTCAGAAGTTGTCTCGTGACCGTAGTCAGGAGCCTCAACGATGAATGTCTCTACCGAATGGTAAGGAATACCGAAGCCTGAACCGTTTGTCTGCGAGCTGAGATAGCCGTTCTGGACACCGTTTGTTACAACGTCTTCATAAAGAGACTCAAACATCTCTTTGTAAGAGCCGTTTGATTTCTGAGCCTGAGCTGTAGTCTCAGCAGCAGAAGCCATTGTGGGAAGAACAGCGGATGCAGACATTGCTGCAGCGAGAACACTTGCTGCAAGAGCCTTATTCTTTTTGCTTATCATTTGTTTTTACCCCTCTCGTAATAATATAGTGGTTAAAAAATGGATAACTGCCCCCAAAAGGCTTGATTTCGGGAGCTCATACGAAAATACTTCGTACCTGTGTACATTTTCACGCCAGTGTACACAATCTTCAAACTATTTTCAAAGATATTATAGCCCACCTTTTAATTTGTGTCAACAGTTTACATTGTTTTCATTTTTGAGGCAAGTCAATTTTGGTGCAATGCACACAATAGCAAATCCTTTTTTGTGCATTTTAGCCACTCGGCTGCTGTAAACTTTTCTTCATATTTTAACAATATATTAACAAGTTTCAATCAGAAACAAAACTTGCAAACATTCATCTTCTCCTCAATTTTTCCACACAAAATCCTCACACAATAGCTATAATATTTACCTGTCACCGTGCATAGAGCATGATATATCCGTTTCCAATCCAAAAACCGAATTAACATTATGTTCATAGTTTGTTAATCTCATGTTAATATTATTCTGCGATAATAAAGCAGTATGTTATGCTGAGGTAATTGCACCTGCTTTTACCCGAAAAAAATGATTTCTGATCGGAAAGGAGCGCCTCATGATCACTATTGATAATCTTACGAAATTTTACGGCAATAACCGTGCTGTCAATCATATAAGCTTTACAATAAACGATAATGAGATACTCGGCTTCCTCGGACCCAACGGTGCGGGTAAGTCAACCACCATGAACATGATAGCAGGATTTCTGCCCATGTCCGACGGTACAGTCAACATCTGCGGCTCTGACATCACCAAGGATCCCATAAAAGCAAAGGAGAATATCGGCTATCTCCCCGAGATACCGCCTGTTTATCCCGATATGAAGGTAAAGGAGTACCTTTCCTTCTGTGCAGGTCTCAAAAGAGTCCCCAAGGGTAAGAGAAAAGACGAGATAGACCGCGTTATGGGACTTCTCAAGATAAAGGACGTTGAGGGCAAGCTCATACGCAATCTCTCAAAGGGCTACAAACAGCGCGTGGGCATTGCACAGGCTCTGCTGGGCGACCCGAAATTCCTGATACTCGACGAGCCCACCGTAGGACTTGACCCTAATCAGGTAGCAGAGGTAAGAGCTCTCATAAAGAGCCTTAAAAAAGACCACTCCGTTATCTTCAGCTCGCATATACTCAGCGAGGTAAGCGCCGTATGCGACCGCGTTATCATAATCAACAAGGGCGATATCCGCGCAATGGACACCATCGAGAACCTTGAAAAGTCCTTTGCGTCGTCTCTCGTGCTCCATATAAAGGTCAAGGGAGACAAGACAAAGGCTGCTTCCATAATAGAAATGACCAAGGGAGTAAAGGAGTTGCTCGATATCAACGACGAGGGCAGCAGCATCTACTCCTTCGCCGTACAGCTTGAGGGCGACTCCGACGAGATAAGAGACTCCCTCATGTCACAGTGCATCAACAGCGGTATCAGCATACTTGAAATGTATACCGACAAGCCAAACCTTGAAAACGTATTCATCGAGCTCATAAACCGTCCCGTGAAGAGATCGGGCCTTGAGGAGCTCCTTGAGGAAACGCCCGACGAGTCCGAAGGCTCTTCCGCGGAAGAACCGGCAGAAGAAAAGGAGGAAGAATAATATGTTTCCTATATATAAAAAGGAGCTGCAATCCTTCTTCTACACTCCTTTCGCCTACGCTATGGCAGCGCTCTTCATGCTGCTCTTCACACTTCCGCTGGCAAGCGCCATAAGCCATCTGGAAAACTCGAACACTCTCCCGTTCTCCTTCACCGAAATGTTCTATTCGGTAATACTCTACTTCATATTCCTGCTTCCCATCCTCACCATGAGGACATTTGCGGACGAGCGCAAGAACGGCACGGAGGTACTGCTCATGACCTCTCCCGTCAGCGTTGCAAAGATAGTTATAGCAAAGTTCCTTGCAAATCTTACCGTATACCTTTTCATGCTGGTATGCACACTGTTCTTCCCCCTCATCACAGCTATCAAGGGCGAAGTCGTTGTCAGCCAGCTCATATGTGCCTACATCGGCATCTTCTGCTGGGGAGCGATGTATATAGCTCTCGGTATGCTCATATCTTCATTTACCGAAAACTCCATAATCGCAGCTATCATCGGTGAAGTAGTCATGTTCATACTTCTCTTCGTTGACAACTTTGCGAATTCGGGCTTTATCTCACAGTTCCCGAAGCTCCAGTCGGTGCTTTATTCATTCGCAGCTCAGCCGAGATTTGCTTACTTCTCGGAAGGCTTCATACGCCTTTCGGACCTTGTGTTCTTCGGTTCGGCAGTAATAGTTCTTCTCGCATGGACATACATATCCATCGAGAAAAGACGCTGGAACAGGGGGTAAGCTGATATGAAAAAGAAAAAATTCAATCTTTCGGGAGCACTCGCGCTCCTGCTCGCGCTCCTTGTACTGCTGATATTCGTACCTATAAATATCATTGCGGGATTATTTGACAAGGGCTACGATATGACCCCTGCAAAGAAGTACACTCTCAATCAGAAGACACTTGATCTTCTTGACGCCACCTCAGACAAGCAGATAGATATCTACTATCTCTCCCTCCTAAAGTATTTCAAGGACGCGGAGGCTGCCGAGTATCTGCCGCTCTATCATACTCTCACACAGCTTGAAGAGCGTGACAATATAAGGCTCACCTGCTTCCGTCCCAACGAGAACCCCACTCTTTCACAGGAGCTTGACCCCGAGGGGCTTCTCGGAACATATGAGGGCGACGTCTTTGTAAAATGCAACGGCGTCACCAAGAAGATAAGCAAGGACAAGATATTCCAGACAGGCTCCGACGGCTCCAAGCAGTACGCAGGTGAGGAGCTCATCGCAGCAGCCATAGATACCTGTTCCGCAGGCTATCTCCCCACTGTTTACTTCCTTACAGGCCACGGCGAAAAGACTATCGAAGAGAATTTCTCCAACTTCGCCGCTGTACTCAAAACCAACAACTACGAAGTAAAGGAGCTCGACCTTGACAAGGAGGGCGCAGTTCCGCAGGACGCAAAGATAATCTATCTCACAGGACCCGCAAAGGATCTTACCGACAAGGAGACACAGCTCCTTCTCGACTATTCCGACAACGGCGGTTCCATGTCATTCCTCCTTGATCCCTGCGACACCGAGGGACGCTTTGACAACATCGAAAAGATAATGGAGGAATTCGGACTTATCCTCGATTACAACATCGTTACCGAGTCCTCACCTCAGAATATGCTCTACGATCCCAACAAGGAGCAGAACGAGAACTTCCTCCGCGTTGAGTACCCCGCAGGCTCACAGTACAACTCGGAATTCACACAGGACCTCACCTCCGACCTCAATATGATACTGAGCGGTTCAAGCGCTGATGGCAGCAACCAGAAAACCAAGCTTATTGCAGGTATCTCCTATCCGAGAAGCCTTACAGAGATCCCCGAGGACTCCTTCCCCAAGGCTGCATATGTGGAGCGTTCTCCCATAATAATCAATACTGTCGACGGAAACGGTGAGTATTCCACCGTCAGCAAAGCAATGGGCGGCGACGAGACCACCCAAAAGGAAGCCGACGAGAAGCTCAGCGGCATCAAACTTGAATTCGGCTACTATTCCTACAACAAGCAGAACAATTCCAAGCTCATAGTAATCGGAACCACAGCACCTATCGACGATGTTGTCTGCACTCCCACAGTCGAGCTGTCACAGGACACCGAAAATGTCTCCAGCACCAGCGGTACAAGAACGCTCATAGTATTCTCGAACACATGGCTGTACGACAGCGAGATACAGTTCGGCGTAGGCAACAAGATAAACTCCTATGACCGCATGATATTCAAGGATTCAAAGGACGCAACGAAGGTTATCGCGATACTTTACGCTATCCCTGCTGTCATAGCCGCATTCGGAGTCGCTGTATGGCTCAGAAGGAGAAATTCCTGATGAATAAACGAATAATCGCTCTTATAGTGCTTATCCTTATGGCAGGCGCTTCCGTAGGCACTATGCTCTTTTTGAAGGGGCAGAAACAAAAGGAAGACCAAAAGGTACAGGAGGAGATCAATGACAACGTACTGTTCGACTTTGATCCCTACTCCCCCACTCAGATAGTTTTCACCAAGAACGGCGAGTCGTATACCTGCAAGCTCGACGGTGAAAAATGGGTGCTTGAATCGGGAGAATTCCCCGTAGACCAGACCTACTGCCAGCTGATATGCACCTACTGCTCAAACCTTACCGCCGTTGAGAACTACGGCGAGATAACAGACGAAAAGCTGAAAATGTACGGTCTCGACTCTCCCGACACCGTAGAGATAACCGAGCCCAACGGCACTCATACCATAAACGTGGGAAACGAGAGTCCCACAGGCGAGTACTACTACGCCACCGTAGACGGCAAGAAAAACGTCTATGCCCTCGAGCTCATGCGCGGAAGCGTTCTCAAGCTCGACAGGCTTCTTATAAAGAATAAGGAGCTCCTCCCCTACACCCTTTACGACCTGAAGGAAGTAACCACCTACAAGGACGGAAAGGTGCTGTGCGACCTTACCTTTGACGAGAGCGACAGTATGTGGAAGCTCCCCGCGGACTATTCACAGGTAACTCTCGATCAGACTGAGGTCACCGCCACCTTCAACAATATCGTCCGCCTTGAAGCAGAGGAAATGATGGACGAAAAGCTGGACGACCTTTCAAAGTACGGCTTTGACGATCCTGTTGGAGAGGCTGTAGTAAAGGGACTCGACGGCAGCGAGAGACATCTTCTCGTAAGCACGAACGAAAACGATCCCAATTACTGCTATGTACTTGTAGACGGCGAACAGGTGGAGATGTACTACTCATCAGACCTTGGTTTCACGCAGAAAACTCCTTATGACTACATCGTGCAGAACTACAACACCGAAAGCTACTACAACATCAGCGGATTCAGCTTTAAATTCCGCGGCAGCGACGATAAGTGCACACTTGATACAGATACAATGGAATGCACCTACAACGGCAAAGACGTTGACCTCGGTCCTTCCGAGGTATATCTTGCGCTCACCAACTTCTACAATTCATTCACGATACTCAAGCTTACGGGAATGGATACGGAAGCAAAGCCCGAGCTCAAGGATCCCGAGCTTTCCACCGAGCTCACGCTCAAAGAAGGCGGCAGCATAAAGATAGACCTCGTAAAGGGTGAAGGCACCGAATACTATGTATTCCGCGACGGAAAGTATATCGGAGCATATGTTGACGAATCAATGCTCACAGGCAGAAACGCAGTCAGCGAATTCTACACCAAGTTCATAAAGCTGGCAGGCATATGACACAAAAACCTCCTATGATCAAGCCATAGGAGGTTTTTAACAAGAATGAGACTCTGTCCCATTATATATCAAAACTCCCCGATACCTGTTCGTATCGGGGAGCAATTTTATATTCGTATGTGCACGTTAAGATTGGAAATATTCCGCTTAAATTACTTCTCAGCGAGCTTTGTGAGGTAAGCGTAACGATCTGCAGCAGTCTGCTCAGCCTTAGCAAACAGATCCTTAGCACGATCAGGGAATGAACGTGTAAGAGCGCTGTAACGAGCCTCGTTCATGATGAAGTCCTGATAAGACTCTGTAGGAGCCTTTGAGTCGAGCTGGAATGGGTTCTTGCCCTCAGCAGCCAGACGAGGATCGTAACGGAAGTTGTTCCAGTAGCCGCACTTAACAGCCTTCTCCATCTCAGCCTGACAGTTTGTCATACCGCCCTTGATTGAGTGCATCTCACAAGGAGCGTAGCCGATGATGAGTGACGGACCCGGATAAGACTCAGCTTCCTTGATTGCCTTGAGTGTCTGGTTCATATCAGCACCCATAGCGATCTGAGCAACATAGATGTAGCCGTAGCTCATAGCGATATCAGCAAGACGCTTCTTAGCGATTGCCTTACCTGCTGCTGCGAACTGTGCTACCTGACCGATGTTGGAGGACTTGGAAGCCTGTCCGCCTGTATTTGAGTAAACCTCGGTATCGAATACCATGATGTTTACATCTTCGCCTGTAGCGAGAACGTGGTCAAGACCGCCGAAGCCGATATCATAAGCCCAGCCGTCACCGCCGAAGATCCATACGGACTTCTTGGAGAGGTAGTTCTTGTTCTCAAGGATATCTGTCTTCTTATCGCACTTGCAGTCGCACTTCTCGAGCTCAGCAACGAGAGCAGCTGTTGCAGCAGTATTCTTTGCACCGTCGTTAACTGTTGCGAGGTATTCATCAGCAGCCTTCTTAACCTCTGCGGATGCCTTGTCGCTTGCAGCGATTTCCTTTACTTCCTCAATGAGTCTTTCACGGATAGCCTTCTGACCGAGATACATACCGAGACCGTGCTCAGCGTTGTCCTCGAACAGTGAGTTTGCCCATGCAGGACCGTGACCGTTTGCATCAACAGTGTAAGGTGAAGTTGCAGCAGGACCGCCCCAGATTGAAGAACATCCTGTAGCGTTGGAAATATACATTCTTGAGCCGAAGAGCTGAGTGATGAGTCTTGCATATGAAGTCTCGGCACAGCCTGCACATGAACCTGAGAATTCGAGGAGAGGCTTCTTGAACTGGCTGGAAATAACATTAGCGTCAGTTGCAACGTCTGTCTTCTCTGAAACCTTTGCAACACAGTAATCAAATACTGCCTGCTGTGATTCCTGAGACTCTCTCGGAACCATCTTGAGTGACTTGGTCGGGCAGACACCGATACATACGCCGCAGCCCATGCAGTCCATAGCGGAAACAGCAAGAGTGTACTTGTAATCGCTCTTTACGATAGGCTTAGGAGCTATCTTGATGTTCTCGGGAGCAGCAGCAGCTTCAGCATCTGTGAGAGCGAAAGGACGGATAGTTGCGTGAGGGCAGACAAATGCACACTTGTTGCACTTAGCGCAGGTATCCTGATTCCACTCGGGAACCATAACTGCAACGCCGCGCTTCTCGTATGCGGAAGCACCCTGCTCAAATGTACCGTCAACGTGATCTGTGAATGCAGATACAGGAAGTGTATCGCCGAGCATCTTGCCTACGGGGTTCATGATGCCGTCAACCATCTTGACGAGCTTCTCCGGGCCCTCGAGCTTTGCAGGCTTGGAATTATCAACAGCATTTGCCCATGCAGCAGGAACGTCTACCTTGACGTAAGCATTTGCACCTGCGTCGATAGCCTTCTCGTTCATCTGAACGATCTCGATACCCTTCTTCATGA
>NZ_CAMKRR010000126.1 GCF_946415235.1 uncultured Ruminococcus sp. | reverse complement strand
TGGTAAAACACATTTAGGATTCATAAATGCTACAGTTTTACAATAAAATGCATATTCACCAACTGATGTAATAGTTTCCGGCAATACAACAGACAAGTTAGAACAGCCATTAAACGTTGAATTATTGATTTTTGTTACAGACGAAGGAATATTTATGAATTCAAGTGATTTGCATCCAAAGAATGCAGCTCCTTCTATCTCGGTAACTGAATCAGGAATAGTAATACTCTTTAGCTTTGTGCATTTGTTAAAAGTTGATTGCTTGATCTTTGTTAACGAATCAGGAAGTTTTATACTTTTAAGAGAAGTGCAGCCCGAAAAAGCGTATATTCCAATTTCGCTAACTGAATCCGATATGATTATACTTTCTAATTTTGTCGAATCACTAAATGCGGATGACTTGATACTTTTTACTGGAAGTCCATTTATTTTGTCTGGAACTACTGCTGAAACAATAGTTTTGTCGATACCAGTTATTTCAATATGATCGTCAATAACAACATATGAAAAATCTTTTCTGCTGTAAGTCGTAGTAGTTGTTGAGGCGGTTGTTGTCTGGCTTGTTGTAGTTTGGGTTGTGGTTGTCTTAGATGTTGTTGATGTAGTAGGCTTAGTTGTCGAGGTGCTGGTTGTAGTTGTTGGTGGTTTTGTTGTTGTCGTCGATGTTGTTGTCGGCTTAGTTGTGGTGGTTGTAGTACTTCTTGAAGTTTTCGTAGTAGTCGTACTTGTTGTAGTCTTAGTGGTTGTGGTGGTGGTAGTCGTTGTAGTGGTCTTAGTTGTTGTACTTGTAGTTGTAGTTGTAGTCATCTTAGGATCGTCGCCTAATGAGATAAAAGTGAAGTCAAAAATGTCTGCATATTGCTGTGCGGAAGAATTATTATATCCGCAAATAACGCCGAGATAGTTTCCCTTGCCTTGCGTAGAATCATAAGTATTGCAGAATGTTATGGGCTTCTTTAGGCTTACTTGATCGGTAATCTTGCAACGTGAATTTCTAATCGTAACCGAGGACAAGTTAGGACATTCATAAAACGCATATTCTTGTATAGAGTCAATCGTTTCCGGAATATCTATTTTTTTGACGCCTTTGCACCATGCGAAAGCACATTTTCCTATTTCGGTCACGCTTTGAGGAAATGTATACGATGAAGCGTCCTTAGCAGAGGGAAATTTGCATATCTTGGTCATATCCTTGCTGTACATAACGCCTTCTCTGCTTGTATAATATTTATTGTTGGAATCGACGTTTATGTTTGTAAGGGTATCACAGTCGAAAGCGTTAAGGTAATATGAAGATATATTTGCGGGGATATTCAAAACCTCGACTTCTGTGTCGGTAAGGAAATTCTTGCCAATTTTAGTTACAGGCAGTCCGTTGACAGTATTAGCTATTGAAATCTGTGCTGCGTTCCCATTGTATTTTGAAGCTTCATAGTAATCAAAGTAGGTGTTATATGTGATTCCGTTCAGAGTATACGGCATTGGAACATTATAAGCAGTGTAGGTTGCTTCTTTATACTGATTAAGAATTGAATCATACTCGCTTTCTGTTATTGGAATACCATTGCCGCTATTATCTAAATATTTATAGAATTCATTTGTTGCATTTGGAGCAAGGTCGGTTGATACTGCAATGACTCCTGTTAAATGCTCTCCTCCGCTATACCTCGAAATCGTTGTTCCGTATATGCTGGATGAAACACCTCTAAAACCTATGTAACCATTGTCATACAATACAATGCTTCTTGCTGCTCCAATTCCCATTAATTCATAAAAACTGACTAATTCATTATTATAGATAGTACCTGCAAAAAGAATTCCTCCATTTTCAGTATCAAAAGTTGCAAATAACTCAGGCATATCATCATTATTAATATCACAAAGGAAGAATCCGTTTTTTTGAGAGCTGTATACGCCATTTGTTTTTAGGTCTCTTACCTTTTCGAGATATAACGGATAATTGTATATTTCTGCTGGTTCATAAAAAACTAATGAACCTGCATCTGCGCTATCTGCATTTACTGCAATTGAACTATACGTTGATATTGATGTTATTGAAATTAAAGATGACAACAGCACAGATATTATTCTTTTAAATTTACATTTTTTCTCCATTGATGTTCCCTCCGTTCATTTATCGCAGTAAACTCAGTTTATGATGATGATAGGCGACTTCTTAGAATTTATATGCTTTAATATAAACAACATATCATTCTCAGGTATAGCGACACATCCTGCTGTATATCTGCCAGTCATGCAGTGGAGAAATATAGCCGAACCCTTATAAGGAACAACAGGCTTCATGTTATAGTCAATAACGACAGCATACTTGTATGCCTGCGGATAATCCGATAAATGCTCAGCACTTTTCCAAGATACTTCACTGCTCTCAGTCCATTGATTATATAAAGGAGACTCAGGATCGTCAATCCAATAGCAGTTATTGTTGATTTGCTTATATTCAATTGACACCCCCTTCATTGGCTGAGTTCCGAATGCAAAGCCAAGCGAATATAAGCCTTTAGGAGTACAATAATCGCCTTCAGAGCTATTGTCTGATACGCCGTTTTTACCAACTATTCCACTCGTTTCAAGAATGCAACCCCAACTATTATTGTTCTTTTCAAAAAAGCAAACATCACACGAACTACCTCTTGAAGAAACGGTTACGACCTGTTCAGAATTTCCAAGCTCTTTCTCCGCATAATTATAAGCTGTGAGAAATTCGTTCAAATTCCTTCAATAGAACGTTATGTGACTTTCATCAACCCAGCCATAATAATCGCCGTCATCAGTATCATATAATTCATACCATGTTGTACCGTTTTTCGTGAAAGTATTTACTGCTGTAATATGCCATTTATCCATAAGATCGGTTCTTACGCACGACATTGAGCCACCGTCAAAAGCGAAGCTTTTTGTGTATCCATTTATAGGACCACCACCTGGGGCATTGATCTGTCCGTATTTTGTACATGAAGTGATAGCTGTCTGAGATGTTGGCTCATATTTTGCAACAACTGTTTCACCGGCAGTTCCATTGCTGTTATACGGAGTAACGTATACCATGTAATTTGATCGAACACTTGCCTCTTCAAGCTTGAGCCTGCCTTCAGTAGATATTCCGCTTTTAAAGGACGTATATTCCCAATCAGGATACCAAGCAGCATATGCTTCATAATAATATGATGAATAATTACCGCTGACTACCAAATACCATGCCATACCTTGCAGCGGATATTGACTAACTTCTTCAATACTCGCTGAAACGAAAGGTGGACTATAGCTTCCGGATTGATCAGAAATAGAAGACGATTCTGTATTTTCCTCGTCAATTACGACAACTGATATATCTGTCTTTATATCCGGATTATCCTTGCAGGAAATGGATACTATACATTCTCCGCTTGATACTCCGGTTATATATCCATGAACATTCACAGAAGCGATATTATAATCGCTTGATGTCCAATATTCGTTGGTTTCATTGCATTCCTCTGGGTAGTGTAAAATATTGACATTTGTTGTCTCGCCAATTTTTATTTCGATAGAATTCTTTTCCAATGTGTAGGATTTATCACTCTCTGATGTTGTAACAACAGTTGTCGTTGAGCTTTGAGCGTTGCCTGTTGTAGTTTCAGCAGTAGTGACTATTGAAGTCGCCGCCGTACTGGTTTCTGCTGTTGTTTCGATAGATGAATCGCTGCTGTTTGGCTTCTTGTCTCCTTTTTTGAAGATCAACCCAACGCCAATAATAGCACCGATACCGACAGCCAGAACAGCAGCGCCGATAAGGATATTTTTCTTTAAGCTACCACTGCTTGCCGTTTTCGCAACAACTTCTTCAGAATATTCATACTCTTCTTCCGGCTCGGTGTCATATACTTCATCATCGACAGGCTCCTCGATATAGCTATCTGTATCGGATTCTGCCGTTGTTTCTGCGGATAATTCTTCGTCTTCAGTCGAAGTGTCGTCAGACGGATCGGAAATGGGACTCTCCTCGGTAATAGCAGTATCAAGCGTATCTTCGCCAATTTCGTCTGATGTGTTATCAGATAACTCAGACATGGAGCTGTGACGTTCGTTTATGGCGTCGCCTGCTTTTTCTTTCAAGTCAGTAAGAGAGGAGCCTGCACCGTCCGAAATGGATTTGGCCTTATTTTTGGCAGCGTTCAGCTTTTCCTTGACTTCATCGGACTTTGCATACTCAACTGCACTTCCAGCCGCATTTTTGGTAGCTCCGCCGACTTTCTTTGCAGCGCCTGCAAGCAGTCCGACACCTGACTTTGCTTTATCGGAAAAGCCGGTCGAACTCTCTGACTTTGTTTTAGCGTTGCTTTTTGAAGGTGACGCTCCGGTATTATTTTTTATATCGGGACTTACGCTCTGTTTTCCCCAATTCTCGGGAAGCTTGTTATTCTTAACCCATGAATCGGGGATATTCCTATTCTGTCCCCAAGCATCGGTTTTCTGATTATTATCGCTCATAATATCCCCCTCGTTATGGTTCGTCAAGTCCGCCGTTTGGCGGATGGCAACGTTTTATGCGTTTAAAGCCCTTTTTTACGCCTCTGAACACACCGTATTTTATGATACACTGCTTCATATACTCAGAACAGCTCGGCTGAAACAGGCAGGCTGAACGCAGCAGCTTTGGTGCGAATTTCTGATAAGCAAAAATCATCAGAAGAAGTATATTTTTCGTCTGAGTCAGTAAAAAAGCAGTAGATATTGCACACAGGAGCACTATAAAAATCGGCGTAGATAGATATGCGCGTACAAGAATAGCAGCAATTAGTACGGAGAGCGCAATGACGAATTGAAGGAGCTCCCTGTACATCGTAAATTTTGGTCTTATGACCGCTTTGCATACCTCAGTTTTTCGAGCTTTATAAAAGGCTTTGATGATCTCCTTATCCGTCATGACTGGTCATCGCTGTCGTAGTCGATCTGCTCGGGAGCGGAGTTACCTTTATTAAGCAAACCCTTTGCCTGACTTGCTACCTTAGAGATACGCTTCTGCGTATTCTGCATTTTGTCAATGACCGTATCAGCTTCGGGCTTGATGACAGGATATGTATTTCCGCAGCAAGGGCAGAATCCGTACATACTTGTCTGGTTATCCTCCTTGACATCAAGTAATGGAAAACCACATACAATAGCCCAGCAGCAGCCTGTCACATACAACAGCAAAGCGTCCTTGCAGCCTATTGCCGCACAGCCGATAGTCTTCTTCTTTTTGATTGTCTCGCTTATGAGAACGGCAGAGTTCTGATTGCAATACGGGCAGAACACATCTCTTTCGATAACGACAAGGTTGTTGTTTTTCATGATAGCTCCTCCTTAAAAAACTTGAATAGTATACGGCGTTTGATGTATAATAGAAATATCGGTTACTGATTTTGCTTTTCGCAAATTTATATAATTCAAGTAATTTTGTCAGTTATACGCCGTATATAGCCACTTTTGACATTGGCTGTGACGAGATTTTTGACGGCAAATAAGCTTTAAGCGGCAGGAGTGATGAGGCTCATACAGTACGCCTTACGTTCCATAGAGCTGTGAACATAGCGATTCAGCGTTGTTTGTACACTCGCATGACCAAGTATCTCAGAGAGCGTCTTAATATCAAAGCCCGCTTGCAGGCAGTTCGTAGCGAACATATGGCGGAGGCTATGGTACGTTACTGACGGTAAATTTGCTTTTTTCAGCATAGATTTGAAGCGGTTCTGTAGTGTGCGAGGTTCGATAACTCTTGTTGTATTGGAAAGTATATATCGGTCATTATTACTGCGGAATTTCCGCAGTATTTTCATAAGGAAAGACGGTATAGGTATCATGCGCTGTGACGTTCTGCTCTTGGGAGTACCGATAATGAGCTGAGTGCCGTCATTGACTGTGCGTATACGCTGTACAGTTCTCCTGACGGTCAAAAGACTTTTATCAGCGTCAATGTCGCTCCACATAAGACCGCAGACTTCACCGACACGAAGTCCCGTATAATAGCTCAATAATACGCACAATGACGTTGTATTCAGATTGGATAAAAGATACTTACACAGCTTACGCTGCTGCGTAGGAGTAAGCAGCGGCTTTTCTTCCATAATGCACTTAGGCGTTATAACATCTGCAAGAATGTTCCTTGTACTATGTATCTTGGCAGTATGCTTCGCCATAGCTTTGAAAACAACGATAATATCGGAAGTGTACTTCGGGGAGAGCCCCGAATTTAGCTTATCATCAATAAATGCATGAAGCATTTGCACCGTCAGCGTCTCATAGCGCAATCCGCCGAATACAGGAAGGATATGCTTCTCGACCTTCATCTGATAATTGGCATAGGTTGAAGGCTTCACTCGGAGCTTAACTGCTGACAACCATTCATCAAAAAGCGTATTAACCGTCAGATGACAGGAAGCAGTCATAGTAGGAGCGGCGACCTTCAAGGGAACAAGCTTCGCCCTTGCCTCTGAATAGGAATGACCGTATACAGAGCGATATTTAGCCTTCCCATCGTCTGTGAAGCCGCATTTATAGCGTCCCTCCCAACGTCCGTCTTTGCGTTTATAGATATTTTCACCTCTACGTGCCATGTCGCTCCCTCCTCATTGACCATATTTCTGACGGCAAATACACTGTCGAACCATACAAACAAAGACTTTACTCTTTGTAGAAACTGCTGATTTTAGATTGAAATTTGTAAATTTTTCTTATATTACATTGAAGAAAATATGAAATTGTGGTAAAATCATACATATAAAACAAGCTGAATGACCGCCGCAGATTATATAAATTTGCGGCGATTTTTATGTCTGCTGAATAAGCACAGTATTTCTCGCACTTTGTGTTATTGCATTCTATACAATATTTATTGTATCATATCAAATTCATATTGTCAATCAACTATGATAAAATATTTTCATAGGACGGTGACTTTATGAAAGAGAAATATTTCGATAAATATAAAACAATCGGGTTAAAGATAAGCTACTACCGCAAGCTACGCGGACTAACGCAGGAACAACTCGCTGAAAAGATTGAAAAAAATCTCGCATTCATCGGAGCCGTTGAAGCTCCCAATGTCAACAGAACCGTATCGCTTGATACGCTGTTCGATATAGCCGAAGCCCTTGACGTTCCTGCATACAAATTTCTGACAGAAGATGAATAATAATACCCCCGTTGTTACGCTCACAATGAACGTAATAGGGGGGATTTTCATATACTTAGACTTTAGCTGCCATTATCAGTTGATCGCTAAATCAGTTACATTGCTGATATTTGCATTTTCATAGCTGATAACCGCTTACAAACAGCCGGTCTCCCCATAACGGGGAGACACTTTAAATAAAGATACAGCTGTTTGATTGTTTTTCACTATAAGGGGATTGGGGTAATATTTTGATTTATACGTGTTTATGACTTCTTTTTATCAGCGTAAGCCATTTTGCATTTCTGTCCGATAGTTTCTTCAACTATATGCTTGAAAACTGGTATTTCCTCATCTGTATTGAACATCTTTCCGTTGACGTAACTAACGGAGTTCACAACTAAATGACCATGCAAATGAGGACAGTTTTCGTCCTTACCGTGCATAGCAAAGTATACCTGATTTGTGGGTGCGAAAAAGCTTGCGATAGTTACGAGATAACTCCACGCAAGCTCCTCGTCCTTAATAGTATCATCGAAAGCGACAACGATATGAAACAGAGGATTGCCGCTTTCCTTGTGAAAGAAGCGTCTGACTAATATCATTTCCGCAGCCGCCTTCATATAGTCGTTAGCGCAGACTCCAAATCCGCTGCAACGCTTCATATACTTAGAATTGTGGATATATTGACACGCATTCTGTATGTATTCCACGCCGCCGTAAGTGTTACGGATAACTTTTATAACTGCCATAACGCATCAGCCTCCTTTTGCAATGCTTCCGCTTGTTTTTTGTGTTCATCTCCTGCAATCTCCACTGCA
>NZ_CAMKRR010000125.1 GCF_946415235.1 uncultured Ruminococcus sp. | reverse complement strand
TAGAGCATCCGGCTCATAACCGGACGGTCTGGGGTTCGAGTCCCTAATGGCCCACTGAAAAAAGACTATGCAATGCATAGTCTTTTTATTTTATCTCAATATATTCTTTTATGTCGGCTACTTCGCTTCGTGTCAGTCCGTCCATCATGATAAGTTCATATTCGCTCTGAAAACCTCCATTGTTTTCACGGAAACTGATGATTTGATCAGCTATTGCTTCATCTACATGAGGAAGAAGGATAAGTGTATCAAAGTTTGCTGTATTGATATCAATGGGGGCAAGTTCTTCCAGTGTTGGCGGGATATCCGTATTATCATCTGTCACTTCTTCGTGATAGTCTTCTTCTGTGATATCTTCGTAAACAGGATCAATTACATATATATGTTCCCTGATTGCTTCAAAAGTTTTTTCGCCGATACCACTGACTTTCATTATTTCTTCTATATTGGAAAAGCCGTTGTTCTGCTCACGGTAGGCTATGATCTCTTCTGCGGTCTTTTCACCTATTCCGTGCAGTTTCATGAGCTCTTCTGCACTTGCGGTGTTGATATCAAGAATGAGATATTCTGTAATATCAGCTGTAGTAGATACGGTTTTATGTTTGATGGGCTCGGATGAGGTCTGAGTTTTGGAAGTTGTTTTTCTTAATGTTGTTTTCGTTTCGGTAATGTTTGTCAGTGACGCAGATACTTCGATATCGTTATCAATTATAATAGTGGTTGTATTTTTCTTTTTATCGGAGATATGGAAGTAAAAGGCCGCTGTTACCACTACAAGTGCAGAGCATAGCATGAAGAAAAGATATTTTCCGAAAAGACTGTCTTTTTTCATTTCTATCACTCCCTTATTTATATAATAGCATAACAAACGACAAAAAACAACAAAAATCGACATTCATGCTTCAAAAAAAGGCTGACTTTAAGTCAGCCTTTTGTCATATATCATACCTTTTGATATACTTTTTATTGTCAATACTGAATTTAAGTGTAAGAACGTCATCCTCAAGCTCAGCTGATATGACCTCTGCATTTCTGATCTTCAATATTTTGGAAAGCTCTTTCGTTTCTTCGGCTTCATAATCAAAGAAGTTATCGGAGGTGAAGAGTACGCTTCCCATGAGTGCATTTACTTCTGCAAGGCATTTTTTCTGACTTTCTGAAAGCGAGTTGTTATACCTGCGAAGGAGAAATACATCGGGATCATTGAAAAATGCACGTCCGTCCAGCTGACGTCTGAATACAGTGTTGAGTATTGAATTTCGGGTACTTACGCGCTCACGGTGCATAAGTCTCATGTGCGGTTTATCATTCCAGTCAAGAGTAACATCACAGCCTATGCGGCAGTAATCTGCTTTCCCGAAAGCGGAAGCAAGCGGAACTCCGCAGGCAAGAATCATTGCGTCACCTGCACATTCCCGCAGGAACTCCATTGCTTCGTGCATGAGCTGTCCACGTGTCTTGTCCCTACGCGGAACTATACACGCCGCGTACAGAAAATCGAGCTTCAGCAGCTTGTATCCCCATTCGTTCACGATAGTCTCGATAACGAACCTGATATACTCCTGCACCTCGGGATTGTTTATATCAAGCGCGTAGAAGCCGCTCCAGTTGGAACCGCCCCTGACAAAGCCGCCGTCATCGGTACTGATTAGCCAGTGTTTGTTATTCCTGAATATTTTCGATCTCTCCTCACATACAAAAGGAGCGAGCCATATACCGGGTATCTGTCCCGCTTCGGAGATCATATCCGCGATCTTTTTCATTCCGTTTGGGAACTTTTCGCTGTCAACGCTCAGCCAGTCGCCAACATAAGTCTGCCAGCCATCGTCTATCTGAAAAACGTCCGCTTTGCAGCTGAGTGAGTTTATGCCGTTCAGATCATCTGAGATGTTCTTTTCGTTTATATCCTGAAAGTGATCGTACCAGCTCGTATAGCCGAAGATCGGTTTTACGCCCGTGGGTGACTTTATGTCAAGTTCCGCAAAATATCGGTCAAAGACCTTATTTTCACTTCCCTCAGTCATAAGTATTTTCAGTGCACACCATTCGCCGCTTATATCGAGATCGGCACAGTCCTTTTTTATTATAATCGAATTTTTATCGACCTGTGTGATTATCTGAGTAAATCCCGAGCTTTCGGCAAGCGAGCCGATAAAGCTGTAAAGCTCCTCATTCCTGATATAACCATAGGACCAGCCGTGCATATTTTCACCGTACTCGCTGAAATTGTAGTCGCCGTACTGTGAAAAGGCATACTTTTCGTTCAGAGCGCAGGGAATATGACCGATACCGCGCATTTTATCATGGATACCGTGCTCCGTTGAATCAGTCCACGACTGGTATCCGTTGAGAAAGATCTTTTCACTTTCGCAGTAATCATATTCAAACTCAGCGCAAAGCTTCTGTATGGTTATTGTATCGTTTGCTCTGACGTAAACCGAAAATATATCATTGTCGGTATTTATCACGAGCTCCATTTTGTCATTGCGGAGCGAGCTCGAGGTTATTGCCATAAAGTCGTTTTCGCCGTCCCTGTACAGAAACTGCAGTGATTTGAATTTAAGCATTTTTCTGTTCCTCCTCTATACGGGAGATGATCTTTTTTTCATTATACCGCAAAAAGACTATTCCGCCGAGGAGACACAGCACAGCAGCTGTAAGGGCCGTGAGACGGTATCCGAGGCCATATCCCGTTTCGCCTTTTTCAACTTCGGAATTGATAAGTATCATGCTTGTGAATATGAGCATAGCCAGCGATTGTCCGAGCTTGAAGGCAAAGGTCCTTGCAGCGTAGAACATTCCCTGACGGCTCTCACCTGTGTCGAGCTTGTCGGCTTCCGATATATCCGCGACTACAGCCTGTGGAAGGATACCGAGGACAGCCATTGGCAGAGCAGCTAATACAGCTATGATAAAGCCGTAAGCAATGGATGGTATGCCTATTAGCCCTGCGCCTGCGGTGACCAGAAAGGCAAAGGAGAAGAACAGGAACGCAAATGCGATAAGCTTCTTCTTGCCGAGCTTTTTCGAGAAAATATTGACCACAGGATAGAACAGCAGAGATACGACTGTCATTGTAACAAAGAGCGGGAAGGTCATGCCCGAATCAAGTCCGAGAAGGACTGTGATATAGAATGAAAGACCTGTCTGGAACAGCGTCAGTCCTATCCAGTAAAGTATGTCGGAGCATACGAATGTGCGGAATTCCTTATTCTTGAATGTGGACAGGAGGGAGCTGAAAGCAGAACTCTTGCTGGGCGTCGTGTCCGCGTACCGGTTTTCGTCTATGAGGAATGCGGGGATAAGCATACAAACAACAGCAACAGCTGCCATGATAGCGATAGTTACTCTGAAGCTGTTTGCATAGCCCATGCTGCCTATGAATATATTTGCGATATTTGGTACGAGATAAGCTATAGCAGTACCAAAGAAGTAGGTAACGGAGATAAACGTCGAAAGATTTATCCTTGCGTTCTGAGTACTGCCAAGCTCGGGGATAAGTGCATTGTACGGTGTACAGTAGCAGGTCATGCAGAAGTAGAAAAGCATGGCGAAAACAAACAGAGTCACTGCGTTTCCCTTATTTTCAGCGCCAAATGGCGATATGAACATCAGTACCGTAACGATACCGAAGGGAACGGCCGCAAAGCGCATAAAGGGTATGCGTCTGCCAAGCTTATGCCTGAGCGAGTCTGACTTGCCTGCAATGAAAGGGTCGGTGACAGCATCGAAAATACGTCCGAAAGCGGTTATGACTCCGATAGCTGTCAGACCTATAAAAGTACCTTTGGGGATAAAGAGGACCTGCCCCTTTGCCAGCTCTTCCTGACTGGGCTGGTAGAAGAAAACGAGCCAGTTGGCAATAATGCCGGAAAGCAGCGACCAGCCGAGCTGACCTATTGCAAAGATCCATAAAACCTTATTGTCAGCTGTTTTTCTTTTCTCCATAAGAGCCTCATTCCTTTCTTAAAAAAGAAACTGCGGCTTCAATGATAGTACTTAATTCTTCTTCGGCGAATGAAAAATCGTCACCGGGGAGCAGCTCTCCCTGAGTGAGCTTTTTGCTCAGCTCCTGTAAAGCGTGAGCGTATGAAAGGTAGAAAAGCTTGATATTCGGAACTTCACGGACTGTACCGTCAGCTACGCCTACCATGTAGGATTTTTCAAATACGGGGTAGAAATTGATGATGGACCTTTCGTATTCCTTTAGCTCATTTTTCGGGATATTCTGAGAAGCGAGCATAAGATCGAACTCCGTGAGGACCTTCATAAAGCTGGGGTGAGCCTGATAAAGGACAATGAACATTCTCATCAGGTCGCCGACCTGCTTGATGCCCGGCTGTTTGAGGAATACTTCAGAGTCGAAGATGCCGCTGAACATCTTGTTCAGTTCATCCCATAAATAGGTCATTGCAGCAATAGTGATACCGTTTTTTGTGCCGAAATAACGGTAAAGAGTAGCTACGCCGAAACCGCACTGTTTTGCAATGTCGGTCATTTTTACAGCGTCGATGCCGTTTTTCAGGAAAAGCTGTGCAGTTATTTCAACAGCCTTTGCCATGCGTTCAGATCTTATTTTTTCCTGTGAGAATTCATTTTCCATTTGACAAACCTCCTTTTTTGTGATAGACTATACACAAGATGATAGCCAGCCTATCATGTTATAAATTATTTTAACATATTTCATAAACTTTGTCAAGACATTGGAGGAATTTTTATGAATTGTTCAAAATTCGTTTTTGAAAATGCAATATCTCGTAAAACGTATGAAAAGGCAGTCAGAAATAAGGCAAAGTTCATAAAGAAATTCGGAGATGATACAGATGCGGTCTATCATCTTTCACCAAAGGAAGTTCCTGTTATCGGTAAGGCGCTGGGCGTAAGAAATCTTGTAATAAGCCCGAAAAGCGGATGCAGTTTTGATGAAAAAAGCATAATAATAGGCAATATCCGTATGGGCTTCGGACATTACAGGATATCCATGGCTATAGCTTCCGCAGCTCATTCAATGGGCTATGAGCCCTACTGGTTCGATCTTCATTCTTTCAGCAATACTACCTGCGGAAAGATCATAGAGCAGCAGAACGAGCTTTATTCGATGGGCTCGCGTCTTTCACAGAGATTTTCGGTATTCAATAAGCTTGTATGGGAGCCGCTTAACAGCGAGGGCTTCCGAAAGCTCAGCTACAATGTTTCCGATCAGAAGATGACGGAGCTTATGACGGCGGTATTCCGCGATATCCCGAAGGATATCCCGTTTATAGCAACTCATGTATGGCCCTCTCAGGCGGCAGTACACTCGGGTCTGAAGAATGTGGTGAATGTTATTCCCGACAACTGGCCGATGGCGCTGCATTTATCGGAGGGAGCGATCCATACTGTTCAGACACCTTCTGCCTACCTCGGCTATCGTGCTTTGCGCGGAATGGACAAAAAGCGCTGTCTTAAGCCGATGCCGAAGGAGTCCATAGCATATACAGGTCATTATATAGATCACGAGCTGGTCAGCAATATAGAAACGGACTGTGCAAAGCGGGTGAACAGGATACGTGATGACAAGCCTGTAAGGTGGCTTATGTCCGTAGGCGGCGCAGGGGCGCAGAAGGAGATATTCACAGCTGTTGTACGCAGGCTTCTGCCGTCCATAAAAATGGGAAAGGCAGTACTTTTCATCAATGTCGGCGATCATGCAAATGTGTGGAGTCAGCTTATTAAGGAAGTACCGCAGATGAAGCCGTTTGTGCATGAGCATTTTGAAGATTTTGCAAAGACGGAAAAGCTTTGCCGGAATATATACGACGGTAATATCAAAGGGATACACGCTTTTTGTCATTCCGACATTTTTGCAGCGGTCTATTCGACAAATCTGCTCATGAGATGCAGCGATGTGCTTATCACAAAGCCGAGTGAGCTGGCATTTTATCCTATCCCTAAGCTGATGATAAAGCGCGTCGGAGGTCACGAAGCATGGGGAGCTGTCCGTTCCGCAGAGATAGGCGACGGGACCTATGAGTGCACAACTGCTGCCGAAACAGGTGCCATGATAGATATGATACAGAACGGAAGGGATATAATAGAGAAAATGTGCTCTAACATTCTCGCAGCCAAAAAAGCAGGCATTTACGATGGCGCTTACAGAGCAGTGGAGCTTGCGGTTGGCAGCAAGCAGCAGTATCAGCATATATAGATGCTTTATAATAAGACATTAATTAAGACCGCAGACGTAAAAACTGCGGCCTTTTTTTGCAGCATAATGCTTTATTTATCAATGTTTTTGTTCGGCATATTTAATAAATTATTCGCTGTTTCAATGTGCAAATCACTGAAATTTGTGCTTAATCTTCGGAAAGTCCACCTGTTATGCAAAAAGTAGGTTGTTAAAAAAGGGAATGTAAAGTATAATTATAGTGGAGAGTTTTATGAATCCTGGAGAAAATATTTAAAAAGGAGTGATATTCATGAAGCATTCAAACCTTTTCGGGAAGGCGATCTCAGCCGTAACAGCCACAGCGATGCTGTTAATGGGCAGTCCGGCATTTCCCGGAAACAACACACTGACCGCTAAGGCAGCCGATCAGCAGGAAAGAGGCAATATCGGCGGTTTCGATTACGAAATGTGGAATCAGAACTATACCGGTCAGGTCTCGATGAATCCTGGAGCAGGAAATTTTACCTGTTCATGGAGCGGAATTGAAAACTTCCTTGCTCGTATGGGTAAAAACTACGACAGCAAGAAGCAGAATTACAAGAGTATAGGCAGTAATATCGTCCTTACCTATGATGTTGAGTATACACCTAAGGGAAATTCTTATATGTGCGTTTACGGATGGACAAGAAATCCCCTTATGGAGTATTATATAGTTGAAGGCTGGGGCGACTGGAGACCACCCGGAGACGGTGCTGAGAGAAAGGGCAATGTTACTCTTAACGGAAATACCTATGATATATGCAAGACAATGCGCTATAATCAGCCATCTCTCGACGGTACGGCAACATTTCCTCAGTACTGGAGCATCCGTCAGACAAGCGGTTCAAGGAATAATACCACAAACTATATGTCAGGTACTATTTCCGTAAGCAAGCATTTTGACGCATGGTCAAAGGCAGGTCTTGATATGTCGGGAACTCTTTATGAGGTATCGCTCAATATCGAGGGCTACAGGTCAAACGGTTCCGCAAACGTAAAGAAGATCACTGTTGATGAAAACGCACCTGATGAGGATGATCCGAATTCTCAGAAGCAGGATGTTGAGGACGTTGATCCTTCAACACTTCTCGATGAGAACGGCTACTTCTTCAACGATGACTTTGAAAAGTCATCCGGCAGCTGGGGCGGAAGAGCTTCAGAGACGGTAGATACTTCATCTGCCGCAGCTGTAAGCGGTTCAGCCTCACTTAGCGTAAGCGGAAGAAACAACACATGGAACGGTGCTGCAAAGTCTCTTGATTCTGCTGCTTTCAGGGCAGGAACAGAGTACAGCTTCAGCGCTAACGTAATGTACGAAAGCGGACCGTCAGAGCAGACTTTCCAGCTTTCTCTCCAGTATTCGGACGGTTCGACCACAAAGTACGATCATATTGCTTCGGGCAGTGCTGTTAAGGGCGAATGGCTCCAGCTTGCCAATACGAAGTATACCATACCCGCAGGAGCTTCTGATGTTGTGCTATACATTGAAACAGATGATAGCGATTCGGATTATATCGACTTCTATGTCGATGATGTTATCGGCGCTCCCGCAGGCACAGAGATCAAGGGCGCAGAGCCGCCTAAGAAGGCAGTAATGGGCGATGTGAACTTCGACGGAGTAATAGACTCCCTTGATATGATTACTGCAAGAAAAGCCATTCTCACAGGCGAGCTCAAGGGCTCGGCACTCAAGGCGGCAGATGTCGATCAGAACAGCAAGTTTGAAACGGCTGATCTGGTCCTTATCCAGTCATATATCCTTAAGAAGATCACGGAATGGCCCGAGCCTGAGGTGATCATTCCCGAAAAGCCCGATATCGACACATCGAAGTGGGACAGCTATAAGGAGA
>NZ_CAMKRR010000124.1 GCF_946415235.1 uncultured Ruminococcus sp. | reverse complement strand
GCGGCGAGGACTTCGACATCAACGAGGAGACGGTCGAGATCGAGTGCGCTCCCGAAAATGTACACGCTCTCCGCGAGGGACTTACCGAAAAGGGATACAATGTTATATCTGCAGAGTCTGAGATGATACCTTCAACATATACATCTCTCACAGACGAGGATCACATAAAGAAGATGAACCTTCTCCTTGAGCATCTCGAAGAGAACGACGATGTTCAGAACGTATACCACAACTGGGAAATGCCCGACGAAGAATAATGACAGAAAAAAGAAGAATAGAGAGCATATCTTTATTCTTCTTTTTTATAAGGAGATAATATGGCTGTAACGATAAAAAAGGTGAGCAGCGACACAGAGCTCAGGGAAGTTGCCGCACTTGCGGATAAAATATGGCATGAGTGCTTCACCGATATAATAAGTATCGATCAGATAGACTATATGGTAGAGAAATTCCAGTCATACAAGGCTATGACGAAGCAGCTGATAGAGCAGGACTACAGCTATTATGCAGTCCGTGAAGATGAGGAGCTTTGCGGCTATATAGGTGTAAAGCCCGAAAAGGACGACCGCTTTTTTCTGAGCAAGCTTTATCTCCGCAGCGACAAGCGTGGCAGGGGAATAGCTTCGCTCATGCTGAAAAAGGTCTTTGATGAAGCGGAAAGATACGGCAAAACAAGAGTATATCTCACGGTCAACAAGCACAACGATCATGCAATAGAAGTATACAAAAAGACGGGCTTCGTTATAGTGGACGAAGCTGTAACGGATATCGGCAGCGGCTATGTGATGGACGATTATATTTTTGAATATGAGTTATAAGGTTATTATCTGCTAACAGAAATATGTTGACAGGCTCTTAAATACAATGTATAATAAGCATTGTTATATGAGGGAGTAGTTAACACACTCAATGTGTGCGGCAAGCCGACATACTAACGCAAAAGCGTTCGGTTTTGCCTTAAATAATGAGACTCATGTACGGCTTTTTTCGTCGTGCCTGAGTTTGCATCGGGTACTGCGGTATCCGATTTTTTTTGAGAGGATGTATTCATTATGACATTGACCGAATTGCTTCTTATCTCTGTGGGACTTGCAATGGACGCCTTTTCGGTTTCGGTCTGTAAGGGGCTGAGCATGAAAAAGCTCGACATGAAAGGTGGTATAATAACTGCACTGTTCTTTGGAGTATTTCAGGGGATAATGCCGATGATAGGATATTTTCTCGGCAGCCGCTTTGAAAATGCGATAAGCCTGTTCAGCCATTGGGTATCATTCGGACTGCTTGCGATCATCGGCGGAAAAATGATATATGAAGCCATAAGGGGAGATGACGAGGAAGAAGACGGCAGGGAATACCGCCTTGACATAAAGGAGCTTTTCCTCCTTGCGATCGCAACAAGCATAGACGCACTTGCTGTGGGAATAGTATTTACGGCTGAAAAAACGGATCTGCTCTTTTCAGTAACTATGATAGGCGTTACCACATTTGCTCTTTCGCTTGCGGGAGTTTTAATCGGTCACAGGTTCGGAAGCAGATACGAGAAAAAAGCGGAGATCGCAGGCGGTATCATTCTTATCCTTATAGGACTGAAGCTTCTGCTTGAAGGACTTGGCATTATATGAAACAAAAAACCGAGGGCTTTTTGGATATACCCTCGGTCATTTTACTTTATACGGACTGCTTCGGCAGTCTTATTTAATCTACAACAGGCTGCTCTATTACAAGAGGAAGAGCGTCTATTGTTTTGAGAAGATATAACTGTATAGTCAGGGCGTCGTTTGTAGTCAGACCTGTTGCTGAAGGATCAACATCAGCATTTTGTCTGCCTTTTTCGGTGATGCAGTTTTCGGAAGTTCCGCCCACATCGTATTTGTTCGGATTTGCAAGTGCCTGCATTATAAGCACTGCGTCGGCCATGTCGATCGTACCGTCACAGTTTGCGTCGCCGTAAGCGATCTCAGATTTGGTAAGGTAAACATTGTAGTAAACGATGTGTTTTTCATTATCTGATTCAATAGTGCAATCTTCATTGCTGAAGGTGTAAGTTGAACCTTCCTTTAATCCGCTTATGGAGAAGCTGCATTCCTTGGCATCCTTGTACTTTTCATAGCTGATAACAGCGGGATTGCCCTTAGATGTATCAATAAGCTCTAAAGGACCTGTATGGACATCCTGTCCGTTGATCTCATATTCAATAAACCAGCTCGCAGTTAAAACAGCATCGCTGATAAGCTCGTCGGTATTTTTATCACGTACCGTTATAACATACGAATATGGCTTTATCTCACTTGCAGTAGTTGTGGTCGTCGTGGAAACATCGGTAGTAGTTGAAACCGATGTCGTTGAGGAAACTGATGTCGTTGAAGAGATGGTGGTCGTAGTCGAAGATGCTTCCGTAGTGGTCGTAGTGGAAGAAGTTGTTGTTGTAACAGAGGACGAAGTTGTAGTTGTTGTCTGCTCTGCGCCGTCTTCTATCCATACAGCCTTGAATGAAATTCCCATACCGGGCTCGGCACCGGGAATAACGTACTCGTCGCCCGGCTGACAGATCGTATCCTTGTACTGCCAACCGCCAAAAGTATAGCCTTCTTTTATATAGCTGCATTCGGGGATAGTGATAGCCGTATCGGTCAGTCCGCGGACCTTGATATTATCGCTTGCATTGTTTGAAGGCTTGAAGTTGATAGTGTACTGTATAGCCTCCCAGATAGGTGTCATAAGAACATCTTCTGATGGCATAGTGAACGGAGCTACAGCGCCGTAATCCTTGCCGTCGTTCTCGCAGTGCCAGCCGACAGTTCTATAACCGTTCCTTGAAAATCGGTCTGTGTTCTGGAGATTGGTCGGTTCACCCTCAGCTATCTCAAATATGAGCTCGGTCAGACCGTTGATCCTGTCAGCGTCGCCGACTGAATATTTCAGATTGTACAGCTTCTTTAAATTCGGCGTAAGAGTGATGTCTTCATCGTGGACGATAATATATTCCTCGACCGCAAACTCCGTTGTACCGTCAGTCCAGCCGCGCTGCTTGTAGCCGCTGCGGGGGAAGCTGTAAAGAGGTACTGCAACGAACTTGCCAGACTGTCTTTTTGCAGGGGGAACAAGCTTTTCGGCTTCCTTGTCGATCTCACCTTCCCATTCAACTCTGAAGGTAACGGTGTGGAACTCCTTATCGCCTGCAACGGACCATACAGGTCTGAGAGTGATATCATGGTCCTTTACTCTGTAAACATCACCCGGAACGATACCTTTGATATCGTCTTCCGTCCAGCCGGAGAAGCTGTATCCTTCTCTTACAAGAGAAGCGTCGGGGATAAAGAAAGAAGTGTTTGCGCTCTTTGTGAGATCAGTTATCTCGGGGATATTTCCGTCATCATCGGGAGCGATGGAAACTCCCTCCTCGCTGAGGTCAAAATGTACTGTATAGGTCGTCTTTTCTGTAGTGTCAGCTCCGATCGCAGAACTGCTGACTGCGGAGCAAACAGCTATCACAGCAGAAGCTGAAAAAGCTGTTATCTTTTGGATTATCTGTTTCATAAGCCCTCCCATACGGTGTAAGCACACCGCCAAAGTATCCTTAAAAAGTGATACTATCTGAATGAATTTGTTTGTGGATCGTAAACATAACCTATTCCGTTCAGTTTTTTCTCGATATCATCCGCAGGAACACAAAGGCTTTTGCAAAGCTCTTCGTAGGACGGATATTTGTCACGCAGAAGCGTATTGATATAACTGAGCAAGATAACGGGGTCGTTTGGTAAACTCATAATTTCTCCTTTTCCGTATAACGGTGATAAAATAGTCGGAACGCAGTGCAGGACATTCCGCAGACAGAACGGAAACAGCGGAAATACGCTGTTTATGTATATGTTATATTTTTAATATACAATAATAAACAGGGTTTGTCAATAACAATCGAAATATCCGAATTTTGAATTTTTTTTAAATAAGTATAATAAATGAATATATACGCCTGATTAAGATTAAATAATTGATCTTGAAAAAGCAATCATATTTTTTACGCATGATAAAGGAAAACAGAAAGCCGCCATAATTTGATATAACATTTATCATATTAATCTTGAATTAAACTTTGACACGAAATAAAAGTTGGTTTGTTTTAATTAAAACCTATCGGTAAACTAAGAGCCTTTACAAGTGTAAATGTAAATTTTTTGCAGCTGACATATTGTGCTGTATTTGTCTAAAATGTACAGTAATGTAGAATTGAATTAGGCTAAAATGGCGATAGAAATATTCTTTTTAATATGGTATAATATTTAGGATATGTGAGATTAGCATTTGTCTCATAATTTTTATGCTCGACATTGTTACATTTTTCACAGATATTATAAGGAGGTTCATTTAATGAATTCAGCTAAATCAACTGTTCCCTTCAAGGGTACTCCCGAGCAGGAGGCTGAGCTTCTCAAGGTCATCGAAGAGAAAAAGAACGACAAGGGTTCACTCATGCCGATACTCCAGAAAGCTCAGGAAATCTACGGCTACCTTCCGATCGAGGTTCAGGCAATTATTTCCGACAACACAGGCATCCCGCTTGAGAAGATCTACGGCGTTGTTACCTTCTACGCTCAGTTCTCTCTCTATCCGAAGGGAGAATACACAATATCAGTCTGTCTTGGTACAGCCTGCTATGTAAAGGGTTCCGGAGATATTTACAATAAGCTTCAGGAAAAGCTTGGAATTGGCGGAGGCGAGTGCACTCCCGACGGTAAGTTCTCTCTTGATGCCTGCCGCTGCATAGGCGCATGCGGACTTGCACCCGTTCTTACTGTAAACGAAGATGTTTACGGCCGTCTTACTGTTGACGACATTGACAAGATCATCGAAAAATACGCTTGATTCCAAACATTACCATTTAGGAGGTTAACTTATGAAGACTCTTGAAGAACTCAAGGTTGTCAGAGACAGCATGAAGGGCGAGGTCGCTCTCAGAACACATGGCAATGCTTCTTCAAAATATGAAAGACACGTCCTTGTCTGCGGCGGTACAGGATGTACATCATCGGGCTCACCCAAGATCATTGCAGAGCTCGAAAAGGAATTTGCAGAAAAAGGACTTACAGATAAAGTACAGATCGTTAAGACAGGCTGCTTCGGACTCTGCGAGCGCGGACCTATCATGATCGTATATCCCGAGGGTTCATTCTACTCACGTGTTAAGGTAGAAGAGATCCCGCGCATCGTTGACGAGCACCTTATCGGCGGCAAGCCTGTAAAGGAATTCCTCTACGAGGAAACAGTTTCTGGCGACGATATCAAGTCTCTCGACGATACATCATTCTATAAAAAGCAGCACCGTGTAGCTCTCAGAAACTGCGGTGTTATCAATCCCGAGAACATCAACGAGTACATCGGCCGTGACGGTTATGCAGCTCTCGGCAAGGTGCTCACAGAGATGACTCCCGAGGACGTTATCCAGACTATCCTCGATTCAGGTCTCCGCGGACGCGGCGGCGGCGGATTCCCCACAGGCATGAAGTGGAAGCTCGCAAGAAACATCGTTCCCAACGCAGATCAGAAGTATGTATGCTGCAACGCCGACGAGGGTGACCCGGGCGCATTTATGGACCGTTCCGTACTCGAGGGCGACCCACACGTTGTACTCGAAGCTATGACTATCGCAGGTTATGCTATTGGTGCTTCACAGGGTTACATATACGTTCGTGCAGAGTATCCTATTGCTGTTGAGCGTCTTAACATCGCTATCAAGCAGGCTCGTGAAAACGGTATGCTCGGCAAGAACATCTTCGGTTCCGACTTCTCATTCGATATCGACCTTCGTCTCGGCGCAGGCGCATTCGTTTGCGGTGAGGAGACAGCTCTTATGACATCTATCGAGGGCAACCGCGGTGAGCCCCGTCCGAGACCTCCTTTCCCTGCTGAAAAAGGTCTCTTCCAGAAGCCTACTATCCTCAACAATGTTGAGACATATGCCAATATCCCCCAGATCATCCTCAACGGTGCTCAGTGGTTCGCATCAATGGGTACAGAGAAGTCAAAGGGTACAAAGGTATTCGCACTCGGCGGTAAGATAAGGAACACAGGACTTGTTGAAGTTCCTATGGGTACAACTCTCCGTGAAGTTATCGAAGAGATCGGCGGCGGCATCCCCAACGGCAAGAAGTTCAAGGCTGCTCAGACAGGCGGTCCTTCAGGCGGATGTATCGACGCTTCAAACTTCGATATCCCGATCGACTACGATAACCTCATCGGTATCGGTTCGATGATGGGTTCAGGCGGACTCATCGTTATGGACGAAGACAACTGTATGGTCGATATCGCAAAGTTCTTCCTCGAATTCACTGTTGACGAGTCATGCGGTAAATGTACACCATGCCGTATCGGTACAAAGAGAATGTGGGAGATCCTTGACAGGATCACAAAGGGCAAGGGAACTCTCGAGGACCTCGACAAGCTCGAAGAGCTCGCTTACCACATCAAGGCTAATTCACTCTGCGGTCTCGGACAGACAGCTCCGAACCCTGTTCTTTCAACACTCAGATGCTTCCGCGACGAGTATATTGCTCACGTAGTTGACAAGAAATGTCCTGCAGGCGTATGTAAGGACCTCCTCAGCTTCGAGATCAATAAGGACAGCTGTATCGGCTGCGGTATGTGTGCTAAGCAGTGTCCTGCTTCCGCTATCACAAGAACTGACTACATTGCACCCGGCAAGAAGCTTGCTGCAATGGAGATCGACAAGAATAAGTGCGTGAAGTGCGGTGCTTGTATCGCAACATGTAAGTTCAAGGCAATCATCAAGAAGTAAGCGGAGGAATAGTGATGGAAAATATTACAGTTAAAATCAACGGTGTTGAATTAGAAGTTCCCAAGGGCACCACTGTTCTTGAGGCTGCTCACATGGCAGGCTTTGAAATTCCTACACTTTGCTATATGAAGGAGATCAACGAGATCGGTGCCTGCCGTATCTGCGTTACAGAGGTAAACGAGGGCAGAGGCTTCCGTCTGGTAGCAGGCTGCGTATATCCATGTTCCAACAATATGGAGATCCTCACAAGCTCACCTAAGGTAATCGAGTCAAGAAAGAAGACTCTCGAGCTCATCCTTTCAACTCATGACAGAAAGTGCCTCTCCTGCGTAAGAAGCGGCAACTGCGAGCTTCAGAAGCTTGCTAAGGACTACGGCGTAGAGGACGCTACAAAGTACGACGGCGTGAAGAACGAGTACGATGTAGACAATTCCGCTCCTCATATGTACCGTGACAACAACAAGTGTATCCTTTGCCGCCGCTGCGTAGCAGTATGTGCAAAGACACAGGGAATCGGCGTTATCGGTGCAAACGAGCGCGGATTCAAGACATATATCGGTTCTGCATTCGATATGGGACTCGGTGAGACAAGCTGCGTATCCTGCGGACAGTGTATCGCAGTATGTCCAGTAGGTGCTCTTTCAGAGAAGGATTACACCAAGGAAGTTATGGCAGCTATCGCTGATCCCGAGAAGACAGTTCTCGTACAGACAGCTCCTGCTGTTCGTGCAGGTCTCGGTGAGTGCTTCGGCAATCCTATCGGCACAAACGTTGAAGGCAAGATGGCAGCTGCTCTCCGCAGACTTGGCTTCGACAAGGTATTCGATACAGACTTTGCTGCTGACCTTACTATCATGGAAGAAGCAAACGAGTTCCTTGATCGTTTCTCAAACGGCGGAACACTTCCTCTTATCACATCATGCTCACCGGGATGGGTCAAGTTCTGTGAGCACTACTATCCCGATCTTCTCGATCACCTCTCAAGCTGCAAGTCGCCTCAGCAGATGTTCGGCGCAACAGCTAAGACATACTATGCACAGAAGATGGGTATTGATCCCAAGAATATCGTTATGGTATCTATTATGCCATGTACTGCAAAGAAGTTCGAGATCGGCAGACCCGATCAGAGCGCTGCAGGCGTACCTGATGTTGACTATGCTCTCACAACACGTGAGCTCGGCAGAATGATCGAGCGTGCAGGTATCCTCTTCAACTCACTCCCTGAGGAGAAGTTCGATGATCCGCTGGGAATCTCTACAGGTGCAGGCGTTATCTTCGGTGCTACAGGCGGTGTTATGGAAGCTGCTCT
>NZ_CAMKRR010000123.1 GCF_946415235.1 uncultured Ruminococcus sp. | reverse complement strand
TACGGCAGCTATAAAAGAACTGGAACAGCTTGGATATCTGCGGCGGCGGTATCCGAGAAATGCACACGGCAGAATAGATCACGCCGAGTACACTGTCTGTGACATCCCACTTCACGAATATGAAACCTTAGTTGTTGACTGGAGCGATAACAACGCTCAGAAAGGAGAAGATTTATGAACGAAGAAGCCAAGCTTATCAATATTGAAAGCGATTATGAGAGAGCTCTTGTGGAACGAGAAGCTATCGAAGCTGAACTGAAAAAGCTGACTGAAAAAGAAACGCAGAAAGCCCATCATATCAATACTCTGCGTAATCGTTATAAGGAAGAAAAACGCCGCAGCCGTACTCACCGTCTTATTGAACGGGGAGCTATTCTTGAAAGTATTCTCCCCGATGCAGAATCTTATTCCAACGAACAGATAAAGCATATCCTTAGAGTTGCATTCAGCAGCCTGCCTGTTAATTTGAAAGGAGCTTTTTTCCATGATGATACTGATGAATAATTCTGAAAAAGCTGATTATGAGGTAAGCATACTACTTCCCTTGATTATACCAAGGGCGCACTTATATACCACTGACATGGTATGTGCGCTCTGCGAGGCTGAAAAGGCGGTGATAATATCGCAATCTATCATTGCTCAATAAAAATTATCAGCCGCGGAAAAGGAAAATCTGCCGTAGCCGCAGCAGCATACCGTGCAGGAGAAAAGCTTCACAACGATTATGACGGAATGACGCATGACTTCACACGCAAAGGCGGAGTAGTTCACAGCGAAATATTATTGCCGCCAAATGCTCCTGCGGAATACGCAGACCGTTCCACATTATGAGTATTACAAAAACAATAAGGCTGTTTATCAGGAATGGCAGTCCATAACAAAACCGAAGAAAAAGGACAAGTTCTACAACGAGCACCGCGGAGAGATCACATTATTTGAAACTGCAAAGAAGTATTACAGCACAACTCTTGGAGATAAGAAGATAACTCCGAAAGCATGGAGAAAAGAACTTGCTGAACTCAAACAGGCACATCAGAATGAGCTCAAAGAAATCGACAGGCTTGCCGAAGATGTTTCTGCAATGGAAACCATAGCCTACAACATCGACAGGCTTGCAAAGTACGAAGACAAACAACATGAAGTGCAGAAGAAACGCACTTATGAACTGGAATGAAAGGACGGGATATGTAATTATGAAAAAGGAAAAAAGAATCACTATTTACAAAAAGATATGGTGTAAGATACGTTACTGGCAGAATCTTAAAGATGTTTCTGATACCGAACTTGCAGCTTATTTAAGAGTTTGTGAGCGAACACTCAGAGACTATGACAAGAACGCACGAAATATCACTCTCGAAAAAATCGATAACTTTCTTACTGTGAACAGCATGGAGCTTGACGAGCTTCTTGCAATGTAAAAAACACTGGACAAATCACACGGAAAGTGGTATACTATATCTATAGTTTGATATCACTTTCCGTAACTCGGAAAGGAATGATATTATGAAAGCTAAAAAACTCCCTTCGGGAAATTACAGAGTACAGGTAGTTGCAGGTCACGATGAAAACGGCAAACGTATCGTAAAATCATTCACTGCCAAAGAGGAATGGGAGGCAATGAAACTTGCCACCGACTTTATTTGCAATAGAGAACAAAAATTTGACAAGAATGTAACTCTTTCAAAGGCAATAGAAATGTATATTGAAAGCCGTAAAAACATCCTTGAAGAAACAACTATATGTAGCTATGATCAGGTACTGAGATTCCGCTTCAAATCTCTTATGAATATAAAGCTTTTTGATTTAAAGCCTATTCAGATTCAGCAGGCAATTAATATTGATGCTGAAACAATAAGTCCTAAAACTTTGAAAAATGCTTATGGATTGCTTAAATCTGTGCTTAAGATGTTTGAAGTTAATATCAACTTAAACAGTGTAAAACTTCCCAAACTTAAAAAAAGAGAAAAGAAATTACCTTCTTTTGAACAACTTTTTCCTATCGTTAAAGGTACTGACGTTGAACTTCCTGTTCTGCTTGCAGCCTGGCTTAGCTTGAGAATTGGTGAAGTCATAGGACTAAAGTTCAAGGATGTAGACACCGTAACTCATGAAATTAATGTAAGACGTACAATCATAAAAACTAAAGATGGTTACAAAGTACGTGAAGGCTGTAAGACGGAAAAAAGTAAACGCCAACTCGAATTGCCAAATTATATTTATGATATGATAATGTCTATTCCACATAAAAGCGGCGAGGATTTTATTATTCCGTTTACAAGAAAAATAGTTTATGATCGATTCAAGAAACTTGTAAAAGAAAAAGATATCGAAATGACTTTTCATGATTTGCGACACTTGAACGCTTCAATCATGCTTATGCTTGGAGTTCCAGACAAATACGCAATGGAACGCGGCGGTTGGTCGACAGATTGTATATTGAAATCAGTTTATCAGCAGACATTCAGCTCAGAGCGAAAAAAGATTGACAAAATGATTGATGGTTACTTTAACGGTATAATTCTTGACTCTGATAATGCTTCGGCATAAATATGTGATTATGAGAAAATCACATAATGTCACACGAATTAAAGTATAAATGCCTGTAAGTGGCAGTTTTTGTTTATTTGTTACGGGTTCGAGTCCCGTCACAAGCTCCAAGCAAATGGCTTAACCACGCGGTTTATGGACTGCGTGGTTAAAATTTTATATGCTGTTTTTCTCTTAAAATGTCATTTTGGTTCTTACGTAAGAACCAAAAATATGAGTATTTTCTTCCAGTACACTATTCGTCCAAATAGGCGTTTGGTTCTTATTTGGTTCTTATTGGTTCTTACGTAATATAAATCACTATAAAAAAAGACAGCAGCCAGAGATAATACTTCTCCGGCTGCTGCCAATTCGTTATGCGGATTTATCCTTCTTTTTCTTTGAGAACAATGACAGATCCATCGCTTTCGCTGCCATTTCGTCCGCTCTCTGTATAACATGGGTATAAATATCATTCGTTACGGTAGTGCTGTTGTGTCCGAGCCTCTGAGAAACTACTTTCAGAGGAATGTCGTTCATGATCATAATAGTTGCTGCGGTATGGCGCAGAGTGTGTACGTGAACTTTATCAAAATGATGTTCTTTACAGAATTTACGGAACCAGCTTGAAAACGTATCAGGTCTCAGCCAACCGCCAAAATCATTGGTGAATACCTTTCCTGTTTCAATCCACTTATTTCCAAGGTTATACTTGTACTCGTCCTGCCATTTCTTGTATTCATGCAGCATTTCTATGACGTTATCAGATATCTTTATATCTCTGATAGAAGATTTTGTCTTTGGAGTTCCTTCAACAAGTCCGAATTCCTTCGTATAGGTAAGATTTTTCCTTACGCATACAAGAAGTGCATCTTCATCTATATTTTCCCAATTCAGGGCACAGAGCTCTCCTCTTCGCATTCCTGTAAACAAACATAGCATTGTAGCTGTTCTGAACGGTTCAGGTGCATCTTCGAGTTCATCCAAGAGGCGAAGTGCTTCTGATTCGTCAAGAAACACTGCTTCAGGTTTTGGTGCTTTAGGAAGTCTGACTCTTGTACATGGATTTACAGGAATAATATTCTGAGTTACTGCGTGTTTAAAGATTCCTGATATAATAGCGTGATATCTTTTTACAGTCGCCACACTAACATTATCTCGTTTTACATCATTAAAAACCTTTTTGTATTCCAGTCCAAGGGCATCTGAAATCTTCTTTGCACATTTCACGCTGATAGCTTTACCCTTAAGAAGTACTTTTATAGTAGTCAGAGAAACCTCTGCTTTTCTGGAAAGCTCCGACTGTGTTATTCGCTCATGTTTATACTTCTTTCCGTCATAAACAAGGATATATTTTTTGAAATCAATAGTAGGTGTTACAGCTTCGTTTGTTTTAACTGCCCTTCCAAGCAATGAAGCATCCCTAAAAGCCAAATGAATATTATTTATTAATATGCATAAGTGATACTGTGAAAAAGCGATGCTTGTACGCCGAAAAAATATGAGTAGCGTACAAACTCATTTTTCAGAAAAAAGAAAACCCACAAACGGCTATTTTAAGCCATTTGTGGGGTTGCTGAATGTGTGTCTTTTACAAAATAGATATTTTTTCAAGTCGAATTTTTTGAGATTTCTGAGGTTAGAGTGTCATAACCTCACGGGATTTCAAGTTTTAACCCAAAATTGAAATCAGTTTTTTAAGTAAGCACCTTGAAAAAATCAAGGTGCTTTTTAGTCTCGGGGTCGTGATTAATAACTATAAGAAGTCTTTTAAGTACTTTGCGATATTTCTTAGTTGTTTTACTTCACACATACGACACTGGATTACTCCAAGCCGAGAAGCTTCTTCTGTATCTTTTGCGCGTCGCCGACTGTAAGACCGTCTCCGTCCATATCACCATTTACCCTACCCTGTTCATTAAGATGGTTCTCAGCCGTACCGTCTTCGCCGTATTTGTTAGGGTTAGCAAGTGCCTGCATTATAAGAACTGCGTCTCCCATGTCGAGCTGACCGTCACAATTTACATCACCGGCCATAGTGACTTTGAGCTGTGGAGTCTCGGTGGTAGTTGTTGTAGCAGCTGGTTTTGAAGATGTGGTAGTAGTTGTGGTCGTTGTAGTAGTAGTTGTGGTCGTTGTAGTAGTAGTTGTTGTTGTTACAGCAGGCTTTGAAGACTTAAGATACTCGTCAACAACATCAGCCCAGTATTTGCCCATTTTCTCATAACCTGCAGCATTGGGGTGAACACCATCGCCAAGGTCGGCAGTACCATTGAGACAACTATGAATATCGGCAAATGTTACGCGCTTTCCATTGCTGTTATACTCGTTTGCTACCTTCTTAACAGCAGCGTTGTAGTCAGCGATCTGAGCGGATCTGTCTCCACCGCCGAACATTCCGCCGCCGAGTTCCGGGATAGTTGAAACAAAGAGCATAGCGTCAGAAGGCATCTCTGCGAGGAAATAATCGATGAGGTCGCGGAGATCCTGCTCACAAGCACTTGTAGCACGATTACCGTTCATATCATTTGTACCGATGATAAGTAGAACGATATCGGGATTGGCCTGCTTTATAGCATTTTTCTGCTTAAGTACATCGTATAAGCTTCCGAAGCCTGAATTCTGCTTGATCGTGTATCCGCTGTAGCCTGCGTGATTGTCATCATATGTAACACTCTTGCCGTTATAATTGAAGGTTGCAGCGTTTTTGCCCTCCGGGCCGACAAAATCAATATTGTTGTAGCCTTTTTCCTTGAGGAAGTAATCAAGGTACTTTCTGTATCCGCCGGTATCACCCATACCAAAGGTTATGGAATCACCTGCCGGCATGATCCTTATCATATTTTCATTCTGAGAAGAGTTATTGCCGTCATTGTCGTTGGGAACCTGCTGACCGCTGTCGGTATTGCCTATGTCACCGAAGTTGCCCCAGTTCATACCGCCCTGACCGCCAAACTGGCTCATATCGAAGCCGCCTTGTCCGCCCTGGCCACCAAACTGGCTCATGTCAAAACCGCCTTGTCCGCCCTGGCCACCGAACTGGCTCATGTCAAAGCCACCTTGTCCGCCCTGGCCGCCGAACTGGCTAAAGTCAAAGCCGCCTTGTCCGCCCTGACCGCCAAACTGGCTCATATCGAAGCCGCCTTGTCCGCCCTGGCCGCCGAACTGGCTCATGTCAAAGCCGCCTTGTCCGCCCTGGCCGCCGAACTGGCTCATGTCAAAACCGCCTTGTCCGCCCTGACTCATGTCAAAACCGCCGCCTGCATTACCACCACCGGCGTTTCCGCCGCCTGTCTGCTGACCCATCTGGTCATCGCCTGCATTTGTGGTAACGGTTACGCTCTTGACGTTAGCAGAACCGTTTGATCTGTATCCCTCAATGTTAAGAGATACTTCGTAGAGAGTACCTGACATATCAAGGCCCTTCTGGCTCCATGCGTCGAAGTGCTTGGATACGTCGATAGTGCCCTTCATGTAGTTTGTTGTATTGTTCTGTGAGCCGCTTGTTGTTCTTATGCTCCAGTACTGAGGGAATGTTGCGGTACCGTCGAGAGAGGGCTGGTTGTAACGCATTGTCTTGGCAATTTCATAGGTATTTCCGTTGAGGGTGATATTGCCTTTTCTCTCACCGTCGTTTCCGGGTGGTCTCCAGTCGCCCCAGCCTTCAACGATATAATATTCCATGAGAGGGTTTCTTGTCCAGCCGTATACACACATATATGAGTTTCCGCGCGGTGTGTACTCAACGTCGTATGTGAGAACAATGTTTCCGAAAGCCTTGTAATTCTTCTTCTGACTGTCGAAATTCTTGCCCATTCGAGCAAGGAAGTTCTCAATGTTGCTCCATGAACAGGTGAAAGAACCTGCGCCCGGGTTCATCTGAGCATTACCCTGGCCATTCTGATTCCACATCTCATAGTCGTATCCGCCGATATTTCCGCGAGTCTGCTGATCGGCTGCTGAAGCGACAAACGGGATGCTTGATGCGACCATCAGCGCTGAAACGGTGCCGCTGATGATCTTTTTGATTTTGGACTTTGCCACTAAAATCACTCCTTGTTTTTGTCTGCAAATGAATTGCAGCATTAATTTAGAACGAAATTTAGTAGTCCCCCAAATTTTTATCTACTTTTATTATAACATTGAAGAACTATTTGTCAAGTGTTTTTTTGTAACAAATAGTACGTTTTTGAGAACAAAATGAAAGTGCACTATGTATGCTAAAAGAAAACTGAGCCAGTTAACGCAGTCAGTTTTTTTAGTTCTTTTGCTATACTGTTATTTGGTATTTCCGGAATATACATAAAATCATCCTTTCATCATAAAATCAAGTCTCACCGGTGCCTTGCCGTTGGGCATGTGACATGACTCCTGCAATATCAGAGAGTAGCCTATCTCGTTCATGGTCAGCTGTGGCTCCTTTCCGATAGTTTCAATAATTATATCATATTCGTGGGAGTTTTTCAATAAAAAACAGCTACTGTCCGTGTGAATGTGAGCTGTTGTCAGTTATCGCAAAAAAATGAGACAACTCATAGTAATGTGCATTTTCTGCATAATGCTATTTTTATAATATACCTGTAGTTTACTTGCTTTTTCCGAAAAGCTATGATATAATACAGGTGTAGTCAGAACAGGAACGGTCGAGAACGACCTCTGTAACAAGAATTATTACGAAAGGAGTTAACCGAAATGAGACAGTTTACTATGGTATATCTGTATAGCGAACACTATGAAGAAAGTTTCTATCACGAGAGTGAAGAGGCTCTATTTGTGCTGCATACAGATAAACGTAGTGGATAGTCATTTCGGAGAGCACTTTCTTTGTGTTGTGATCCATACAAATGATAAACACCGTCTGTATGCAAGCAGGCGGTGTTTTTGTTTTCATAATACAAGGAAAGGAGTTGCTCACGATGCCGGTAATCGATGTAAAGGCAACAGGTAATAACATCAAGAATATCATCAAGTCCAAAGGTTTCAGAATATCCGACGTACAGGCAAGATGCGGTTTCAATACTCCGCAGGCTATCTTCAAGTGGATGCGTGGGGACGCTGTACCTACTATTGATAATCTGATAATACTTGCGGATATGTTTGATGTGACCATAGATAAAATAATAATCGTCACCAGAATATGAGTGGCGAAATATGGGCAAGTATGCGTAGCTGGCGAACGCAGCAGATGCGCTGTGAGCGTAGCGAGAAAGTCCCCTTGGGGGATAAATCTGCCACCCTTGCGGTAAACATCGCAGGTTCGACTCCTGCCTTGCCCACCAATGGTCGCATAAGCCTAACTGGTAAGGCAGCAGTTTGCTAAACTGTGAGTAATCGGAATGTTCCGATGTCTGAGTTCAAATCTCAGTGCGACCGCCATAAAAACTTGAATTCAACATTCCCTAAATCCCCCCGAAGCGATTGGCAAATCGTTTCGGGATAATCATTTATGCACTTATCTGTTCACAAATTAACCTTGAAAAACTGCTTTTTTTCAGTTATAATAATTGAAAAGAGAGGTGTCGGAGTTGAGTAACATAGTAATTCTTGTTGGCAGTGTGAGAAAAAACGGCAATACTGCGCGGCTGGCGCAGAGCTTTGCAGAAGGCGCTGCAAAGAATAATAATGTGGAGATAGTATC
>NZ_CAMKRR010000122.1 GCF_946415235.1 uncultured Ruminococcus sp. | reverse complement strand
AGCATTTATATGTCCGCAGTTATCATCGTACTTGAACTATGGATGATAATCCGGCTTACTCTGACGATAATCAGAGAACACTTGCAGGATAATCTGATCTACTACTTTGAAAAATATTATTCCAACTATATCATCCTGCTTTCTATGGGATGCATAATGCTTTTATGTGCGGTGCGCTTTTTACGGGGCAAATTAAAGAACCGTGCGATAATCGTAATAACAAAATGCGTATTCATGGTGGTCTGCATATACTTCGGTATAAAAGTTTCTCTGAACGATTACGCCAAGGGTGAGCAGATACTCACCTTCATTACCATGGAGCTCTTCTCACTATGCCTGCTTACATGGAGACCTGTCTCGGCATTCATTATCTCGGGTGTCTCGTTCCTGTATTTCTATTTCAGTATCGACAAGATGGTAGCTGTAAATACAGGTGATGTAGGTACTACACTTGCCACTCAGATAAACTTCTTCTTTATGTGGATATCAACTATGATGGTCTGCATAGCCAATTACAACGGTATCAGAACTCAGGCGCTGAAGGCTGAAAATCTTCAGGAGATAAACACCTATCTCTCAAAGCTCTCAGTAGAGGACGATCTCACAGGCATACATAATATGTACTATTTCAGGAGCGAAGCCGAAAAGCTTCTTAATTACGTCACCACAGACAGGGAAAATATCGTTTTTCTCTTCTTTGATATCGAGAATTTCAAATCCTACAACGAAAAATACGGCTTCCATTCGGGAAACGACCTGCTTATTAAAATAGCGCATATGATAGATGACGCATTTAAGGGCTCACTTGTTTCAAGGTTTTCCGACGATCACTTTGTTGTTCTCACAAATGTGGACGGTGCCCAGAATATGATAGGTCAGCTTTCGGGAGAAATAAAAAAGCTCCAGAAGGAAGTCCATCTGGAACTGAAATGCGGAGCCTACAAGCCCGTTGACGGTGAAGCAGATGTGAGTCTTGCCTGCGATCGCGCCCGTTTTGCCTGCAACAGCATCAAAAAACACTACGACCGCACTCTCAGGCTGTATGACAAGTCACTTGAGGACAAATTCCAGCTAAAGCATTACATCGTAAATAATATTGACAACGCTATCGAAAAAGGCCATATAAAGGTTTTTTATCAGCCTATCGTGCTGACCGAAAATGCCGAGATATGTGGATTTGAAGCCCTTGCAAGGTGGCAGGATCCGAATTACGGACTTCTCTCGCCTGCTTCCTTCATTGAGATACTCGAGGAATACAGGCAGATATACAAGCTCGATCAGTACATTATCGAGTCAGTCTGCAAGGATTACCGCGAAGCTATTGAAAACAGCCAGCCTTTTGCTCCCGTTTCACTCAACTTCTCACGGCTCGACTTTGAGCTTTGCGATATCGTCGGATTTCTTTGCGATACAATTGAAAAATACAATGTTCCGAAAGAATACATCGACGTTGAGATCACCGAGAGCGCTCTCACGGATCAGCAGGAATTCCTGCCGAACGCTATAAAAAAGCTTCGTGAGGTAGGCTGCAAGGTATGGCTCGATGACTTCGGAAGCGGCTATTCCTCGCTGAATGTCCTTAAGGATTACCATTTTGACGTCCTCAAAATAGATATGAAGTTCCTTTCAAGCTTCAGCAACAATGAAAAAACACGGCCTATACTCAATAACATCGTAAGCCTTACAAAACAACTGGATATGCTGTCGCTTACAGAGGGAGTTGAAACCAAGGAGCAGTTCGACTTCCTTGCCTCCATAGGCTGTAACCGCGCACAGGGCTATCTGTTCAGCAAGCCTCTGCCGATAGACGATATAAGAGCTAAGATCGAAAAGGGCGACCTCAAAATAGCAAGTAAGTATATAAACTGAATTTTTTCAGCGGTGCAGTCAATACTGCACCGCTTTTTGCACTTTAAGTGTAAAAAACAGCTTGTTTTCTCCTAAATAGTAATTTAGATACCAATTTTATTTAATTATGTCAAAATAATGTTGCTCTTTTGTGCTGAACGTGCTATAATGACATTGGGTAACAGTTTAGTTTTTATGGGATATTATTATTTACGGAGGAAATATTATGAAAAAACAGGTAATTAGCACTGTTCTGTCAGTCCTTGCGCTCGCTTTGCCATGCAATGCGTTTCATCTGAACGACAGCCGATCACACGCCGCCGAAACCGAAATGCGCGATATGTCAACTATGGAAATAGTACGTGATATGGGCATAGGCATCAATCTCGGAAACACCCTTGAAGCCTGCGGAGACTGGATAGCTGACGTTGACAAGCAGTGGGGCGACGGCATTCTTACTGTTGAGGAATATGAAACCGCTTGGGGAAGCCCTGTTATCACAAAGGAAATGATAAAGGGTATGTCCGATGAAGGCTTCGGAGTGATCCGTGTGCCTGTGGCATGGTCAAATCTTATGGAGGATGGCTATAAGATCAATAAGGACCTCGATGCAAGAGTTCACGAAATAGCAGACTGGATCATCGAATGCGATATGTACTGTATAATCAATATACACTGGGATAACGGCTGGTTCAGCACATTCCCCGACAATAAAGACGAATGTATGCTGAGATATGAGACAATGTGGACTCAGATAGCTGACAGCTTCAAGGAATACGGCGATAAACTCATGTTTGAGTCTCAGAATGAGGAGCTTGGCTGGGAAAAGCTGTGGAATCCATGGGGCGGCACTGAGGGCAAAGCTGATTCATATGCACTTGTAAACGAAATAAATCAGAAGTTCGTAGATGTAATACGCAGTTCAGGCGGAAACAATCCAAATCGTCACCTGCTGATATCAGGCTATAATACAGGAATCGACCGCACGTGTGATCCCCTTTTCAAAATGCCTGACGATCCTGCAGAACGTATGGCTGTATCGGTCCACTACTATTCCCCTGCAGGATTTGCAATCCTTGAGGACAAAGATGAGTCATGGGCCAAGGCTCGCCCTACATGGGGAACGGATGACGACTTCAAGGAGCTTTATGAAAACATGGACATGATGAAAAAGGCTTATGCCGATAAGGGTATCCCCGTAATTATAGGAGAATACGGATGCCCTGCAAAAGGAAAGGAAGCAGACTCCGTAAGACTTTTCCTCAGTTCTGTATGCAAAGCCGCTTATGAGCGTCAGCTGTGTCCGATACTCTGGTCAACTCCTGATTCTGCCACAGATGACGGAACTATTATAAAGGGACACTATGACCGCACTAACTGCAAACTCACAGATCAGGAGCTTAAAAAGCTCTTCAATGATATCTCGGGCTTCAAACCAGAGGAAACAACAACTACTGCTGCTAAAACACTGCCGATCAGGGGAGATGTTAATCAGGACGGAACCGTAACCATTGCTGATCTTGTTGCGCTTCAGCAGTTCATACTTGGCAACGGACAGCTCGAAGCATGGGAAAACTCGGATGTTTGCGAAGATAAGATAATAGATATCTTCGATGTAATCGCTGTCAGGAAACTTCTAATAAACGCTTGAAGCAGAAAAAGCTTCATCATACAGCGGACTATTTATTAAGGGAGCCCCTTTAAAAAAGGGGCTCCCTTATTCACAGCTATAAAAAACTTCTTTATAAATACTTTACTTATGCCGCTGCATTTTATCTGATCTTACAGTTTAGTGCAAACTGTTCAAACATCTCCGACAGCTTTTCTGTCAGTTTCTTCTTTTTTGAAGGAGACGTGATCTCTAAACAGCATTCAAGCGCAGTACCGTCGTTCAGTTCACGGAAGTAGGCTATGCGAAACATCTTTTTGTTTTTGAACTCGGCACGGTACTGATATATACCATACTCTGTTTCTTTCACATCAAGCTCGTCTGCTTCGCCAAAGGCTTCGAGCCATGCAGAACGGATATTGTCGCAGCTAAGAGCTTCATATATTTCAGGAGCTACTGTTAATAGGAAGTCCGCTGATGATTCAGATCCTTCTCTTGCTATATATGCATAATCCTGATATATCTCACCTACACCTGCGTCACCGTAATCCGCAAAATGCTTATCCTTGGGCGAAATTACCTCAACTATAGTCCCCTCAAGTAGATCAATCTCCTTTGGCGGGCAGGTTCCACGTGACATTATCTCTGCCATTTTTTTGCCTCTGTTAAAGGCTTCCAGTATCATTTCGCCAAGGCTTTCTGAAGTAACATCATCATCAAATTCAAGAGTTTTATCAAATGTTAAGATACCCTTTTCACCTGTTGACGATGAACTATCTCTCATTTTTATTTTGCCTTTTTGATAAATCCATGAAAGGGAAAAATAATACTGATTTTTTTCTACATCATAATGAATTATACATTCATCAAAAGATTCGTTTAATTCTTTTTCTGATTTAACCTCCATAAATTTCATGCGTTCTTCTTCTTTTTGTGCATCGTATGAATCTACATTGTCCATTCCTGTTAGGTCTTGAAATTCCGAGAGAGACAGATCTCCAATCTCATGAAATCTAGATATAATTCTTTTTGTGAGCGATCCTATTTTTTCAGGAAAAGCATCAGAGCATATTTTATCATATTCGCAGTAAATGCCTGCACACAATCCATCTTCCCTTGCAACATTAATCTGCATTTGAAAGTATATTTTCCCATTTCTCTTGCGTAAAAACAGTGGAATTCGTTTTTGGTTCATATATTCCTGTAATTTTGGTATCATGATTTTCTCCTTAAAAATCAGTAAGTGTCAAAACATCAGCCTACAATAACTGCAGCCGTGATATTTTTATTCGTATCTGCAAGTTCTGCTTCGGCACCGAGATTTATAACAGGGTCTCCGTTCCCGTCAAAGGCTACACGCTTTATACGTGTATGCCTGCACGGATCGTAAAGCGGGTCCTTGTTATATGAACCGCAGTTTCCCGACGAGTGAGAACCAGGTCTTGCATGATAAACTATAAGCAGATTTCCCAGCTCGTCTCTCACAAAGCTGTTATGCCCGGGGCCTGCACAGCCCTTTACATCTGCTGTGGATAAAACGGGACTGCCAAGCTTTTTCCAGCTTTTTGTATCCATAAGATCTGCATTGATATCCGCTTCAAGCCTTCCTACGCAGTACTCCGAACCTGTTCCCGAAGCCGAGAAGAATACGTATACCTTATTCCCTGTTTTCAGTACCGCAGCACCCTCGTTTACGCGGTTGTTCACCAGCTCCCAGTCGTATTCGGGCTTTGTGAGGAGTATGGGCTTTGAAGTGAGCTTCCAAGGCTGCGAAGGGTCGATCTCCGCCATAAAAAGTGAGGAATCTCCCTTTATTTCAGCCCATATCACATAATGCCTGCCGTTATTTTCAAAATATGTCATATCCAGTGAAAAACTTGCAAATGAGGAACTGTCGCCGCTGCTCGCCTGCATCTGTCCGCACTCCGTCCAGTTTCCATTGTACGGGTCACCGTCACATTTCAGTACATACGGACGTATCGCCCATATGTCATCGCTTGATCCCGCTGCAAAGAACATATACCATTTTCCGCCTATATAATGCATTTCGGGAGCCCATATATGCTTTGCAAGTATTCCGCTTGAATGAGCCTTCCATATGGTTTTTTCATCGGCAGCTGCAAGTCCCTTTACGGTGCTGCTGCGCCTGAGTATTATGCGGTCATAGCCCTTGTCAACGCTTCCGTATGCAGGATACGAAGCTGTAAAGTAGTAATATCCGTCGCCGCCGTCAACGATGTAGGGGTCGGCTCTTTCCTTTATGAACGGATCGGGATAGAGCTCAGAGCTTGACTTTACCGTGCCTCTTACACTGTAAACTCCTGCCTTGGAGGTATCAACAGCTTCGATATCGGAGCTGTTCCAGTCAACGCTCATTTCACATACTCCCCCGCCTGTATACTCAGCGATAACTGTCCGTGGCATTTCCGCACTTCCGCCTACTGTCAAATTCACAACGGGAGCCTTCATTCTCGTATTTACAGGCGAAAGTCCGTCTGACGGATAGGCGTTTATAAGAGCCGTGTACTGATCTCCGTTTATGGGGATAACATAGCCGTGACGGGGAGTAAAGTTGAAGCTGTAGCTGCTTCTGCCGACTGTTGTGAAGTTCACAAGGTCATTTGTCTCCTGCATTACGTAATAGCCGTCACCGTATGCATCTGACATCATGAGCCATTTATCCTGACCGATTAGCTTGTATATATTCGGCCCCTCAACGCCGATATCTCCCTCCGAGACCTGCTTTATCTCGCTGTAGGGTCCGCTTGCATGGTCGGAAGCCGCAAGGTATATGCGTTTATTGGTCTCGTTCTTGTAGTACATATAATACTTGCCGCCCACATTGATTATATCAGAGTCTATGGCGTCATTTCCGTTTTTCGGGGCAAATAGCAGCTGAGGCTCCGTGTCAAGGTGCTTCATGTCCTTACTGTAGGCATAATACATGATAGTCCTGTCGTCATGGCCCGGGACTCTTGCCGCAAAATAGATCATATACGAATCCTTTTCGGGATCATATATGGCCTGAGGAGCCCATGCACGGTCAGCTCCCTGCATATTTGAGTACTTGTTGGCTATCTCGATACTGGTCTCGTCAAACCAGTGCACAAGGTCAGTGGACTTTGCACTGAGGAGATTACGGTTGCTGTTCCAGCCAAGAGAGGACTTCATATCTGTAGCAAGCATATAGTAAAGACCGTCCTCGCCCTTGAATATATATGGGTCACGCAGACATTCCGTGCCGACTCCCGACTTCCATACAGCTCTTCCTCCGTTCAGAGCCTTGAAGTTGTAGCCGTCTGTGCTGACCGCATAGGACAGGCGCTCCTGCTCGGGAGAGTTTCCGAGGAAGTACGCGAAAAGATATGCCACATCGGGCTTTTCAGCTGAAATGGTGCTGTATGTTTCAATATCAACGTCTTTTCCTGCAAGAAAGCTTGTCAGCAGCACAAGATCGGAAGCATTCACTGCTCCGTCGCCGTTCATATCCGCAACAGCGGTCATAGTATCGTCAAAGCCGCTGATAACGCCGCGCTGCATTATGATTCGGTCAAAGCTGTCGACCGCTCCGTCAAAGTTAAGGTCACCGCGGACAAGTTTAAAGTCACCGTCAGCAGGACGGATATAGAACTTCTGCCCTTCGCCTGCCCAGTAGTCCCACTGATCTATATTTGCGCCGTTGTCATAGCTTATGTCGTATACATCAAGAGCCGTATTGCCCGAACATTCGGCTGTGATATAGTATGCGTCATCGGTGCGGTGAAGTATGAAATGCTGAGCCGCTGTGTCCTTATACTCCGAAAGAAAGATATTGTTTCCGTTGGTGGAGTCGCCGTTTTCGACGGTAAGAGCCATTTTTCTGTCAGCTCCCGAGAGTATGCAGCATTTTCCGTCCCCTGCGCTCTCTATGTGCCAAATCTGAGAGCTGTCGCCTTTTTTCTCCCATTGCTGCACATTCCCGTCACTTGCAGCTGTTATGTACTTGCCGCTGAGACGCACCATGATAGTGTAATCAGCGCCGCTCAATACCTCACCGTAGCTGTCGGCAAAGTCTGCTGTTACTGCCGCCCGAACACTTACGGGGCAGGCAGTGATGACCAATGCTGCCGTGCTTGCAGCTGCAAGCACTCTTTTCAGTCTGTTCATTTTCAAAACCTCTTTTCTTCATCGGGCTATACACTTTCAGCTTTTGCCCGAACTAATATTTATATTAAACATGATTATAGCCAAATTTTAATACGGGTAGATCCCCACCTCGTCATACGGCAGTGAAAAAATCAGAAAATCGCCTTTTTTGATTGTATGATCGTCATTTTCAATATCAAGCATTGCAAGTCCGTCAACTGAAAATCTGATATAATAGATCTCGTCGATATCTTCGCACAGAACTGCAAAGCAGTTTTTACCGTCTCTGATACTTACCGCCGGTTCTGTCCGTGTATTATCTGTCAAAATATCATCTCTGCCGACAGACGATGTTTTCAGTCCGAAAGATATTTCAATATTATAGCTTTTACCGCTGACAGGTTCATCTTTGCTTCTCCATATCCCCTTTATATCACCGCAGCTTGTTTCGCCTGTAACGATAAATGAATTATCTGCCTTTTCGATTTTATAAATAGTATAAAGCATATTTTTGCTCCTTGATTTCGGTTTAAATAAGCTAACGAGCTATAAGATAATTCTAACTTATTTTTTCCTTAAAATCAATAGTTTTTTGTGCTTTTTAATAGCTTGTGGCACAAAAAAGCTCCGACATAGTCGGAGCTTTTACTGTTAATTTTTACTTTATGAGA
>NZ_CAMKRR010000121.1 GCF_946415235.1 uncultured Ruminococcus sp. | reverse complement strand
ACGAGCCTCAGTACGAGAAGAAGGGCTTCCTTGAAATGGGCGTATCACCTATCGACGCTCCCGACAAGCCCACATATATCACACTCCACTTCGAGAAGGGCGTTCCCACACAGCTTGACGGCAAGACACTCAACGGCGTTGAGATGGTATCAGCTCTCAACAAGCTGGGCGGTGAGAACGGCATCGGTCTTGCAGACCTCGTTGAGAACCGTCTCGTTGGTATGAAGTCAAGAGGCGTATATGAGACTCCCGGCGGCGCTATCCTCTATCACGCTCACGAAGTTCTCGAGACTATCACTCTTGACAAGGAGACTGCACGTATCAAGCAGTACCTCAGCATCAAGTTTGCAGATATCGTATATAACGGTCAGTGGTACACACCTCTCCGCGAGGCTATGAGCGCTTTCGTAAGCAAGACTCAGGAGAGAGTTACAGGTGACGTAAAGCTCAAGCTCTACAAGGGCAACATCATCAATGCAGGCGTAACTTCACCATATACACTCTATGATGAGGAAGTTGCTACATTCGATGAGGACGAGGTATACAATCAGGCTGACGCAGCAGGCTTCATCAACCTCTTCGGTCTCCCGATAAAGGTAAGAGCTCAGCTTGACAAGAAGAGAAACAACAAGTAAAAGCTGTTTCTATCAGATATGTAAATGTTTCAGGCAGGGGAGCCTTCTCCTGCCTGTTACGATTTTTTTATAATGCATAATTCGTAATGCGTAATGCATAATTGAAGTGTATTCCGAATCAATAATTATGAATTATGAATTGAAGGAAAGGAGAATTACAATGGTGAAGATAAGGCTCATGACCATCAACGACTGGAAAGGCGTTGAGGAGGTATGGAAGGAACATGAAGGCACTAATCCCGTGGACGACTGCGAGGAAGGCTTCACAAGATATCTTAAGCGCAATCCCGCTACAAGCTTTGTGGCTGTGGACGGCGACAGGATAATCGGTACTATACTGGCAGGTCATGACGGCAGACGCGGATTCTTTCACCATGTTGTAGTTGCTCCCGAGTACAGGAAATGCGGCATAGGCGAGGACTTGGTAAATCACGCTATGGAGGCTCTCGAAAAGGAGGGCATACAGAAAACGGCTCTCGTTGTTTTTGAGTATAACGAGCTGGGCAACGGCTTCTGGGAGCACATCGGCTTCACCACAAGACCCGACCTTGTTTACCGCAACAAATACGTAAAATAATATGGATAAATTCATGGAAACAGCCATTGACGAGGCTCGTACAGGCATAAATGCAGGTCACGGCGGTCCCTTCGGCTGCGTTATCGTAAGGGACGGTAAAATTGTCGGCAGAGGACACAACGAAGTCGTAAAAAGACACGACCCCACCTGTCACGGCGAGGTAATGGCTATACGGGACGCCTGTAAAAATCTCGGCACTCACGACCTCAAAGGCTGTGAGCTCTACACTACCGCGGAGCCCTGCCCCATGTGTGCGGGAGCGATAATGTGGGCGAATATCAAAAAGGTCTATTACGGCTGCAATATAAACGATACCGACAGGATAGGCTTCCGCGACAAGGTGTTTTATGAGGCTCCCGAAGATATCTCCGAGGAGCTCCACCGTGAGGAATGTCTTGAAGTATTCGCCGAGTATCAGGCTTTGAGGCACAAGAAGAATTATTGACCTGTAGGGGCGCACACTGTGCGCCCGTCAGTGAACGTATAAATTGCGGGCGAACGCTGTTCGCCCCTACAATACGGACTTATGTGCGGAACGCCGAGGGCGGCGTTCCCTACAATCGTTTCAACAAACGTTAAGGAGAAATAAACTATGGCAGATATGATGTGGGCAGGAAGATTTTCAAAGCAGGTTGACGCAGGAGTCAACGCCTTCAACTCTTCCATTGCCTTTGACGGTCGTATGTACCGCCACGATATACAGGGCAGTATCGCCCACGCCACTATGCTGGGAGACTGCGGCATAATCACAAAAGAGGACAGTCTCGAAATTATCGGGGGACTGAAAGGCATACTTGCCGATATCGACAGCGGAAAACTTGAGCTAGACCCAAATGCGGAGGATATCCATATGTTCGTTGAAGCTGAGCTCACAAAGCGCCTCGGCGATGTGGGAAAGAGACTCCACACCTCACGTTCGAGAAACGATCAGGTGGCAGTTGATCTCAGACTTTACCTCCGCGACGAGATAGACGAGATATACGCTATGGTAAAGGAGCTCGCCGTTACTCTCGTGAAAATGGCTAAGGAGCACACCGAGACCGTAATGCCCGGATATACCCACTTGCAGAGAGCTCAGCCCATAACTCTCGCACATCACCTTATGGCTTATGTATGGATGCTTCTCCGCGATATGGAAAGATTGCAGGATACCGCAAAGAGAATGAACTACTGCCCTCTCGGCAGCGGCGCTCTTGCAGGTACTACCTATAAAACAAACAGGAAGCAGACCTCGGAGCTCCTCGGCTTTACAGCTCCCATGCCCAACAGCCTTGACGGAGTTGCGGACAGGGATTACTGCGTTGAGCTGAACTGCGCTCTGTCGCTGCTCATGACACACCTTTCAAGATTTTCCGAGGAAATAATCCTTTGGTGCTCGTGGGAGTTCAAGTTCGTTGAGCTTGACGACGCATTCGCTACAGGCTCGTCCATAATGCCGCAGAAAAAGAACCCCGATGTTACGGAGCTCATCCGCGGAAAGACGGGCAGAGTCAACGGCGACCTCATGACCCTCCTCACAATGATGAAGGGACTGCCCCTTGCATACAATAAGGATATGCAGGAGGACAAGGAAGCTATATTCGACGCAGTTGACAACGTAAAGCTCTGCGTAAAGACCTTCACTCCCATGCTTGCCACTATGCGCGTTCTCAAGGATAACATGAGGAACGCTGCCGCAAGAGGCTTCATAAACGCTACGGACTGCGCCGACTACCTTGTGAAGAAGGGTATGCCTTTCCGTGACGCATACAAGATAACAGGTACTCTCGTTGCACAGTGCATACAGAAGGGGCTCACTCTTGAAACTCTGCCCCTTGACGATTACAAGGCAATGACAGACCTCTTTGCTGAGGACGTTTACGAGGCTATAAGTCTTGATACCTGCGTCCGCGAGCGCAAGTCCGAGGGCGGTCCGTCCCCTGACGCTGTAAAGGAACAGATAGCTCTTGCAGAAAAGGCGCTGGGACTCTGAAATGAAGAAAAAGGATATAACCTTTATCATAGGACTGTCCATATTCATGGGAGTGATATGGGTAGTAGGTGAGATAATAATGGGGCTGTGGCTGGCAGTAAGGCCGAGGACCCATATAGTATGGTTCGCTGTGGTCGCTGCCATAACGCTGGGACTGAGCATATGGCATTCGATGATAGAGGACAGATCGGGACTTACAGACCCAAAGCGCGAGAAATACGAGCGCAAGGTCAATAAGCGGAAGGAAAAGAACTAAGAGCTTAGAACAAAGAACTTGGTTTCTGATACGATTTGGTTTGAAATAAATAGTCTTAGTTCTCAGATCTTAGGTCTTAGTTCTAAGTCAAAACGGAGGAATTTACAATGTCAGTAAAAATATACATTGACGGTCAGGAAGGCACTACGGGCCTTAAGATACAGGAGCGCTTCAAGGAAAGAAAAGACCTTGAGATAATGAAGATCAGCGAGGAGCTGAGAAAAGACCCGGCCGAACGTGCAAGACTTATCAACAGCGCAGACTATGTATTTCTCTGCCTGCCCGATGCCGCTTCCATAGAGGCTGTATCGTTTATAGACAAGGATAACGACCATGTGCGTATCATCGACGCTTCCACGGCTCACCGCACAAATCCCGACTGGGCTTACGGCTTCCCCGAGCTCTCTCCCGAGCACAGGAGAAAGATAGAGACTTCAAACAGGGTCGCTGTTCCGGGCTGCTATGCCAGCGGATTTGCTTCCATAGTGTATCCTCTTGTGAACAACGGCATAATCCCTGCGGACTATCCCGTGTTCGCCTACGCTACTTCGGGCTACAGCGGAGCGGGCAAGAAGGCTATAGCAGTATACGAGGGCGAGGACAAGCCCTTTGAATTCAACAGCCCGAGACAGTACGCCCTCTCTCAGCAGCATAAGCATCTGCCCGAGATGAAAGCGGTGTCGGGACTGACATACACTCCTATGTTCAATCCTATGGTGTGCGACTACTTCAGCGGCATGGTAGTGAGCGTACCTTTGCAGACAAGAACTCTTGACAGGAAAGTGACTGCACAGCAGGTGCATGAGATGTATGCAAAGCACTACGCAGGCGCAAATATGATAGAGGTGATGCCGCTCATGTCCGCGGAGGAGCAGAAGAGCTTCTTCCTTGCGTCAAACACACTCAGCGGACAGAACAAATTACAGGTGTTTGTTTTTGGCAATGACGAACAGATACTTCTTTGCTCTCGCCTTGACAATCTCGGAAAGGGAGCAAGCGGTGCTGCGGTACAGTGCCTTAACATAATGATGGGAATAGACGAAACAACAGGACTAATATGAGCTATTACAATTATTTTCTGGGGGGAAAGTAAAATGAGCAAGACACTTAGGGAGATCTATGAGTACGATCTTATCGAGGACGACGGTGTAGACTATACCGTTGACGAATGGTTCAATACCATAATGGAAAAAACGAAGGATCAGCTGAATGTATCCGACGTGAGCAGGATGCTCCGTCAGAAGATATGCTCGCGCGTTGCCATAAAAAGAGCTATCGAAATGCTCAGCGACGATCCTTTTGTAGGCGAAATGTTCGAGGGACAGCTGATGTTCAACCTTTATGCGGGCAAGGAAAAGTACCTGAGACTTTTCTATACGCAGATGGAGCCTGTTCTCGAAAAGGCAGGCATCATGGCAAAGGCGCATCACTGGGCTTCTGAGGACGAAAAAAATGAATATATAGATATTGTTGCGAAATTCGCACAGAAGATCAAGGAGGAAACTGATGAAGCTTGTTGAACTTAAAGGACTCACCTTTGTAGAGGGCGGTGTATGTGCTGCAAAGGGATTCAGAGCAAACGGAGTGCAGTGCGGACTGGCGCACAAGCCCCTCGGGGATATGACAGAGGCTAATGCTGCCGCAAACAATGCCATTCCCACAGCAAAAAAGAAAAACGATCTCGCACTTATCGTCGCGGACAAGGAGTGCAGCGCTGCTGCTGTATATACCACGAATAAGGTAAAGGGAGCTCCCATACTCGTAACAAAGGAGCATCTGAGAAACGGTAAGGCAAGAGCTGTTATCGTAAACTCGGTAAACGCCAACACCTGCAATCCCGACGGCGTTGAAAAGGCCACAAAAATGTGTCAGCTTGCGGCAAAGACTCTCGGCATAGACGAAAACGACGTTATCGTTGCTTCCACAGGTGTTATCGGACAGGTCCTTCCCATCGAACCTATCGAAAAGGCTATGGACGGTCTTGCAGAGGGACTTACCTATGACGGCAACAAGCGCGCTCTTGAGGCTATCATGACTACGGATACTCAGGAAAAGGAAATAGCCGTACAGTTCGAGCTGGGCGGAAAGACCTGCACTCTGGGCGGTATGCTCAAGGGCAGCGGAATGATACACCCGAATATGGCTACTACACTTACGTTCCTTACTACAGACGCGGATATAACTCCCGAAATGATGCAGCGCGCCCTTGATGATATAATCAGGGTAACTCTCAACAGAGTAAGTGTTGACGGAGATACCTCCACAAACGATATGGTATGCATCATGGCTTCGGGAGAGGCAGGAAACGAGACCGTTACCGAGGAAAACAGCGAGTTCGAGAAGTTCAGACACGCTCTTTACGGCATACTCATGAACCTTGCGAGAAAAATGGCAAGAGACGGCGAGGGAGCTACAAAGCTCGTTGAGTGCTGCGTAAGAGGAGCTGACAGCGACGAGATCGCAGAAAAGGTTGCTAAGTCCGTTATCGGTTCGAGCCTTATCAAGGCTATGATATTCGGCGAGGACGCCAATGCGGGCAGGATTTACTGTGCTGTAGGCTATGCGGACGCTAACTTTGACATCTCAAAGGTAGACGTTGAAATGGCTTCAAGCGGCGGAGTTCTTCCTCTCGGACGCAAGGGCAATGTTATAGAGTTCTCGGAGGAGCTTGCAAAGCGCATACTCAGGGACGAAGAGATACAGATACTCATTTCCATGGGTGACGGAAAGGGCAGAGCCATCGCATGGGGCTGCGACCTCACCTATGACTACGTAAAGATAAACGGCGATTACAGAAGCTGATACATAGCTGGATGATATGGGGGGTGATCGTGTGTTCGGCAGAAGAAGAGATGAAGACTACGATGAATATAATGAAAAGTATGCAAGTAAATATGATGATGACTATATAGCTCCGTCACATGATTACCGCAAGGAGTGTACCCACAGCCATGAGCAGACCTATGAGGACATGGACGACCTGTGGGAGTGCAGGCACGATCACGAGCAGACTTATCAGAACGTCACCGAAGTAAGGGAATGCGATCACAGTCACGAACAGACCTACGACGACGCGGACTACGAACAGCGCCCCTATGACAAGGCGGCTGCTCAGCGGCAGTCCTATGCAGGCAATACTGATCTGGAAGCCGTTTTCGCACCGTATCTTGCTCAGGGCGAGCATCTCCTGTGGGCAGGCGGAAAGGGCAGTCTCGAACAGCTGAATGAAAAGCCGCATAAAGAGATCACGGTCAATCCTATGCCGATCGTATTTATAATAATAGGATTAATATTTATGTTCACGTGTATAGGTGCTGTTGTGGGCATAGTACTTTTGATTATCGGTATTGCTTTGCTTGTAAAGGACGATAACGGCTTTATGGCAGTGACTGATCGGAGACTGATAGTTCGTGTGTACAACACCTCTCAGAATATATGGCTGAATACAATAAAGGATATATCCGTTGTATCGAAAAAAGGCAATATGGGAAGACTGCAGCTTATGCTGGACGAACAGTCTGTAAGCTTTGACCTGAACAGAAGAGCTTCAGACATAAAAAGCGGCAGTTCGAATTACTATTTTTCTCCTGCTGTAGAAAATCCCGAAAGAGTAAAGCAGATAATAGAGGACGCTATCCTGAGAGCAAAAACAAATAATTTTAATTGACACGGTATCTGAAAAGGCGGTGAGGCGATGTTCGGAAAAAAAGATGAATATGACGGTTTCGGCAATTACCGTCAAAGCGATGATTACGGGTATAATCAGGGAACAAATACCGATGATGCGAAGCGTATCTTTCAGCCTTTTCTTGAAGAAGGCGAGGTAATACTGTGGTCAATGTGCAGCGGCAATGGCAACGCCTCTGCTCAATTCCCTGCGGAAAGTGATGAACCCCAAAGCTCAGCAAGGGAAATGCAATATGCTAAATTAATATCGGCAATCAAGACACCTATCGGAGTTATTTTGCTCATTTTCGTCAGTTTAACATTGTCATTTATCGGTGTGTTTTTATTTTGTTTTGCTTCAGTGATTATGAATGTACTTAAGTTCATTTTGGTGGCTGCAGTATTGGTGCTTTTAATATGGTATGCGGAAAAAGGCAACAAAAATGTGAGTTATGCTATAACTGACAGAAGACTTGTTAAGTATGCATATTCACAATTCAATGAGGTGCGTTTAGAAGATATTAAAAAAACAAAGGTTGTTATAGGCAACGAAAATAAAGGAAAAGTTATCGCAACAGGGTTACTCCTGCAGGTCATTATTCCGGACGTGGAAGACCCTTATAGTGTGAAAAACATACTCGATAATGCTATAGATAACTGCGAATTCAATCAATCTCAATGTTAAAAAGGAAGTAAGGAAAATGGAAAAGATATCAAATAATGACAAGTCGCAGGTGCTTATCGACGCCCTGCCCTACATACAGAAGTACAATAACAAGATACTTGTTATCAAGTACGGTGGAAACGCCATGACCAACAAGGAGCTCAAGGACGCCGTAATGACGGATATCGTCCTCCTTTCGCTGGTAGGCGTGAAGGTGGTGCTGGTACACGGCGGCGGTCCCGAGATAAGCGATATGCTCAAGAAGCTCAACATCGAGAGCCGCTTCGTGAACGGTCTGAGATATACTGACGACGCCACCGTTGACGTGGTAAAAATGGTGCTCTCGGGCAAGGTAAACAAAGAGCTTGTACAGCTCCTTGCACAGCATAAGGGCAGCGCTGTGGGACTTTGCGGTATAGACGGCGAAATGCTCGTAGCCGAAAAGAAAAAGACCGACGACGGTCAGGACCTGGGCTGGGTAGGCGAGATAACAAAGGTCAACACAAAGCCTATCACAGACGC
>NZ_CAMKRR010000120.1 GCF_946415235.1 uncultured Ruminococcus sp. | reverse complement strand
GTTGCATTTTTGTCCTCTACTTATAAAGCCGATAAAACAACGGGGTGCTAACCATGAATATATAAAAAATTAAGATGACAGAACGAATCGTTCTGTCAGGTCAGAATTGTTCGGCAATTTTTATTAACGAGACTGGCTTATATAACCTTGTACTTTCAAGTAGACAACCAATAGCCAAGAGGTTCAAACGCCTGGTATCAGTAAAGGGGTGTCCATTTTGGACACCCCCTTCATTTAAGCTGAAAGAAGATTTTGTTGTTTTCAGACTTCACGTAATCTTTCTTCGCTAAATTCTGATTCTATCTCATCAATAAATAATAATGCCCCTAAGCGTTTAACACTTAGAGGCAAAGCTTCTATATGAGCATTTTTATAACACTTCAGATTTTATCATCAATAATTGTTAAGAATCTGTTTTCTGAGCTCTATCATATCGAAATTATCAAATACTCCGTCATAATTGAGGTCGAAATTCTTGTTATTAAGGTCGCATTCCTCGCCAAGGAGATATTTCTGGAAAAGACATATATCATCTGATGTGAACTTCTCCCTGTTAAGTCTCTCAACTATAATATCATTACGGACAAGCTCTATCTCTCCGCCGCCAATGCCGCATATATTGGCATTAAGAGCTACATTTGTGATAGGGCCTACTTCAAGTCCAGCATTTTTCCATGCTATAACAGCGTCAAGAAGATAGATAGTTCCTGATGCAATTGTATCATTAGGAGTCTTGGTTTTAGCTATACAATAATATTTCACATTCTTTTTGCCACCGGCAGTGACAACATGATCGTTATAGTACACATAGATATCGTATTCCCGATCGGTAAACTCCTCCGTACCGAGATACTTGGCTTCTTTTGGAATAGCATCATAATTCAGCACAGGATACATATAAAAATCTATGTATTCCTCGCCGTGCTCATCACACATTCGGCCCTCAGCACCTATGCTGTAATTGTTATCCGTGCTTATATTAGCCTTGAAATTCATATTGATAAAGTCGCCCTTATCATTGTCTATCTGCTCGTCTGCCATTTCAAAGTTCATGCTCTTTCCGAACTTGAAAACGCTGTCATCATAATTCTGAAAACAGTCACCGACAAAAGTTCCGTTCTTTTTGAGAGTACACTTCCCGTTCTCTGTGCAGAATACCATGCTGCCGCCCTCAATAATAGGCTCGGCATGGGCATTTAACGAAGTATTATCAATCACTCTGTCATATGCGTCATCTTTCTTTACAAGATCAAATTCAGCCTTTTCAAGGTCAAATTCACCTCTTCCAGCACCAAATGATTCAGCAAACATTAATATTTCGCTTATCTTGTTTGTCTTTTCCAAATAGTTCTTTAGCCAAACATCGTAATGTTTCTTGAGATCAATATCGCCAACTGCTCCGTAGACCTCCTGTTCAAAGCTGACCTGTGATATGCACCATATCTGCGGTGCAGGCAAGCTCATACAGGACTCATAGTTAAATGTCCTTGAATAAATATCATACTTGATACCGTCTACCTCAACAGAGTCAAGGTGTTCAACATCAGCCCTGTCATGACCGTCGTCTACAAAGTCCTTTGTATTACTGAACTGAACAATATTTATAGACGTTATACTGTCACGATCAAAGAGCTCAACTCCCACTGCATATTTGTCCTTAGCCTTTATTGTCGTCTCATAGTGAACGTTCATCTTTTCATATTCATCAAAAGACACCGCCTTTTCGTCAAGAATACCTCTGAAAAACGCACTGTCCGAATTGGTATTACAATTTTCATACATACAGTGAGCTGTTCCGTCATCAGAGACCGTCATTCCGTTGCGTAAGCCTTTATCCAGCGACGAATAGGAGTAATACTGTCCATTAAGCCAGACAGGGTTGCGTGAGTCATAATAGTTCTCAACTTTTATACTCTCCTTGTGAGGAACATTGGCCAAAGTAACATCATTTACGAATATCTTTCCCTTTTCGCCTGTTCCGCGGACATAAAGCTTAGGTTGCTTACCTATTTCTATTTTAAAGCCATTATCCTTTAACTCGGCGTCTATCGCCTTAAAGTCTATCTTTTCGCTTATGCTGCCACCGTCAAGGCTCTCGCAGCGGACAATATATATGATCTCAACAGGAACGTTCTCTTCTTCAGTGATGCTTACATAGTAATCAGTGCCGTTTATGCTTATTTTTTTTGCATTATCGGTATCTGCACTGAAAGCGTCCTCTGTATATGAGTCAAGAACTCTTATTTCCGCTGTTTTTTTATTCTCAGCATCGTAACATTCCACCACAGCTCCAATAGCATAGCTTTCCGTGTCTTTAAAGGCTGCCTCATATTTTACGAAGCAATCCTTGACATCGTCTATAGACTGTACCTTTCCCTCACCGACAAGGAACTCCGCAAGTCTTGTACTGTCCCAGTTGCAAACGTAATAACCGCCCACAGAATTACGAACGATTGTTGCCTCGCCATCATCGTCATCAGCCTTCCATGCTATTAGGTCATTGCACGAATAAGGAGCCTTGAATTCCTCGTCATAATAAGTAAGACTCACCGCGGCACTGTTTGTCACCTCCGAAGATTCCGTCTCTCCCACAGCATTTACAGGAAAAACAGTCATAGCTGCCGCTGTTACAGCGCAGGCGGTCAAAGCTGACAAAAAAAGCTTTATTTTTTTGTACATTGTCACACCCTCCCTAAACATAAAAAACATATATATATTTATTATATCTACGCCAGAAAGTTTTTACAAGTCCTTTATTGCGACATTCTAAAAAAGCTTTTTATTCAATAACCTTCACGCCCTGTTTTAGGGCGTATACATAAACGATGTAGTCCTAAAACAGGACTACACAGCAATTACACAGCAACGGTGCAGCAGGTGTGTAAAATATACTTCGATATATAGGCAATTACACACCATATGCAGCATACACACCGATTTTTAAATCCAGATTAAAATCATAGACTGCCATGACACATGGAGTAACGAAACGTTACGGTATCTACAATTAACGGGTAACGAATCGTTCATGGTCACAATTCACAAAAAGCCTTATAAATGCCGTATCTTCGGCATATTTACCTAACAGGAATTTTTACTTATGGGTGTTAGATTGATAAGATAAGATTAATAAGATACATTGTTTATAATACATAATGTATCCTTATTATATAAATATCCGGATATCATTTACATCGGCATATATTACTGCGATCTTTTATTCAGCAGCTGCCAAACGCTTGACGTAAAAGCCTATTCCGAAATGTTCCGGATAGGTGCTTTTTACAATATTATGTTGAAAAGCTTTATTAAAGCTTTCGCGTATTATTATCGACGTGAAGATTCCACACTTGAACAGGAGTTCTTCATGAGAACCGCCGATTGGTTGGTTCCTGTTTAGGTAAAAGCTGAGAATGGCAAAGCTAAGTCACTGAAAATGCTGATATCTTAAAAAGCATTTTAGTGGGGGCAAGCTTCCACTCATAAAGGAACTCAGAACCGAACAGAAAAAGCTCAGAAATGAAGTAGAGAAGTTAAAAAATGAGATTCGAGATGAGAAGCCACAGCTTGAAGAACTGAAAAATATGAGGCGGAATATAGCAATGTTCCTTGGACGTGATGATTGTCAAAGTCATGAATGGAATCCTAAACGGACAGGAGAATTGGAATAAAAAAGAGGCGGCAGAGCACGATTTATTCGTGTTCCGCTGCCATTTTTAGTAAGAGCGAGTTATCTTAAAACTCTGCGATGACGCAAAATAGGAATTGTGGCCTTAAGGGTATCATTTGATATAAGAAAATTTGAATTTGTATCAACGATTGTTTTGATTTATAACTGTCCTGTAATAGCATATTCGTATGTAGATAAGGCGAAATGTTATACGTTATACTAATACATCCATGAACCAATCATACACGTTTTTTACAAAGCTATACTCATCAAGAGGAACACTATCAGCTCTGCTTGTTGCTATGCAGAGTTTGCTTGAAAGTACAAGGCTGTATAAGCCAGACTCGTTAATAAAAATTGCCGAACGATTCTGAGCTGACAGAACGATTAGTTCTGTCAGCTTAACACAAATAGAATTGCCCACTAAGCTTCTTCGCGTTGAAAGCATACTATTCTGTTTTTATGATTTCGGTTCTTTTCAGCGTTGAAGGCAGAAGAACGTAGTCTGCATAGTATATGGAGTACTTTTTCAGCATTTTGTCAGCCTTTACGGTTATTTTAATAGTACCATGAGGTTGGTATCCCAAATGGCAAAGAATGGGATATTTAACCTCGAACTTGAACAGCTTTTTCATATTTAAACTTTGAAATGCTTGCGGCAGGTCATCAGCGTACTTCAATCTGCTTGAAGAATCGTTAACAGGTAGATTATGATCGCATTGTATTTCAGCATTTGGATCGCTTGAGGATATATATACGTTTTCTATCCAACTTTTTGCAGAGTTATTGTAGAGAATATATTCAAATGCAATATCATCATCGGACATACAATAGGTTGTAAACACTTTTATTAAGGCTAATAATCCGAATTCAGACTTATAAAGTTCGGTGCCATTGGCTGTAAATACTTCAAGATATACTTCATCTGACCACTTGTTATACTCGCTGTCCCAGTCGCACATCCTGTATATTTTATCGATATTGACTGTATTGTTCTTTATCTCAACTTCGTAAAGGTACAGTATCATTGGCGGAAACCATATTGATTCATAATAAGATTCTGGTATTGGTATCTCCTGAATAAAGAGAACCGAGTATTTTCCGTTGCTTTCAGGCCTGAAGGCATATGCTTCCTCTGCTTTGCAAGGACACAGGCTATTCGAGGACATAACGGAACATTCTTTATAATCAGTGATAAATTTCAGAACGCTGCCGTCAAGCTCGACTTTTATGCCGTCAAAGCTGACTGCGCCCATATATCCTGCGGTAAGATGAGGCGCATCTAAGTTTACGAGAGCTTTTTTCAGCATAACGAGGTCGAATACGTCAAGTCCTCCGTCCTTGCAAATATCAGCAAATTCCCAGGATATGATATCTGTATCTGTATAGCCGAGAAGGTATTTTTGAAGCTGTACCACATCTGCCACATTGAAGTTCCCGTCTGCGTTAAGATCGTTTTCGTTAAAATCGGTCACCTGAAGTGTCTCGGGCAATATTTCGTATCTGTCGTGATCGATGCGGTATAATGTAAAATCATCGCCTTCATGTTTTATCACTTTCAGTGTGCTCTTTTGTTCGCTTTCTTCATATGGGATCATGATTTCAGCAATGAACTCGGGAACAGGCAGAATATCCGATATCTCCTGAGTTTGGAAATATAGATTGCTTTTTCGGTTTATTATATCATAATTGCCGTAAAACAGAGCGTTCGGATCATTGGAGGTAATAATCAACGTTAAATCACATATCTCAAATCCGGTTGTGTTTACAAATTCATATACGAAAAAATAGTCCTCCTTTGGGAAAAAAGAATATATGACCGTCCGCATAAATATGTTATCCCTTTCAGATGATAATTTCGTTGTAACAGAGGTGCCATCACTTGAAAAAATGTTCAGTGATGAGCCATGCTGAGAGGTGGCATCGTTGTACTTGTACATACCGCTTATGTCAACGACGTTATCTCGGACATCTATTTCGTATATGTAAAAATCATATGGAGGAATCCATATAGAACCATTATTATGGTATGCGGGTTCGTATGCCTCAACACCAAAATATACGACATATTTGCCGTTGCTTTCCGGCTTGAGACTGTAACCGGCTTCGGTGCCGTAAAGCTCGAATTTATCTTTTGATGCTATATTCCCACCTTCACAGTCGGTTATGAAGTTTATTCTGTCGTCCGTAAGTTCTATGGAGAAACCTTCAAAAGCACCTTCTGCCCCCATATCGCCTGCGGTAAGCACAGGAGAGACATCAGCAGAGCGTACGGCGGGCATATATGAGGAGAAAGCGGATAACATACATAATGTCGCTACTGCTGATGTTATAATGGATATCAGTTTTTTCATAAATATCACCCTTTCTGCAAGCTCTTGGTTTTATGGTTCGGATATACCTATCCATTTTCATAATAATACAAATTTTTTCAGGTTTCAAGCTGGTTTTGGCATATTTACAAAAACTTTACAATGAAATACAGGTTCTCACTGCCAAACAGCGAGAACCTGTATTTCCATTCCTCTCAAACTACCAAATATCGAAGCCGACAGTTCTAGATTTCAGAGAGTATTCGTTAATCTTCTCTCTAATACCCTGAAACCTACTAAAAACGGTACAACACTTGTCAAAGCAGAGTAAAATGAGAACTTTGTAAAAGTCAACGTAAAAGATACGGGGAGCGGTATCTCGAAAGAGGATATACCTCATATCTGGGAACGCTATTTCAAGGGTAAGCAACTCCGAAACAGGAACAGGATTTGGAGTGTTCATATGCAAATTCATAATCAAGACTGACAGGATTGAACTTTCGATGAAGTATACATGATAGTGTTCATAGATACATCCATATTATAAAAAAACTTCATTAAAAAGTAATAGAATAGTATAGATTTCATACCAAATTTAATGATATACTATTATAAGGAAAAGTGTAAATCGTCTTCTTTTTAAAAAGGTGGGATCTATATGAAAAAGATAATTTCTCTTTTTATTTCTTTACTGACATTCATATTCATCTATCCTATAAGCGCAACAGCACAGGAAAAAATCTATCCTGATACTTCTGATGATTTAATACTTCATAATTCTAGTACATATATCATAGGCGACGTAAATAACGATAGCGAGCTGAATGTAAGCGACCTTGTCACTATGTTGCTTTATCTCCACGGTTCAAGTGAATACAAACCTACAACAAATTATTCCAATAAATTGAATTATCTTGACGTCAATTTAGACGGAAACGCTGACATTTTCGATCTTGTAGAACTGAGAAAAGCAGTTATAGCTCCGGAAACAGCATTTAAACAGATTAGCAGCGTTGATATCCTTGCTACAGCAGACAGGGCTGAAATAAAATCAACTTTCATAAGTTCGCCCGGGGAACTCACAGCATATTTTGAGAATATCGGCACCGATGATGAAGAAATACAGAAATACCTCGGTATCTATGACGGTGAATTTTTCAAAAAAAGCGACGTTATACTCGGTACACTTGAACAAGAATATGGTGAGGGTATTCATTTCAGAGCACCTGTATGTGATTATATACAAGGGAAATTTCTGGATATAGCCGAAAGTGAGACGTTCTGCGAATACTATGAACTTGATCCAGAGATCGTAAGAAAATCCGCTATATACTGTCTTTATACTTGGCAGGAGTATAAATCTCACCCTATGGTATATAATAAGGAAAAAAATATCATTCTATTCCAGGTAACTGTGCCCAAAACAGTCAGAGAAACATCAAACGGTATATGCGTATTATTCGATTTTGAATTATTCACTCCTGATTACTATGCTCATCAATATGATTCTCCCGATGGCAAACACAAGCTCTACATCACCGTGGCAGAAGATCATTTTATGGACGATACCTGTCAGTATATGTTCTATGAGATAGAAAATGATGGTTCTTATGCTTATCTCGGAGAATACTATGACGGATATGCATATTATGGAGACGCCTTCAAACGTGAATATACCAAGACAAACGAGGGTCAATATGCCGCATATGTTTTCGATGATTTCTGTAAAATCATATGGAAAGGAACCGGCTTTGACATTCAAATCAAAACATATGTATTCAACGAAAATATTGATGAATGGGTATTAAGCTGGAAAAGCATCCTTACAGACAATGATTAATACCGACTGCTATCACAATATAAAAAATATCAAATCCCCTTTCCATATCGGAAAGGGGATTTCAGTTTGACAAAAAAATACATTTCATATAGCAACAATAAAGCTCGATTTCCTGTGTGCGATGACCGCTGCTATTAAAAATGTTGAGTCTATCCTAAAATTTGTGTAAACCTCTGAAGTAGTGTATAATAAAAGAGACACTACTTCGGAGGTTTTAATTATGAGCAGAAGACGAAGAAATGAAACAGAAGAGCAGCGAGCAAGAAGAGAGCTGATAAGCGATTTTCTTTCAGCAGCGAATATACAGAGCATCCCGTCTATGATTTTATCCAGAAAAAACGCAACGAAGGAAAATGTGGAAAAGAAGCCATGATCGATGGATTAAATAAGTTCTTAAGAATATATTATGGAAAAGTAATGGAAATATATTGTAATCATCCCAAATCTATGATATAATTGTTAAAAATAAAAAATATCTAAAATTACTTAGTCTTTTTCGAAAAAAATGGTACTAATAAGTAAAGGGATAAAACAAGTGCA